>JAIEMG010000014.1 GCA_019752375.1 Gemmataceae bacterium | reverse complement strand
GGAAACCTCCAAGGGCGGCCAAGTGAACCTGAGGCGCTCAGGCCGCTCTGCCCTGCGCACAGAATGGACAGCTACGTTCCGAAGCCCGTGTAAGCGTGTGCTCCATCTGCTCCCAGCACGGGCGAGGCAGCTTGATCGGAATCGGGTTGCCGGCAGCGTCCCGCAACTGACGCGACGTCGGAGCTCCTTGGAAATAGGGCACGTCGCGCTGCCAGAGTGCGCGTTTCTCGATATCGACCAAATCGAGTCCATCGCTCAGACCGCAGGCGTACTTGCACAGCATTTCGAAGGCCACGTCGTGTGCCGGACCGCTGACGAGGTGGTCCGGAGCCGTGGACCAGTTGAGCAGGAATGCATATTCAGCCGTGGCGCGCAGAACGAAACGGCCGTCGACATTGCGAAAGCCATCGAGAAGTTCACGCAACGGCGAATCGCGATGGGCAGTCAAGGCATGGTGGCCACGCGAGAAGCCATCGATCAACTCGGCCAGAAATGCTTCCAGACCGATGCGTCGGCCGTCGAGTTGGGGCAAGCTCTGGCCTTCGTCCACGGCGCGGCGTTCCATGCGCAGTCCCAGCTGGTCGGTTCCGATCCCTGTCCAGACGGGAGCCAGCTGGGTTTCGTCACGGCCGACCGATGCGGTGAGGGCCGAAGTGATGGCGCAAATCTGGTCGGGCTCGCGCACCTTCCAGACCGGCAACATGCAGGACGAGAACAGGGCATCGTCCAGCGGCGCCAGGCAAGGCGGCACGTCCCGCGATTGCTCGGGTGGTCGAGAGCTGGCGCCGGCCAGCAATCCCTCCAGGTCCACCGGCACCGGATACGCACCGTGAGCGATGAAGTTGTCACCGTGAAAATCCGCTCCCTGCAGGAAGCGGAACAGCGCCAGGTAGACGCCCTGGCGTCGAAAATACTCGGCCACGTCTGAACGCGCGCCACACGCCGCGGCGGAGATGAACTCCGCCCAGCCGTATTGTTCGCCTTCCATCACGCGGACGGGCTTGAGGTCGGGACCGGCGTCCAGCCGGTTCCACCAGTCGACTAACGCGCCAAACCGAGCGTCTGCCCGAAGCGAGCGTGGCTTGTAGACCAGTCGCAGTCCGTTGTGAAAGTGCAGGATGCAGACCGTACGGCCGCCGTTATGAGGATCGGAGAGTCCCGCGCGCAGCCGCTCGACCGTTCCCAGCTCGCGGCCGTTGTTGAAGTGTTCCGCCAGGCGCACCGCATCGCGATCGAGTCGTTCCAGCAATTCGACACACACCGCGACTGTCTGCTGGCAGCGAAGCGCCATGATTCGGGCCAGCACGGGATAGCTGCGATAGAGGTTCCGCTGCCAGTCCCGATCGCCGGCGAACCGATGCATGAAGTCTCGATAGCGCTCTTCAGAGGAGTTGCCGATCAACTCCCCGCGCCGCGCGTGCCGCTTCAGCTCGTAAGCGAGGGTACGACCGGCCATGGCCGACAAGCGCCAGCCGGCGAAGCGAAGCACATCGTCCACCGCCGACGGGGCCAGCCAGCGCTGGACTGTGGCGTGCTTGTCGAGTTGATCCAGGACGACGCTCAGAAAGGGACGGACCAGTTCGGGAAGCACGGGAAACTTGGGCGATTCGGTGGTTCCTTGATCCGGCAAGAGCGGCGGCGGTTCGAGTAACGTCTCCCGCGCCACCTCGGATCGGTCCTGGCGATGGGGGTTCAGGACGTCGCCGAGCAGTGGGGCCCACGACGGCAGCGGCGTACCCTCCGGCATGCGCCGGGGCGTCAGATGCAACAACGCGGTCGTCCGATCCAGGCCCAGGGCGCTCAGGCGTTTCTCGAAAACGGTGCCGTCCGGATGGTCGAGTAGCAGCCGCTGCTCCCATCGCTCCAGCAGGCGCTGCGCCTCGTGATCCGTGGCGGCCGGGCTCCACCCGACCGCCTCGGCAGGACTGGCCGACCGTGCCACAATCTCGATCGCGAAGTCATTCATCGGCCAACAAAGCCATTGGGGCCTGCTGAAAGACCGGATGGACGATTGGCACGACTGGTCGACGTCGAGAGATCTCTGGTGGAAACGCCCGCGGGCCTGGATGGACGGTCAATCGTAGTAGGTCCCTGCGCCGGGCCGATTCGTGCCGCTCATTTCATTCCAGGTGATGGAGGCGTTCGTTCCGGCGATTTGCTCCGTTTTCGTACCGCCTGTGGGCGTGTCTCTGCACAAAAAGTCCCGGACCCGGGCAATCAGGCCGCCCCCGGCAACCGTTTCCAATTCCAGGTCGCTTAGTTCCTCCGTTTCGGGCTTTGGGGCCCCCAGGAACAGGTATGTGTGGTGCGGCGTCCGGTCGTGAACGAAGACGCGCATGACGGCCGGCAGCTTCTGACCAATGGCTTCTTCCACGACGGCCCGGGGTTCGGAAAGCAGACGCTGCTTGAAGGCGGCATCTTTGTCTGCTCGTTCCAGAATGCGATTGACCCCGGGAGACGCGTCCTGGGCGCCGATGAACAGGTGCATCTCGCCGGGCCGCTCGTCGACGACCTCGACGGTCTTGCCCGAGGCGACG
This sequence comes from Gemmataceae bacterium, assembly GCA_019752375.1. Taxonomy (GTDB): domain Bacteria; phylum Planctomycetota; class Planctomycetia; order Gemmatales; family Gemmataceae; genus JAIEMG01. Next base: position 21,808 of record JAIEMG010000014.1, on the reverse strand, counting down.
GGTACGCCGGCTTCTTTCAGGACGGCAACCGGATCGGTCTTGAGCCGCTGGCGGAATTTGGGGTCGGACTGGGCCTGGTCGATGACGCTCTGCCAGTTTGCCATGATTCACCTCTCTCGGAAGGTAGAATGGAGGAATGCGAGCTGTCGATGCCTCGCTTGTAACCGGTCTCAACCTGCCATACAACGAGGTACCTCCCGTGTGACAGCAATTCTGGATTTTGTCGGGATAGCGCGGAAACGCCGATTGTTGCGGGACTTGACAGCGCCGATTACACTACGGCATGGCACAGGACTTCGCCGATGACGATGAATGGAAAGTTGGGGAATGACGTGGATCCCGACGCCCTCGACCAACGTCTGAACCAAATTTCCACCATCTGGACGATGGTGCGTTCGGCGCACAGCTCCACCGCCGATCGACGTCAGGAAGCCCAGGAAGCCCTGCTCCAGCGCTATCAGCGGCCGATCTATCGCTATCTGCTCTACGTCCTGCGTCAGGATGCCCACACGGCGGACGAGCTCTTCCAGGAGTTCGCCCTTCGTTTCGTTCGCGGCGACTTCCAGGGCGCCGACCCCGACCGCGGGCGCTTCCGGGACTATGTCAAGCGGGCGCTGCTCAACATGGTTATCAATTACCAGAAGCAGAAGGGGCGGGACCGCAAGCACGGCGAAAACCTGGAGCTGGAATTGGAGCAGTTTGCCGCTCCTGACGACAGCGCGGCGGAGTTCCTCCAGTGCTGGCGGAAAGAACTGTTGGACCGGGCCTGGGCCGCGCTGGCTGCCAGCTCCGGCGCGAACGGGCCCCTCCTCTCCCTGGTGCTTCGCTCGAAGGTGGAGTTTCCGCGGATGACCGCAGCCGACATGGCCGAACGGCTGACCGAGCATTTAAGGCCCGACCAGCCGTTCTCCGAAGTCGGCATGCGCAAGGTCCTGCAGCGAGCGCGCGAAAAGTTCGGCGAGCTGCTTCTCGATGAAGTCCGCAACTCCCTGCAGACCTCGGACCGTCCCTCGCTGGAAGAAGAGCTCAAGGAACTGGGCTTCTGGGTCTTCTGCCGCAAGGCGCTGGATGCCGAAACGAAGTGAGTGGGGCGGCACGCCCCAGCGGTTCGTCATTTCTGCAATCCACGTGAGGATTACTTGAGCAGGGATTCAACGTGGCGCCGGAGCCGGAGTGCGTCAAGCGTCTCGCGATTGCCGACAGTGGCGACCGCCTCGGCGCCGGCCACATTGCCAAGGAACATCTGGATGTCCATGGGCGACTGCTGGGCCGCGCACAACGCGGAGGTGGAGAGATAGGCATCGCCAGCACCGACACGATCCACCAGCTTCGTGGCCAAGGCCGGCGCCTCGGTGAAGCCGGCTTCGGGTTGGTAACCGAGGCAGCCGCGTTGACCGCGCGTGCAAACGATGCGTCCGGTAGACAATCGGCCGCTCACGTCCTTGAGCATTGCCTTCAGGTCGCCCGTGCGGCTGCGGCAATCGAGTCGCAGTTCCTGTTCCGACATCACTGCATAATCGGCGCGCCGGTACTTGGAGATGGTGTGATAGCCGACGTTGCCGGCGTTGGCCTGCGCGTTGATCGTCAGTACCTTGGCGTCATTGCACAGCAGGTCCACCGCTTGCGGGCGCAACATGCCGTGTCCGTAGTCGGCGACGACAACCAGGTCATAGTGCTTCACCCGCTCACGGAGTCGGGCGCAGAGACGTGCGTCGTCCGCGTCGCTGAGTGGCGTGTCGTTCATGATGTAGATTTCGAAGACCGGCTGGGCGAAGTAGCTCTCGCGGTAGCGACGCTTGACGATCGTCGGCGCGTCGGTCTTGCGAACGAACACCGCATCCACGTTGTCCTTGAGTTGCTTGCGGATCCAATCTTCGTCGGAGTCTTGCTTGCCGAGCATCGACACCAGGCCGACTTCCTGGCAAAAGGCCGCCAGGTGATTCGCGATCGCCAGCGTGCCGCCGCCGAAGCGATCGTGCGACATGTACTGCATGGCCAGGATCGGCGCCTTGGACGACTTGCCAAGCGTCTGACAGTAGTAATACTCGTCGATGATCGCCTCGCCGACGACGAGAACCTTCAGGTCGCGTGCAGCCTCGACATAGTGAAGAATCTGATCGACCTTGTATTTCTCTCCAAGCTGCTGGAGGTACTGACGAGTCTCGTCGCTGTACAAGGAGAGGAAGCTGTTGAGAAGCTGCGAGGAACTGGACGTGAAGTCGTCGATGTAGACGATCTCGGCGCCGACTTCGCGGACCGTCTCTTCCTCGACCACGATCTCCGGCGTGCGCTTGTCGCGATACTCGGCGCCTTTGGCGTAAATGTTCGGCTTGAGCAGGCGGAGGGTTTCCACGGCGGTCGGCCAGGTGTTGACAGCCACGTGGTCGACGCACTCCAGCGCTGCCAGCGCGGCAGCGCGGACTTCTTCGCCAAAGGCGGGACGGTGCGGGCCTTTGTTGACGAATCGGTCAGGTGTAACCGTAACCACCAGGGCGTCGCCTAGCTCGCGCGCCCGCTGGAGGTAGCGGATGTGGCCCATGTGCAGCAAGTCGAACACGCCGTGGCAGAGGATGACTTTCTTTCCACCCGCGCGCACCGCCGACAGGGTCCGGGCTACCTCCTGCAAGGAACCGACTTTGTTAATGGAAGCCATGGATCGCCTCGCCTCGCCCGAATTGAGAACGATCGGTTCGACGTTGTCGCTATCAGGCCGGATCGGCACGCGAACCATCCTTTGCTGGAGACGAGGGAGTATACGCGTCGCGGATCCGTCGCCCGACCACGAGTCGCTTACAGAAGTCGATCACGAGGGCAATGGCGTAGACCGCGGATCGCCGAAAGTAGAGCCTTCCGCGTCTTTCCGCAATCTGCTGGCCTTGAACCAGACGCGCCAGCCGATACTCCAGCATCTCGCGCTCATTGTACAGGTCAAGGAGTTTCTGCTCGGACAGACCTTGCGCGTTTACCGACAGCTCGTGCAGCATGCGAATGCGGAGCGACGAAACATTCAACTGAATGAAGTTGAAATAGCCATAGGACAGGGCCAGGTAGATCAGAGCATTGAACAACAGCAGCACGACGACGTCCGCGGCCGGCGACTGCATCTCGAGAAGTGCCAGGACGGAGGCAACGGTCCCGCCGACGAATCCGGCCGCGCTGGACACCGCAAGTCGTCGAAAAAATCCCCACCGCCTGCAGGTCCAACACAGGACGAGATGGAAAAAGACCTGAGCGCTCAGTCCGAATATCGGCGCCAGGACCAGCCAGGGATAGACGTCGCCCATCGAGCGTCAAGCCCCCTTGTCCATGCCGTAGACCCGGCGGACACCGCCGAAGAGCGCGGCCCAGAACCGGCCCTTTGGCGTGAGGGTGACCATGCCGTCTGAGCACTCGGCCAAGTTGCTCGCGAGAATCGACTGAATCCGGATGCGGAGCAGTCCGCTCGTCACGAAGATTGCGTGAATGTCTTGCGGCGATCGGCCGGCGTCTCCTGCGGCGGCCACGTACGTCACAATGATCAATGTCGGACTATCTTGCTCCAGCGCGGAATAAACGACAATGTAGGCCAGAGCCAGCGAAATCTGGAAAAGGGCCACGTGCGCAAATTCCCACGGACCGGGAATACCAAACCAGTGGAGGGCCGGGAGGAAGCTCCACAGAACCAGCACTGGTGTCACGGGTAGAAGGAAGATCAGTAAGAGGGCAGTCGTCTGCCGGCGCGGAACCCGGATCCTCCACAAGCACAAGTGCAGCAGGAATGAAGCCATGAAGAGCCCGGCCGCGAAGAGGGCCACCCTCATTTGGCGGCCCTCGACTCGATGGTGACCGGCTCGCCGTCCAGGTTTCGCTGCGGAATCGTCGCGGGAGACAGGGACCATGCCGGGAGGGCCACCATCCGGCCTCGCGGGCGCGGTTTCCCATAGAGGAGCCGGCCGACCCTACGAATGGAGATGTCGAGCAGCGTGTGCAGCACGGAGAGGATGTTGTTCAATCGCAACGCCGTGGACGAACCCTCGGTGCGTTCCGTGACCTTGACCGGAACCTCGACGTAGGCACACCCTTGATCGAGCAAACGGGTGACGAGGTCCGCCTGGAAACCGAAACCCCGGAAGTTGCTGTGCCAGCGCATCACGTTGTAGCGCGTGTGAATGGCCAGGCCATTGTAATAATGCAGGCGATAACCGCTGAGTGCATTGACAATGCCTGTGAAAGTCCGCGACAGAACGCGACGGAACAGGCCACGCCCGATATTCTCGACGTGGTAGAAGAGCACCAGTTCCGACTTGCCGAGCTGCTTGAAAACTTCGACAAGCGTCTCGTGCGGCTCCGAGTTGTCGCCACAGATGAGCCGGTAGTACTTCCCACGCCCCAGGAACGCTCCATCAACGTAGTTCTGCGCCAGGCCGCGATTTTGCTCGTTGGTGGCGAGCCGGATCGGCAAGTCTGGGCGCAGCTGGAGGAATTCCTGAATGATCTGCACGGAATTGTCCTGGGACGCATCATCGATGACGATGATCTCCCACGTAAAATCAACCTCCTTCAGGGCTTCCAAAAGCGTTTTCAGGGTGGTGACGATATTCTTTGCTTCATTGTAGCAGGCGACGAAGAGTGTCAGATCGATCTCGTTTTCCACAACATTCCTGGAAGCCATGTCTGATTATCCTTCGGCTAAGGGTGTCTCTTCAACGCCGGCATTCCGAAAAACCTGAAGCCTTTGCCGCAGAGCCTTCTCGCTACCTTTAGGCCACGAAAGGAGTTATAGCTTGGGAGGCACTGGATCGGCTTGGGTCTGTTGGTAGTATAGATCACGAAATGACGTGATTCAATTTTGGCCGTCGCTTGCGAGCAAGTAACCGTGTACCTGAGACAGCGGAATGACTTTGTCGGCACATGTTGACGACATGGTTGTCCTCGAAGCGATCGGCAACCTATACTTGCCTGGAATGGACGGCTTCTGCCTTTTCTCTGTTGATTGAGGTAATGGCTCCGTGAGCGAGCAGACGAAGGAACCGCAGTACAATGCCTGCCTGGACGTACGTGATCGCAAGGGGTCGGCCTCGCTGGGAGTGATGACGAATTTCGTCTGGGCGACGGACCCAAAGCGACTCTGCTTTGTGCTCGCCCGCTACAAGTTCGTCGCCAAAATGCTGGCGGGGAAATCGCGCGTCCTTGAGGTTGGTTGCGCGGACGCCTACGGTTCCCGACTGGTGCGCCAGGCGGTCCCGTCGGTCACCGTGACGGATTTCGACCCCGTGTTCACCCGGGACGTCGAGGCCCGCATGGACTCGGACTGGGAATTGCGAGTATTTCTGCACGACATGCTCTCCGGACCCATCCGCGAGAACTTCGACGCCGTATACACGTTGGATGTTTTCGAACACATCGAGCAGCGCGACGAGAAACGCTTCCTCGCCAACATCCGCGATTCCCTCGGTCGCGACGGCGTGCTCATCCTCGGCACCCCGTCGCTGGAGTCGCAGAAGTACGCTTCGCCCGGCAGCATCGCGGGCCACGTCAATTGCAAGAGCGGCGACGATCTCAAGAAGGTCCTCGGCGACTTCTTCGCCAACGTCTTTGTTTTCTCGATGAACGACGAGGTGGTGCATACGGGCTTCTACCCGATGGCTCATTACTTGCTCGCCGTCTGCTGCAACATGAAGCCCGCGCCGAACAGCTGAACGATCGTTCAAGCTCAACCCGGAGGGACCGGTGCTCAACCTGAAGATGAAAACCACGGAAGTCTACGATGTGACCGACCCGATTGTGCAGGTGTCGGCAGACGAGTTGGGCTTTCTGGACCGGGCCATTCATCTCAGCCCGCGGAAGCGTGCACGCATCTGCGCGCACAAGTCCACCAGCGAGCGTCTGCACGAGATGTTCGTCATCTATAACAAGGAAACCTACGTGCGGCCCAACCGCCACTTCGGCAAGGACGAATCGCTTTTCGTTATCAAGGGCGAGGCGGATTTCGTCTTCTTTGACGAGTCTGGCAAGCTCACCGAGGTCGTTCGCATGGGCGATGTCGGCAGCGGCAAGGCCTACTATTGCCGGGTGCCGGCCACGGTCTTCCATACCATCCTGATTCGGTCCGATCAGATCGTTCTGTTCGAAGCGACTCCCGGTCCCTTTGACCCGGCCGACACGGCCTACGCCGACTGGGCGCCCGCGGAGTCGGAACGGGATGCCATCGCCACCTACCTGGACGATCTCAACCGGAAGATTGCCGTCGCCTGATCGTTTTCCTTGGTCTGCCACCCGAGAGGTTTCACGGAATGCTGAAGCTCAAGAAGCTGAGCCCGCTCGTCCTGGAGGCTGCCAACGCCATCGTTCCTCTGAGCCGTCAAGAGAACGAGTTTCTCAAGAACACGCTGCACCAGGAGCATCTCGATCGGCTGCGCATCTGCTGTCATCGCGCCACCGACGACCGCTTGCACGAGATGCTCATGGTGTTCTCCGGCGACACATACATTCGGCCAAGCCTGCACGTGGACAAGGAAGAATCGCTCTTTGTTCTTGAAGGCCTCGGAACTTATGTATTTTTCGACGATCAGGGAAACATCACGGAACGTGTGGCCCTTGGCCCCATCGGTTCGGGACGGTCCTTCTACTGCCGCATCCCGGCAAACACGTATCACAGTCTCATGATTGAATCCGACCAGTTGCTGGCGAAGGAAACCACCTCTGGACCCTTTCGCCGCGAGGACACGATCTTCGCAGCTTGGTCTCCGGATGGAACGAATCCTGACGCTGTTCGCAGCTATCTGGAGTCCTTACGCAAGACTCTGGGGATTTCCCGATGACGGACGCGCACGTCCTTGTTGTGGGCGGGTCGCGCGGGCTAGGAAGGGAATTCGCGGAGATGGCGCGGCAACAGGGCTCGCGTGTCAGCACGGTGGCGCGCTCGGCCGCGGAGCCGACTCCGGACGGCCATTACGCCTTCGACATTCGCGAAACCGCTGGGATCGCACCCTTGCTGTCCCGGATCGTCCACCAACGCGGGCCGTTGACGCAACTGGCCTTCTTTCAGCGATTCCGCGGATCGGACGATGACTGGGCCGGCGAGATCGGCACAAGCCTCACGGCGGTCAAAACATTCATCGAACAAGTCGTTTCGGCGTTTGACCTGGCGCGGCCATGCGCCATTGTGATGGTGTCGTCCGTCAACGCTCAGTTCATTTCGCCGCAGCTTCCGTGCAGCTACCATGTTGCCAAGGCCGGCATGTGCCAGATTGCTCGCTATTACGCGGTCGCGCTTGGCGGCAAGGGAATCCGTGTCAACGCCGTCTGTCCGGCAACCTTTGTAAAGCCGAGCAATGAGGTCCACTACCGCGAACATCCGGATGTGTATCGGGCCATGGCCGAGCGGTCGCCCTTGAAGCGAATGGGCACATGGAAGGACGTCGCGGATGCCATTTTCTTCCTACTGAGCGACAAGGCGTCTTTCATCACCGGCCAGTCCCTGATGGTTGACGGCGGCATCTCGCTGCAATGGCAGGAGACCCTCGGTTCCTGAAAGTTTCCCAAGAGACGAAGATGACAGCGAACCCCTTCTACCGCCGTCGCACAACTTGTCGTCTGTGCAACTCCACTGACGTCGCCTGTGCGTTCCAGCTGGAGCCGTCGGCGCTGGCCGAGTGGTATCTCCCGCCGGCGCGAGCTCACGAAGCAACCGAGCGTTTTCCGCTCGACCTGTTCCTGTGCAAATCGTGCGGTCACGTCCAGCTCTTCGACGTGATCGATCCGGTTCGGCTGTTCGCCAACTACGTGTATACCTCCGCGTCGTCGCCTGGGCTCGAGGAGCACTTTCGCCGGTATGCGGACGCGGTTGCCGACCGGCTGACGCTGGCGCCCGAAAGCCTGGTGGTGGACGTCGGCAGCAACGATGGCACCTTGTTGCGCCAGTTTTCTCAACGAGGGATGCGGGTTGTCGGCATCGATCCCGCTCGTGAAATTGCCCGCGACGCCACGGCGAAAGGCATCCCGACCGTCTGTGGCTTCATGGATCGAGAAACCGCCGGCCGTATTTTGAGCGAACACGGACCGGCCCAGCTTTGCACAGCCAACAACGTGTTCGCCCACAACGACGAACTGGGCGACATGGCCGACGCCATCGCGTCGCTGCTCGCCGACGATGGCGCCTTCGTCTTCGAGGTTTCCTACCTCCTCGATACGGTGCAAGGGCTCGTTTTCGATTTCATCTACCACGAACACCTGTGCTATCACTCGGTGAAGCCGATGGAGGCGTTCCTGCGCCGACACGGAATGCACCTGTTCGACGTGGAGTGGGTGCCCAGCAAGGGCGGATCGCTGCGTGGTTTTGCTCAGAAGCTGGGTGGGCCGAGGGGAGTCTCTCCACACGTCGCCGAGTTCGTCGCACGGGAGGAATCGGCCGGCCTCTATGAGACTGCCACTTATGGAGCATATATCGCACGCGTCAACCGGCTGCGCGACCAGACGACCGCTTATCTCCAGGACTGCCGGGCGCACGGCAAATCCGTGGCCGGGTATGGCGCGTCCGCAACCGTGACGACGTTGTTACACCACTTCAAGATCGGCGAGATGATCGATTTCCTGGTCGACGACAACCCGATCCGTCCCGGGACGCTTTCGCCCGGCTTCGGGAAGCCCGTCAAGAGCCCGCAAGCCCTCTACGACGACAAGCCCGATGTTGTGCTGATCGCGGCCTGGCGCTTCGCCGAGGCCATCATCAAGCGACACCCGGCGTATCTTCAGCAAGGGGGCACGTTCATCGTTCCCCTGCCCGTCTTTCGGGAACATCGGGGCACGGCGCCGGCAAACGCCGTCACTCAAAGTAAATGAACGAATGATCGCCCGTGTAGCCGCAGTGGTCAAACCACCATTGCCACTCTTCCGGCGATGCGAAGCAGCGACACGTCAGCTGCCAGTACAGCAGGTTCACCTTCTCTTGGTCATTGCGAAACGATTCCACGCAAATGTACTTGTGGCGGCGGCCGACGCGTTCAATTTCGCGCAGCGCTTTTTCCAGGTCGTAGCATGGCAGGTTGTGCAGGGTAGTGATCGAGATGACCAGATCGAAGCTGTGGTCTGGAAAGGGGAGTTGGCGAGCGTTGCCCAGAAGCAGGCGCGGACGCACTTCCTCCTGGGCGTGCTCGATTGCGTACGCGGAGATGTCCAGGCCACTCACTTCGAGGCCGGGAACGCTTTGCGTCAAATCGTATAATAAGAAGCCTTTGCCGCAGCCGACGTCAAGCACGCGGTCGCCGGGACGCAGGCCGTAGTGGGCAGCCAGGCTGTCCGCCACCTTGCGCCAGCGGCCGTCGTAGCGATAACCTCCGTAACCGGTGTCACGGGAGCCATCCCAATAATCGTAGCCCCATTCGCCGGCCTTTTTCGCGGCTTCGGCCTTGGGGTACGCCGTGACACGACCCAAGTAATCGCGTTGCGTCTTCTTGTGCACCGACGACATGAAATCCACCAACGGCACATGCGACTCCTACTTGCTGGCAAGGGCCCCTGAAAACGGACCGCCACCGCTCACGGTTGGTGGATGTACTCGAGGGGCTGTTTCTCGATTTCGCTCCAGTATTGATTGACCCAGTCTACAACTTCCGCCAGACCCTGCTCGAAGGAAATTGACGGACGCCAGCCGAGCTCGTTGCGTGCCTTTGTGGAATCGATGACATAGGCAGCGTCCTGGCCCGGACGTTCCTCGGTCGTTTCCGCTGCTTCCGCCAGCGACTTGCCCAGCCGGGCCGCGACCTGCTCGACCACGTCGCGGACCGCAATCCCTCGATCCGGCGAGAGGTGATACAGTTCCCCCAAGCGCCCCTTTTCAAGGATGGCCAGTTCGCCCTGGGACACGTCGCGCACGTGGATGTACGACTTGACGGCACGCCCGCCGCCGTGAAGCGCGATCTTGCGCCCGCGCTTGATGTATATGACCGATCGCGGAACGATCTTGAACAGTTGCTGGCGAGCCCCGTACACGTTCGTCGCTCGGACGGTCAACAGCGGGAACCCGTACTGCCGATGGTAGACTTTCAGGAGCATATCGGCAGCGGCCTTGCTTGCGGCGTACGGCGTGCTTGGATTCAGCGGCGCATCCTCGCGCACCGTGCCGATACAGGTGCCGTATGCCTCCGGCGACGAGACGTGCAGGTATCTCTTGAGGTAGTCGCGTCGGCGCAAATGATTGACGAGCTTGGCCAGGGCAACAGTATTCGTTTCAAACCAGTGTTCGGGATGTTCCCAGCTAGGCGCCACCTCGCTCTGGGCGGCGAAATTGACGATGGCTTCTGGTCGTTCCGCGTCGAGCAATTCCAGCAGTTTCGCGCTGTCGCGATTGAGGTCCAGGGCATGGTAACCGTACCGCGACAGGTCCGCGCGCAGCTGGTAGCGCAGAAACAGGCTGGACCGCTCCGGCGAACGACTGACGCCGATCACACGGTAATCCGGCCGGTCCAGCAGCAGATCCACGAAGTCCTGCCCGGAAAAGGAATTGGCGCCAAGAACGACTACCGTGGTCATGCCGGTCCACTTTTCAATAGGTCTGCGGTCATCCTCAGAACACCCTAGCATTATTTCTTGAACGAGGCAGTTCCAGCGTCTCCGGGAGACCTGCCAGCACCCGATGACACCGATTGCAACAAGGCCTGGGCCTTTGTCAGCTGAGCGGATTTGCGGGCCTCGGGGTCGAAGCCCGGCTGGGCGAAGCGGCGACGGTTCGAGCCGGCCGGCAGGAATTCATTCAGCAGGATGGCCACCCATTTCAGGCGATAGACCGGGAGCAGCAAATGAATGCGAATCCGTGCGGTCTCGGCCCGTTGGAGCGTTTCCGTGACTGCGGCGATAAATGCCGGCAGCTGATCCGGCGGTGCCGGCAGCGCGGGCTGGCAGAAGAAGTCGCCCACGAGTTTGGCGGGGTCGTCCCAACCGGCGTACTCGAAGTCGAAGAAACGCAGCGAGCCATCCGGCTGTCGCAGCGCGTTGTGGAAGCCGAAGTCCGAGGGCGACAGGCAGCGTTCAGAAGCGTCCAGCACCTCGGTCATCTGCAACCCGTGCTGCCGGGCTTCGCTTTCGACGCCGGACCGGACTGCTCGCCACGCCGGCACGACCGCCCCGTTGACGAACGTCGCCGCCGAACGGTCGAGTTCGGTCAGGGGAACGAATCGTGTCAGCGCCTGAATGCGGCGTTCCACGCACTCCAGGTGATCGGCCAGGCAGAAACACGCCTCGGACCCGTTGGCCAGTGCATGTGCCGTCGCACATGCCGCGTGCTGATTAACCTCCAGAAAGAAGTGCAGGGCTTGCCGGACGGCGGCAAGATCAACTTCGGGTGCTTCCAGTTTGCGTCCCGTGATGAACTCATACAGCCCCAAGCCGTGCTCGAGGTCGGCGCACAGCGGTTGCGGCACTTGGCGGATGCCCCGATCCCAGGCGAAGCGGGAAAAGGCGTACTCGGCCGCGAGACGATCGCGCGTATCGCCGGCATGACGGAAATAGACCTTCAGAAAGTACGACTGCTCATCGACATCCAGCCGAAATACCCGATTGTTGCCTCCACCAGGCAGCGGATGCAGCGTGAAGCTCCGCGGCAGGCCGGCACGGTCCAGCACGGAATTCAGCGCGGGACGGAGTTCGTCCGGAATCATGACTGACGCTCCGCCGTGGGCACGGCTACACCGGGCAGCAAACGCTGGATGTCCGCCCAGGAGACGCACCGCTCCCAGCGCGGATTGTCGGGATGTGCGTCGTGCGGATCGAACAGGATGCGTTGGACTCGTGCAGGGAATCCAGGCTCGGCGAGCAGTTCCGGCAGGTCGTCGATGAAGTGCGTGCAGTGAACGTCGGCGATCCGGCGCAATTTTTCTTCCTTGGTCAACTCAAGATAGACCTGCCCAGATGACATTCCAATCCGTTGGGGATCGAAAAAGCCGTTCAGCTCGAGCCAGTCACGCGCGGCTTGATGAAGGTCGTGACGCTCGCCTCGATAGGGGTGGCGCGTCTTATGGCTGATGATGGCCACGGGAACCTCCGCGCGGGACCAGGCAGCGAAACAGGCAAGCGCACCGGGATAAGCGCCCACTTCGGCCATACGGCTGCCGTAGACGTGGCCTTGCATTTCCGTCCACTCGGCTTCGCGTCCGGCCCGGCGCAGGTGTTCGCGCACTTGTTCCTTGGATGCGTCCAGGGCCGCCGGCACCAAGCCTCGTTCGACGGCGACACGGTGAAAGATGACGTCGTAGCAAACGATCGTATTGTCGAAATCGACGCCGATGCGCATGGTCGCGTCTCCGCGTCAAGCAGACATATCGATCAACGGACGCAACACCGTGCCCGCTTCCAGGTCGTCGAGCGCCTGGTTGATCTCCGGGAGATGGTAGCTTCGCGACAAGAGGGGCGCTAGCCCAAGCTTGCCGGACTGCACGAGCCGGCAATAGCGGGGGAAATCGCGGTCCGGGTCGGTGTCGCCGCCCCAGGTGCCGCGAAGCTGCTTGCCATCGTTGAACAGGCGTGGATTGATCTCGACCGTTTCGCCATGTCGGGCGTTGCCGACGATCACCGCGATGCCGCCGCGCGGTCGCACCGCGAGCAGCGCCTGCTGCATGACGCTGGGAATTCCGGTCACCTCGATCGCCAGGTCCAGGCTTCCGCCCGCAGCGTCCACCACCCGCTTGACGACGTCCGCATCGCTGGCCAGCACGGTCTGCGACGCGCCCATGCTTCGCGCCAGCTCCAGCTTGAACGGATTGACGTCCACGGCGACGATCGGATGGCAGCCTGCAACGAGCGCTCCAGCGACAGCACAGCAGCCCACGCCACCGACACCGAATACCGCGACGCTCTGCCCTGGCCGGGCGGCAGCGGTGTTGACGACCGCACCCACGCCCGTGGGCACCGGACAACCCAGGAGTGCCGCTTCGCGCAGCGGGAAATCGGGACTTAGCCGGGTCAGGCGATTCTCGCTGACGACGGCGAAGCGAGAGAACGTGGTCACGCCGCCGGCATTCACGTCGCGGCCATTCCAGGCATAAACCGTGCCGGGGATGTCGGCGCCCGAACCCTTGAGCCAGGAGAGGATGACCGCATCGCCGGTCTGGACCTTGCGGACGCCGGTTCCGAGCTCGCGCACCCAGCCGCTGGCCTCGTGCCCCAGGCAGTGCGGAACGTATGGGTCAGCGCCGCGTCGTCCACGCGCTTCCGAGAGCTGAGTATGACAAACGCCGCTGAATGCCACTTCCACGAGCACCTGACCTGGCTTCAACGGCGGGACTTCCAGCTCTGCAACCGCCAGCGGCTTGCCCAATTCGACCAGGATTGCCGCCATCGTTTTCACCAAGTCGTCCTCCGCGACGGTCAACGGCGTGCCGTCTCCAGCAATGTCGCGGCGATGTTAGTCGCCGTCAGTCCAAAATACGCGCGGGCATGGTCCTGATCGCCGGACTCGTGCAAAAAAGTGTCGCGCGTGCCGAACCGCACCAATCGGGCTTTCTGCGGCCCCTCGTCGACCAGCCACTCGGCCACTGCGCCCCCGAGACCGCCGATGACGCTGTGCTCCTCGACGGTAGCCACGACGGAAAAGGCAGCAAACGCTTGCCGCAGCTTGTCCCGGTCGAGAGGCTTGACCGTGTGAAAACTGACGACCTCGGCATCGATGCCCCGCCGGGCAAGCTCTTCGGCTGCTTCCAGGACCACCGGTAAGATCGTTCCGGTCCCCAGGAGACAAACGGTGTTGCCCGGACGCACCACGATGGCCCGCCCAATGGCAAAGTCGGGCTCGCCGCGATGAATGCTCGGTTCGCCTTTCTTGCCCAAACGCAAATAAAGCGGCCCGTTGTGGCGCATGGCGGCCCGCAAGGCCAGGCGAACCTCGATCGGATCGGCCGGGCAGACGACGGCCATGTTCGGCAAGGCTCGCAGGAACGCGATGTCCTCGCACGAGTGGTGGGTCGCTCCCAGGGAAGCATAGGACAGGCCCGCGCCGACGCCGACGATCGTCACGGGCAGCTCATGATAGCAGACATCGACCCGGATCTGCTCCAGGCAGCGCGTGGTGACGAACGGCGTGATCGTATAGGTGATGGGACGCAAACCGCAGGCCGCCATGCCGGCTGCCATGCTGGTCATGTTGGCTTCGGCCACGCCGCAGTTGAAAAAACGGTCCGGATGGCGCGCCTTGAACGAATCGAACAGGCGATTGCCGATGTCTCCCGACAGCATGACGAGACGCTCGTCGGCATCCGCCAGTGCCGTGATCTCGGACGCGAAAGCGTTTCTCATGCCAGACCTAACTCTCTCCGGGCAGCCGCAACCTCATCCGCCTTGGGAATCCGGTAGTGCCAGTTGTTGTCGTCCTGCATGAAGGAGACGCCCTTGCCCTTGACCGTGTGCGCCACCACGGCAATCGGCTTGCCGGTGCCGTCGGGCACCTTGCTCATCACGTCGACAAGAGCACGCAGGTCATGGCCGTCCACTTCGTGAGCGCTCCAGCCAAAGGCCGCCCACTTCTCCTTCAGCGGCGCCAGGGCGGTGACCTCATTGCTGCGATCGGTGGCCTGCCACTTGTTGTAGTCGATGATTACAATCAGGTTGTCGACGCCCTTTGCCGGTGCCAGCAGCGCCGCCTCCCAGACCGACCCTTCGTTGCACTCCCCATCGCTCATGACGACGAAGACACGGTAGTTTCGCTTCTGGATGCCTGCCGCCAGCGCCATGCCCAGGCCCATGCCCAGCCCATGGCCCAGGCTTCCGGTCGCGGCCTCCACGCCTGGAACGCAGCGCGGCGCCGGCTGCTCCGCCAGCGGTCCCGCTGGCTGGCCGAATGAGTCGAGCAACTTCTCCGGAAAGAAGCCTCGCATAGCCAGGACCGTATACAGCGTCGTCGCCGCATGGCCCTTGCTGAGAATGAACCGATCGCGTCCGGGATCATCCGGCCGTTTCGAATCGACGCGCAGGCACTTCCAGTAAGCGGCAACGAGGATATCGACGCACGACAGCGACGATCCGAGATGCGGAGCCTCCGCCTGGCGCGACAGCTCCACCAGTTTGCCGCGCACCTGCGCCGCGATCCGTTCCAGCTCGGTCCAGTCCATGTCAGCTTACCTTGAGGCGCTGCATCGTCTTGATGTTGTAATAGATCGGATTGGTCAGCGGATCGCGTACCTTGCCGCCGCGGAATGCGTCGGCAAGGTCGCGCACCGCGTCCTGGATCGTGTGCTGCGCCGTGAAACCCAACGTGCGCCGAATCTTGTCCGAGTTGATGTGATACGAACGGTTGTCGTCCGTCGGCACTTGCTCGAGCACAATGGACGGATCACCCAGCGCGTCGCGCACCAGGTGGGCGAGCTGCTCGACGGAGTGGTTGTGGTAGCCCGCGTTAAACGCCTCGTTGTCCACCAGGGCACGGGGAGCTTCAAGCAGCGTCAGGTAAGCGCGTACCATGTCGTGGATGCAAATGTTGGGCCGAAGTTGCTTGCCGCCAAAGATGCGGATCTTGCGGTTCACCAGCGCGTGCGTGGTCAAGATATTGACGACGAGGTCCAGACGCAGGCGCGGCGCGTAGCCGCACACCGTCGCGGGCCGAATGGTGACGCGTTCCATGCCGCGCGCATCGTGCTCCCGGAGCAGGCGCTCGCAGGCCAGCTTGTACTTCGAGTAATCCGTCAACGGCTCCGGAACGGCATCTTCGGTCACGTCCGGCTCTTCCTTGACGCCATAGATGCTCGACGAACTGGCATAGATGAAGCGTTTCACACCACCGTCCACCGCGCCCTGGACCAACGCCGGGAAGCAATCGAAGTTGATCGATTTGCCGAGCGTCAGGTCCAGCTCGAAGCTGGGATCGTTTGAGATGCAAGCCAAATGAATGACCGCGTCCACCCCTTTGAGGTGCTGGGCCAGTTCCGGTCCGTTGCGGATGTCGAGGTCAATCAGGGTCAGTGCCGGATGCTTGCGATGCTCGCCGAAGATGTCCTGGCCGAACCAGAACAGGTCCACGGCCTTGACGTGATAGCCCTCATCGAGCAGCCGAGGCACCAGCGCACTGCCGACGTAGCCGCCGCCGCCCGTCACCAGGACACTCTTGAAGCCGTTGGGATTGTTTCGCGTCAACGTGTGGTTCCCCATGAAGTGCCGATGGTTTCGTCCGTGACGCCGGAATCCCTTGACAACCGGCGCGCCACATGCCACCAGAACGTAGTCGCATGCCGCCGAGAACTTGAAGCGCTGCGATACCGCTGAACAATCCATTATAGAATGGTTTTTTGTGGTAGGTTTCTCGATCTGTCACCGAGGTCGTTCCAGTGTCCGAGTGCGCCCCATGATCCGAGACCGGTTCATCCATCGTGCCCCGCTGAATGGTCTCCAGGCCCTCGGTCGCGGACCAGGCCCCTTCCTGTGCAGTCCGTGAATGGCCCGTCGAGGTTTGCCGTGTCGTATTTCTCAGAGTCACCATCATGAAGTACCGACCGCTCAGCATGCTGCTGGTTGCCTTCGTTCTCTTCCACATCGGCGGCTTCCTGGGCAGCAGCCGCTTGAGCAGCCAGTTTCACCTGAGCCGGTCCATCGAGATTTGGGTCAATGGCCAGACCGCCGCCAGTGTTCTGGGCTTCACGAACAGGGTGCAGGTCGAGTTACCGGCCGCCGAGGTCGAGAAAGTCGAATCCCTCAAGGTGGTGATCGGCGAGCGCGAGTGGCAGTTCGATCGCTCCGAGGTGAAAGCGCAGTGGAAGGTTGAGCCCGTGGAGCGCGAGGATGGGGTCCCCCGGGTGAACCTGATCGCTCCGCCCGAGGTCGAGTTGCCGCGTTCGAAGCTGACCATGCTTTCGGCGATCGTCAACTGGGGCGGCGACGACGAACTGCTGGCCGCGTACCGGCCGTGGCTGATCGTTTCCGGCGTCTTCCTGGCTATGGCATGGTTGCTGTGTCGTCGTGCCCAGCGGAACCCCCGTCTCCAGCAGGCTATCCGCCGTGCCCTCGGCCTGGAGGCCGTTCCCGACGCAGAACTGGTGGCGCAGCGCTCTTGGCCGTGGATGCTGGGTGGCTTCCTCGTCATGCTCGTGGCGTTCGCAAGACTGGAGGGCCTGGAATCGTACTATTTCATGCAAGATGATAACCTCGTGGAAACACACCCCATGGGATCGTATGGCTGGCAGGCCATACGATCGGGCTATCGGCCCGAGTGGAACCCGTATCAATTCTCTGGGGCTCCGGTGCTGTCGCTGGGATTTTTCGGCCTGACCTACCCCGTACTGTGGCTGTCCTGGGCGATCGCACAGTACGGGCTTGGTGACATCCATCGGACCTTCGACGTATTCGCCTTGCTGCACATGGCGGCCGGCTACTTTTTGAACTACCTCCTGGCCCGGCGGTTGGGGATGACGCCCGCCCTGGCCATGGCGGGGGCGCTCAGCATTGTCCTCAGCGGCTGTACCCTGATCCTTGGCCGGTCGTGGGTGACCGCAGGGACGCCGTGGCTCGTGTGGCTCCCATTGCTTATGCTGTCCATCTTGTGGCTGCAGCGGCGTCCGGTGGGCTGGAGGTGGGCAGCTCTGACCGGGCTGACGATTGGACTATGGTATCAGGTCGGATTCACTCCGATGTGGCTGTACGGACTGGCGTTTTACGGCCTGGTGTTGGGATTGTTGCTGATTGGCAAGGAGGTGCCCTGGAACCGTGTTCCGTGGGTGGGGGTGGCTGGCATCCACGGTCTGGCGCTGTCGCTGCCGTTGCTCTACGTCATGCTGGATGTGACCGGGCCGATTCAGCGGAGCGGCAACTACGGCAACGGCGTGGCGCAAGGTACGCTCACAATGATGTTGCCGTATCCGCTGGCCACCGCTCGGCATCCGAATCAATGGGGTTCCTTCCACACGGAATCGATCGGGGAGTTCTACTACTGGGGCACGCTATTCCCGGCGGCCTTTTTTCTAGCCGCAATGCTTCTGCTGGTCGTACGCAACGAAGGCGTGCGCCCGGGTCCGAATGTGTGGCTGATCGCGGGTATGGTAGCCTTTGTCCTGACACTGGGGCACGCCGGCTTTCTCTGGACGGTGCTCTCCAAGGTTCCGGTGTTTGGGCCGATCAACAACCATCCATTTCGGGTCATGCCCGAATTGTTGTTCTTCGGCATGCTTGGCGGCGGCCTGTTTTTGCAGCGCTTTTCCACGGCATGGCCTGGTGGCCGCCGTTGGATTCAGGGGCTGTCCGTCGCCGTCGCGGCGCTGCTGCTTTATCACGTCCAGCACTGTCAGGCGAGCTTCTACAGTTATGCCGAGCGCCCTTATCCGCCATTGCCCGCCGCGATGCGTACGCTCATGGATCCCGAAGTGTCGCTGGATTCGGCGTTGCCACCGGCGCGGGTTCTCAGCCTCGTTCGCGAGCGAAGTGCCGCTGACGGGTACATGAAGGCCCTCAAGCAGTGCATGCCAACGGTCTACCGGATCCCGTCCATCGATGGCTACAATCCCTTGATCGAATCGACGCCCCCCATGATCGACGTGCGCGAGCAACTCCTCAAGGACCCTTTTCGGACTTGCGAAGCGCTCGGCGTACGCTGGATTTTGATGGGCGAAATGCTTCCTGAGCCCTCCTGGCCGTCCGGCACCTACAACCATGACTTTGGCGGAACGATTGCACGGACACGCATCCTGAAATACCCAACGAGCATGACCGAGTCGATGCGCGCCGCGAGCAAGCTGCGTCTCGAGCTGGATGGCCTGGAGGTTCTCGAACTGCCGCCACCGGATGCCCTTGCTTTTTGGCAATCCCAGCCCAAGCGAGGACTGCCGTTGCGCTGGACGCCTGAGCAGATTGAAGTGGCTACCACCGAACCGCCAGGCGCCAGGGACAAGCTGGTCGTCAATGTCCTGTGGCGCAAGCAGTGGCATGCCTATGCGGGCGAACAGCAGTTGCCGGTGGAAGCGGACCCGTGGCATCGCATGGTCGTCACGGTGCCGCCCGAGGCGTCACAGGTGACGTTGCGCTTTGAACCGCCGTGGCAACGCGCCCTGTTCCTTGGCGGGCTGATCGAGGGGGTGGCCATCGGGGCGAGTATTGCGCTTTCGTGGATTGATCGACGACGCGATCCGGCATCGAGCCTTGACGCAGGTTTGTGAAGCCGCAATCATCAATGGCGACCTTCGCGTTGCCGAGGCTCGGCTCCCCACAAAACCCTTCCGTAGACTTCGAGGACCGCGCGGAGATGAGTCGGCACATCGTAGCACTGTGTGGGCGCGGGCCGCGGCGCGGTCGTCTACGCGGCACGAAGGATCCCCTGTGTCAGCGCATGCGGGTTGCGCGAGGCAATCGGGATGGCCTGCTCACCCAGGATCTCCTCGGCGGCATGACCGCGCGTGGCGACAACCCGACACTCCAGCGCGGATGCCTCGGCAGCTGAGTAGCCAAAGCCTCCGAGACCGATGGGACCTCCTCGCAATCGGGTTCCAAATCCTGACCGCAGTAAACCTCTTCCCCGGTACAGCGGCCCCAGACCACCGGAGGTGATACCCGAGTCCGGCCAACGCAAGCATTTCCACGACGAACTTCGAAGTCCGCGTAGACCTCGCCAGCCCGCCGCGTCCGCTCCCTTGCGAACGGAAACTGGCAGGAGGGCTGTCTTGCGCCGTTTGGGCTGGAGCTTCTACGGAGACGTGCGTCGTTCAACAAGAAGAAGGCGAGCAACACCAAGCCGTTTGGGCGGACTCCGCAAGTACACTTCGAGCGTCGCCGGGTAGCGTATGCGTGAAACACGCGGCCGAGAAAGTTGCGATAGGTGCCCGAGGAAGCCCTCGGAGCCCTGCGGGCGCTAGTCGCACACGAAGCCGGCTTTTTTATCCGAAACAACCGTTGCCGCAACCCTCGGGTCCCGTGGGGTTTGGCAGCGTGTTGCGCTGGCAGCGAAATTTCGGCTGGATTGCCGTGCAATTTGCCACGCATGGCAATTTTGCTGCTATTATCGAGGATAGGCTAGGCGGTGGCGTGTCCAGAGATAACCGATGGGCACGGGGCAGACGTGAGGCGCTCTAGATGGACAACGGTCGGTGATGGGATTCATCCAATCGCACCGCGCGCCCGCTGGATTGCGCGCGATCTTGAACCTGTTCGGACTGGTTTGCTGTCAGGTGGTGTCGCAGGGGAGCTTGCTTGGGGTTATTCCTGGTGTTCTCCGGTAACCTAGGGCCAGAGCGATACGTGGCGGTGGCATCCGCTAGCCGAGTTAGAGTCGCACCGCTGGGGGGCAGCGTTGTTGCGGATGGCTTCCTCCCGCTGTCCTAGAACTGAGTTCTCCTCGGTTCAAGGCCGATGGCGCGGCGCCAGGGCGTGGTCGACTGGACGAAAGTCGTCAGATACGGCTCAGTAAGGCGTTGGCGATGGGTGCTCGATCGTGCTACATTGCCTGCTCGCCAGTCCCAGTGGAAAAGAGTCTAGGCGCGGCCTATGTCGCTGAAGGAGTGCTCTTTTCAGACGCACCAATCGAAATTGCTGCCAAAGTGGACCAGAGAATTTTGTTATGGAAGTATTAAGAGACAAGACCGAGATTCGACAGGCACGCGCGGCATTGAAAAAACTGGGCGCGTCTTCACTCGATGGCATGCTTCCGCGTCTTTTGAATAAGATTGGACTGTTAAATCGAATTCTTTTTGTCGACGAAGCCAAGAGCTGGGACATTTTGAAAACAGTGGAGTTTCTGAGCTCCAAAATCACGAAAAGCGACCCAGTTTTGGATATCGGTTGTTACGCTTCGGAGATCTTGATTGCGCTCAAGAAACTAGGTTATTCAAATTTAGCAGGCGTTGATCTAGATAAAAGCATTGAGGAAATGCCCTATAACGACGAGATTCGCTACGTCGTGAGCGACTTTATGGAAACCCCCTTTGCAGATGGATCATTTAGAGTTGTCACATCGATTTCGGTGATTGAGCACGGGCTCAACACAGCAGCGCTGTTTTCCGAGGTTTCACGACTCTTGGCTGCCAATGGGTATTTCATTGCGTCATTCGATTACTGGCCCGACAAAATCAATACCGACAACATCAAGTTTTTTCACATGGACTGGACGATATTTTCAAGAGAGGAAGTGGTTGCATTGGTGGCGGAGGCGGAGCGCTTCAGCCTCCGCCCTTTAGGAGTCGTCAACCCACCCGTCAAAGACCGTACGGTTTTCTGCGCATCCAAGAGCTATACTTTCGCTTGGATGGTATTTCAAAAAATGCACTTTGAACCGAGCCCGGAGTAGAGCATTGGAGAATGTCATGGCGCCACAAAACTTAAGCGGTCGCCCACAAGCCTTTTCTTCCGGCACGCTATATTCAGCGGCGTTTCGCGCTTTGGCTCCTGAGAGCATTTCAGCACAGTTGCGCGAAAAGGGCTTTTTTACCTTTGAGGGCGCGATAGACAATGAGCTTGTGAATTCTATCGTGGCAGAGGCCACAACGCGGCCACTGGGGTTTAACCAGAATGATGTCGCGCCAGTCAGGTATTTCCGACAGATGTTCTTCGCGCACATTCTTGCAAGCTCGCCAACCGTGGTAAGGTTGCTTACCGACCCCTTTGTTCTCAGAATCTGCGCGGCCTATTTGGGCAATGAATTTCGTCTCAAATGCCAGAGGTATTATGAAAGCGGTTTCGGCTATCAGCTTGGTTGGCATACCGATAATAAGACTGTTGACAATAAGAAGACCAATGTAAAGGGGATCGTCTTTATCATCTATCTGACCGATACCTATGATGGTGAGCTTCAGGTTGTGAGCGGCTCTAAGAGTCTATCTGCAAAGAAACGCTTGAAACTAGGGGTATCCTGGAATTGCGATCACGCCTGAATCGCGTT
>JAIEMG010000146.1 GCA_019752375.1 Gemmataceae bacterium | reverse complement strand
GCCGCTGACGGTCCGCCCCCGCACGACGGCACGAGAAAAATCAGCGACGGAGCTTGACAAAAGCGGTCTCATAGAAGAAGGCGGTGCGGCCGCGCCGCCTGAAGGCGGAACTACGAACAAATGCAAAACCGGGGCCATGACTGGCCCCGCTCGCCGGCAACCGCCGCAGCCTTACGCCAGGATGTCCTTGACGACCTGTCCATGCACGTCCGTCAGCCGGAAATCACGGCCGGAGTAGCGATACGTCAACCGCTCGTGATCGAGGCCGAGAAGGTGCAGGATCGTGGCGTGCAGGTCGTGCATGTGGACCTTGTTTTCCACCGCCTGATGGCCGAATTCATCGGTCTGCCCGTAGCCGATGCCGGGGCGAACGCCGCCGCCGGCCAGCCAGGTCGTGAAGCCGCCCGCGTTGTGATCGCGGCCGGTGCCGTTCTTTTCGGCATAGGGAGTGCGACCGAACTCGCCGCCCCACCAGACGATCGTGTCTTCCAGCAGGCCGCGCTGCTTGAGGTCCGCGAGCAGGCCCGCGATTGGCCGATCCACCGCACGGGCGTGGACGCCGTGCTGCGCCAGGTTCGAGTGCTGGTCCCAGGCCGGGTTGGCACTGTTGTCGCCGTAAGTCACCTGCACGAAGCGCACACCGGACTCGCACATGCGGCGGGCGAGCAGGCATTGCTTGCCGAAGTTGTCGGTCCCCTTGTCGCCGATGCCGTAGAGCGCGAGCGTCTGCTTGGATTCGCGCGTCAGGTCCAGCACGTCCGGGGCGTTGCCCTGCATGCGCCAGGCCAGCTCGTAGGAATTGATGACGGCTTCCAGCTCGCTGTCCCCAGGCGTTTGCTTGAGCTGCTCGGCATTGAGTTCCTGGAGCAGGTCGAGCTGGCGGCGCTGGGCGGGGGAAGCGAGCTGCGGATTGTTCAAATTGCGGATGGTCGCCTCACTGGCCGGACCGCCCGCCTTGCCGAGGGCGGTGCCCTGGTAAACCGCCGGCAGGAAGGCATTGCCGTAGTTGCGCGGGCCGCCGTTGCCGTTGGACGGGCCGATGGAGACGAACCCGGGCAGGTTGGCGTTCTCGGTGCCGAGGCCGTAGAGCACCCAGGAGCCCATCGACGGCCGGATGACGTTGGTCGCGCCGCAGTGCAGGAACAGCGTGGCCGGGCCGTGGGCAATGCCCTCGGTGTGCATCGAGTGAATGAAGCACAAGTCGTCGATGTGCTTATTGATCTCGGGAAACAGGGCCGACGCCCAGCGGCCGCTCTGGCCGTGCTGGCTGAACTTCCACATCGGCTTCATGAGCCGTTGGGTGGAGCCGCGCTTGCCCGTATTGGCCAGTTGCCGGGCGTCGTCGAAGTTCAGCTGCTTGCCGTCGTCTTTCTCGAGACGCGGCTTGTAGTCGTAGGAATCGACATGGCTCACGCCGCCCTGCATGAACAGGAAGATCACGCGCTTGGCCCGCGGCGGAAAGTGCGGCAACTTCGGGGCCAGCGGATTGCCGACCGCAGCTTGCTGGGAAGTCAGCCCGGCCAGCGCCAGGCCGCCGAATCCGCAGGCAGCCCGCTGCAACATCTGACGTCGGCTCAGCAAAGCATCCACGGTGCGATCTCCGGAAACGGTCAGTTCACGAAACGGAAGTCCGTCGAGGCGAACAGCGCCTGGCAAAACTCCGCCCAGGCCGCGGGGCGATTGTCGGAACGGGCGGCGACGTAACGTAAGGCAATCCGTCGCTCGGCTTCGGTGGGCATTCGCCCCAGCGTCAGGCGATACGCTCGGTTGATCCGGCCCGCATCGTCCAGCTCCTTGTCGGCGAGCAGCCGCTGTGCGACCTGCTTCGCCTGTTCCAGGACGAAGGGATGGTTCATGAGGAACAGCGCCTGCGGGGCCACGGTGCTGACATTGCGCCGGCCGGTGGACACGCTCGGATCGGCAAAGTCGAAGACCTCAAAGAACTCCGGCAGGGCGTTGCGGAAGACCGGCAGGTAAACGCTGCGTCGAAGATCGGTGTGCTTGTAGCCGTAGTCGGCCGAAAGAGTGAGCGGGAAGGTCGCGCCGCCCTTGTCCGATCGCATCTGGCCACTGGCCACCAGTATCGCGTCGCGAATGCACTCGGCATCCAGCCGGCGGCGGTTGGCATGTGCCAGCAGTCGATTCGCGGGGTCGGCTGTCTTGGCCTCGCCCTGGGTGGCAAGTCGATAAGTGCGCGACAGCACCATCTGGCGAACCAGCTTCTTGACGGACCAGCCATCTTGCATGAAGCGAACGGCCAGATGGTCGAGCAGCTCGGGATGCGACGGCGCTTCGCCGGTGGTGCCGAAATTGTCGGTGGTGCGGACCAGGCCGACGCCGAACAGCCAGTGCCAGGTCCGGTTGACCATGACGCGGGCCGTCAGCGGATTGTCCTTGCTGGCCAGCCAGGCGCCGAGCTGGCGACGGCCGCTTTCGGTCGTCGGCATGTTCGGGGCCGTGCCGTAAGTTGCCACTTGCAGGAAGCCGCGCGGGGCCTTGTCGCCCAGGTTGTGCACGCTGCCGCGAACATGGACGCGCACGTCGGTGGCTTCTTTTTCCTCGACGACGGTCATGGCCATGGGCCGCTTGGGACCGGTTTCCTGGAGCTTTTTCAGCTCGGCTTCCAGCTTCTTGAGTGCATCGGCCGTGGCGTCCGGGGCGGCATCCTTGGCAACGCCGGACTCGCCCAGCTTCTCGACGGGAATGAACAGCACCGCATCGGCCACGACGTGGCCCTTCGTGCCTTCCGTGTCGATGAGCACATAGCCCTGGTTGTTCTTCTCGAAGTTGTACTGGCCCAGCGAAACGAACACGCCCTCGATCGGCGGCTTCTGTTGCTGGTTAATGTGAAAGGTCTTGTCGCCGTCCGCACTGAGGATGTGCACGGTCACCTTGTCGGACCGGTTGGTGCCGGCGGGGTAAGCCAGGCGAACTTCGTACTTGCCGGCCGCGGGCAGCTCGGGCTGGAAGGTCAATGTCTTTTCGCCCTTGCCCGTGTCGCCGTCGTGCACGTAGCCGGTGCCGATGTAAGTCCCGGAAGCCTGCGAAACCTTCCAGTCGCCGACTTTCTTCGCTTGCGTGTCGTCGACGACGATGCCAGGCAAGTCCTTGATGGCGATGACGCCCGTGCGGCCGCCAGTGGTCGTCTTCTTGGCTAGCTGGTCGCGCAGGGTCTTGATGCGGGACTGCAGGCTCGCGACCGCGGCCTCGTGCTTCTTGAAGATCGCTTCCTGGTCCGGTTCGCCGGGCAATGGCATTTCCAGCCAGCGCGAGACGTTGGCATGTTCCAGGGTCCGGGAGTTGCGCAGGATCCCGGCGATCGCGTAGTAGTCCTTCGTGGGGATCGGGTCGAACTTATGATCGTGGCAGCGGGCACAGCCGATCGTCTGCGCCAGGAACGCGCGACCGATCGTTTCCACCTGCTCGTCCACGACGTCCATGACGAGCTGTTTCTTGTCCTGCTCTTCGAGGTTGTGGTTGCCAAGCGTCAAGAACGCGGTCGCGATCAGCTGGCGCCGACGGTCGGCCAGCGTCGCTGCCGGCAGCAGGTCGCCGGCAATCTGTTCCTGGATGAAGCGATCGAACGCAACGTCTCGATTGAACGAGTCGATCACGTAATCGCGATAGCGCCAGGCTTCCTTCAGGACGAAGCCCCGCAGCGTGAGCGATTCGGCATAGCGAGCCACGTCCAGCCAGTGCCGGCCCCAGCGCTCGCCGAATTCCGGCATCGCCAGCAGTCGGTCCACCAGCTTCTCGTACCATTCCGGCGACGAATCCTTCAGGACCTCGTCGATCTGCTCCGGCGTCGGCGGCAGGCCGATCAGGTCGAAGTAAACGCGACGGACCAGCGTGGCCCGGTCGGCATCCTGGACGGGCCGAAGCCCCTTGGCTTCAAGGGATGCCAGGATGAAGCGGTCGATCGGCGCGCTGGACCAGGCTGCGTCCTTGACCGCGGGCAGCGGCGGCGATTGAGGTGGGCGATAAGCCCAGAACTTGCGGCCTTCCTCGATGCTGATCACCCGCGTGCGAGCGGCGACGCCCTTGTCCGGCGGCATGGGAGCGCCAAGGTTCACCCAGGCGACGAAGTCGGCGACGACCGCATCGGGCAACTTGCGCTTGGGCGGCATCCGCGTCTCGCCATCGTAGCGCAAAGCGTGAACCAGCAAGCTCTTGTCGGCCTTGCCGGGAACCAGGGCCGGCCCGCTGTCGCCGCCCTTGAGGAGCAGGGTCCGGCTGTCGACGAACAGTTGCGCCTTGAGCTTCTTGTTGGTCTGCGCTTCGGCGGAATGGCAGCTGTAGCACTGTTCGACCAGCACCGGACGGATCTTTTTCTCGAAGAATTCCAGCCCCTTGGCATCCGCGACGGGTGGCTCCGCGGCCCGAGCGACCCGCAAGCATCCGCTCCAGGTCAGCAGGATCACAAGGCCAAGAAAGGGCCGGTACGGCATGGGGGATGGTCTCCGCAGGCAGGATTACCTCCTGTATAGTCCATCCGGAGGAGAAATTGGACAGAGAATTTCCCGATGAGGCCGGAAATGGGGCGCCACGACCCGCACACAGCGCCGATCAGTCCCCAAGCATCATCGGCGCCGCCTTGTTCTCCTTGAGCAACTTTCCCGTGGCGACGTCCCAGATGCGCTGGTTCGAGTTCTTGTCCGTCAGTTGCTTGCTGTCCTGGGAGACCGACAGGCTGACAATACCGGCAGCGCAGCGCATGCTCACGAATTCCTTGCCGGTGGCGGCATCAAGGATGCGCACGGCGCCATCGTCACATCCCGTGGCCACGTACTTGCCGTCGGGCGTGTAAGCGACCACGGTCACTTTGGTTTGATGGGTCACGCGCCAGAGGAGCTTCTGCGACGCCGCATCGGTCACGTCAATGTTCTTGGCATCCGCGCGAGCGATACGACGGCCGTCGGGCGACGTTGCGTTCGTCATCGACTTGGGGACCGGCCTGGGGGGAAGAATGTTCGGCATCGGTTCCTTGATCCCGGATGCTTCGCGTATTGCCTTGGCCTTCTTGTGGTCGTCCTCGGCCTGTTTCTTGTCGCCCTTCTTGGCATACGCGTTGCCGCGATTTTCGTAGGCCAGGGCGTACTTGGGGTCCAATTCAATGGCCTTGGTGTAGTCGGCAATCGCCTTGTCGTACTCCTTCTTGCACTCATGGGCCCAGCCGCGATTGTTGTAACCGTAGGCCGGCTTGCGATCGAGCTCGATGACCTTGGTGAAGTCGGGCAGCGCCTTGTCGTACTCTTTCCGCTGGGCGTAGAGAAGGCCTCGGCTGTTGTAGGCGGGCGGATACTTGGGATCGATCTCGATGCAGCGCGTGAAATCGCCGAGGGCCGAGTCCGGCTCGTTGACCATTTCGTAATTCAGGCCGCGGTTGTTGTAGGCAAGCACGTATTTGGGATCGCATTCGATCGCCTTCGTATACTGGGCGATGGCCTTGCGATATTCCTTCTTGCGGGAATAAGCGAAAGCCCCTTGAAAATAGGCCCACGCATATTGCGGCGAAATGTGCACCGCGGCGTCGGCGTCGCTGATGGCATCGTCGTACTTGCCCTGCTCGTTGCGGTAGTGGGCGCGGCGGGCAAAGCCCGCGGCAAGGTTTGGATTGCACTCGATCGCCTTGGTGCAGTCGGCGACTGCCTTCTCGTAGTCGTTGCGAATGGCGCTGATGTCGGCCCGATGATAATAGGCCAGGGCGTGCTTGGGATCGATGTCGATGGCCTTGGAGTAGTCGGCGTACGCGGCGACGTACTCTTGGCGGCGGGCGTAAGCCAGGCCGCGATTGTAGTAGGCCGACACGTACCTGGCGTCGGCCGCGATCGCCTGCGTGAAATCCGATATGGCCGCGACCGCCGCGTCGGCGCCATAGGACAGGCCGCGGTCGGTGTACGCGGCCGCCAGGCGGGGGCGAGCGCCTCCGTACTCCGGATCCAGGTGGTCGAGAATCTTCTTCAAGTCGTCGATGGCGCGATCGTACTCGCGGCGGAGCGACCGGACCTGGGCCCGGTTGCCGTAGGCGAACGTGTATTTCGGATTCAGCTCGATCGCCTTGTTCAGGTCGGCGAGGGCCTTGTCATTGTCCTTGCGATTCAGGTACGCCACGCCGCGGTTGCAGAACGCGTAGGCATACTTGGGGTCGAGCGCGATGCCCTTGGTATAGTCGGCGATGGCCTTGTCAAACTCTTTCTGGCCGGCGTAGGCGACTCCGCGTGCGCCGTAGGCGTGGGGATAACCGGGATCGAGTTCGATCGCCCTGGTGTAGTCGGCGATGGCCTTCTCGTAGTCCTTTCGATCGAGAAGATGCACGTCGCCGCGTCCGCGATAGGCAACGGCATAATTCGGATGGAACGAAATGGCCTCGCTGTAGTCGCCGATCGCCCGGTCCGCGTCGCCAGGGTCTTTCCGGGAGCGGTAGGCGAAGGCGCGGCTGGTCAACGCCCAGACGTCGCGGGGTTCCTGCTCGATGAGCTTGGCGGCGTCGGCGATGGCCTTGTCATAGTCCTTGTCGGCAGCGTAGGCCTGGCCGCGGTTGCCGTAGGCGCGCCGGAACTTCGGATCAAACTCAATGGCCCTGGTGTAGTCTGCCACGCCCTGGCCGCCCTGCCCCAGATGCCTGTAGGCAAGGCCCCGGCACCGATAGGCCCACGGGTTTTGCGGGTCGGTCTTGAGGAGATCGGTCGCCAGCTCCACCACTTGCCGATAGTCGTCCTTGGCCGCGTCACTGTGCGCCTGGCCCGTGTGGGCCTCGGCCCGGCTGAGCAAGCAGCCAAGATTGCCCGGCGCGATCTCCAGTGCCTTGCTGTAGTCGGCAACGGCCTTGGCATAGTCTCGCAGACCGTAGTGGCACAGACCGCGACCGTAATAAGCCTGGGCAAAGCGCGGGTCGAGTTCAATGGCCTTGGTGAAGTCGGGAATCGCTGCCGTGAAGTCCCGGCGCCATCCCGCCACCTCGCCGCGCAGCGTGTAGAGCAGCGCTGATTCTCCGTCCAGCTGGATGGCCTGGTCGGCATCGGCGGCGGCCTGGGTGAATTCGGAGCGATGGGCGTAGGTCAAGGCCCGGTATCCGTAGAGCGGGGCCAGATTCGGATCGATTTTCCAGGCACGATGGAAGTCCTGAAGCGCGGCCGTCCAGCTTCCCTGCATCGACCGAGCACGGCCGCGGACTACCAGCGCTTTCGCGTCCTCCGCATCGAGTTCCAGGGCCTTGTCCGCGTCGGCGATCGCCTGGAGCCAGTTATTCTGGTCGCAAGAAACGGCGGCGCGTTCGCCATAGACCGTGGGGCACGGCTCGCGCTGCAAGGATTCGGTGAAATCGGCGTGTGCCTTGGCATACTCCCGCGTCGCCTGGCGGACCCGGCCGCGCTCGCAATAGGCGCGGGCGAGGTTCGGGTCGAGGCGTACCGCCTCGTCCGCGCATTGCAGGGCTCGCGCGGCGTCCCCATTCGCCAGGGCGTTGGCGGCCTCGTCGCAGAGGGCAACCGCGCGTGGCTGTTCTTCGGTAGTCGGGTCGGTATTCGGAACGACGGCCAACGGCTGCGTGGTCGGCTGCTCGGTCGAGACCAGGGCGGCCCATTGCCATTGCCACGGCTGGTAATACCAGGCCGCGGCCCCGGCGCCTGCCAGCAGCACGATCGCCGCGAGCGCCAGGACGGCCTTTTCACCGCTCCGCCGTGCGGGAGCTTGTATCGCAATCCGCTCGGTGACAGTGCGGTCCGTTTGCGTGACTGACCCGCTCCCGGCCACCTGCGTCGGGCCGCTGCGATTGGAGTCAAGTCCAGGCAGCATCGGCATCACGGCGTCGGTCGTGGGAATCGGCGCAGCACCGAAGCCCGCCGCCGCCAGTGCCGCGACGAAGGCCCGGCACGTGGGCCAGCGGTCGTCCGGCATTTTCGCCAGCGACCGGGCCACGACCGGGCGCTCAGCCTCCGGCAGCATTGCCAGGTTTGGGGTCATCGACACGTGGCCGCCGATCATTTCCGCGATGGACCCCTCGAACGGCAGTTGCCCGCCGCGCAGCTGACAGTAGCTCACGGCCAGCGAGTATTGATCCGAGCGCGCCGACGTCTGTCCCCGGAAACATTCCGGCGCCGCGTAGGCAATCGTCATGCTTCCCGAGTTGCTTGCCGCCGTCTGTTCCAGCAACTTGGCGAGGCCGAAGTCGGCGATCTTGACGCTGCCTCCTACGAGCAACAGGTTTTGCGGCTTGATGTCGCGATGCTGGATGCCGATTTGTTCCTTGTCGCCGAGCTTGTGGCGCGGTTCGTTCAGAAAATCGATGCCTCGCGCTGCATCGCTCATGTACTCGACCAGTTCCGCGAATGGGATCCCGGTTTGGCCCTGGCGCCTCAATTCTTGAAAGCGGTCGGTCAGCGTGCGGTCGGCCAGTTCCATGGCGATGATGAGCATGTCGTCGGTTCGCCAGGCGCCGAAGAGGGCGAGGAGGTGGGCGTGGCGGATGTCCTTCATCAACTCCAGCGAGCGCAGCTCGAAGTTCTCGGCGCGGGAGTCGAGCGGGATCATCTTGATGGCGACCGAGAAGCCGCCCGGCCCCGTGGCCTTCCAGACCTGGCCGAACGCGCCCCGACCCAGCGGAGCAACGAGACGATAACCAGCCACCGGTTCCGCGCCGGCGCGCGGCCCCATGCTAAAGATCGGTGCATGGGGCGAGACGCTGACGTTCGTCGCCTGTCCCCGGCCCTGGGTCGACATCCAGGCATCGATGCGCGGACGGAGGGCCTCGATCAGGTCGGGGCGGTCCTTGCACAGCTCTTCCAGGGGCGGGTTCTGGCCCTGGTTGAAGGCATGCTGCCACTGCATGAACAGGGCTTCAACGGCGTCCGGTGTGGACATGGGAACCTCTCGAACACAGACGATTCCAAGCCATTGATTCTAACAAATGGGCCGCTGCAGCCGGAACCAAAATGCGGCTTGGGCTGAGTCTTTGAGCCTTCGGACGGCGCACTTTGGCGCGGATCGGACGCCGGGACCTCTTCCAGCCGACATGGCGGCCAAGGCGAAGGGCCTGCCCGACGGCTTCCGCGCTTCGGTCATTGCCGCCGAGACCTACGTCACGCAGCGGATTGACGGCGCATGGTGGATATCGTGTGAGCCTTCAAGCACTACCGACAGCGGCAGAGGTTCCGACAGCAGCCAAACCCCACTTGCCGACCACGCTTGGTCCTTTACAATGGTTCGCACGGGACCGAGTCACATGGGGGCTGGCCGCAGACCAATCCGATACCCGGTAGTGTAACGGTAGCACAAGAGATTTTGGCTCTCTTTGTCCAGGTTCGAATCCTGGCCGGGTAGCTTTGAACGAAGAGGCGTTTCCCCGAGAGGGGTGACGCCTTTTTCGCTTTGGCGGCGACCACCTCGCCTGGCTCATCCGGTGCCTGGAGCACAACCGGACCGGCCACACGGGTCAGTGACCGAACCGCACGGAACTTCGCAAAGTAGCTTTGCTTGAATGCGGCACATTGAACTTCTGCCAGATCTTCCTTGATGCTTTGCACCTTCGCGACCGAATCGGATGTCGAGGAACAAATCGACAACGGCCGGCGGAGATGGCGCGGGAGAACCGTTTTTTCCCCACGACTGGCCGGGTGCGGAGGTATCATGCTGGCCGGACCGTGGACTTGCCGAGGCGATGGCGGTGGGTTTCGCGACGGGGAAAGGCACAGGAGATGGTTGTTGTGACGATCAACGAAACCGAGGGCGGCTGGTTCGGCACCGAGCCGGACGACGTCCGCGCGTTCCTCGAGCACGATCAGCAGTCTTACGGCGGTCACGGCATCGACGAGTTCCGCGTGGCGCGCTGCTCGTGCGGCTGCGTGGACTTTCGCCTGGAATACGACGGCGATACCGAGGCTGCCATCCGCGTCTGCCTCGCCTGTGAAGCCGTCCATGCCATCTGCGACGGCGGCGACCATTGGGATGACGCGGAGCCGGAAGAGTGGGAATGCGATGAGTGCGGCTCCACCTCGGTCAACCTCGGCGTCGGCTTCTCCATCAATCGCGACAAGGGTTTCATCCGCTGGCTATACGTCGGCCAGCGCTGCGTTGCCTGCGGCCTGCTCGCCAGCTGCATCAACTGGAAGGTCGCCTACACGCCGTCCATGCACTTGCTGGACCAGGTTTAGACAAATTTGTCTTTGTTCGCGGTTCCGCCTTCAGGCGGTTTTGACGGAATACGCCTGAAGGCGGAACCGCGAACAATCCATTCGCCATCAAGAGGAATCCCATGAACGCCATGCGCTGCCTTCTGCTCGCTGTCCTGCTTCTCGTCGTGACGGCCGGCTCCGATCGCGCGGCGGACGACGGCTTTGTGCCCATGTTCAACGGCAAGGACCTGACCGGCTGGGTCAATGTCAATGGCCTGCCCAGCACCTGGCGCGTGGAAAACGGCGTGGTCATTACCACCGGGCAGCCAATGGGCTACCTGCGCACCAACCGCATGTACGAGAACTTTATTGCCGACTTCGAGTGGATGCACAAGCCGCCCAAGGCCGATGCCGTCGGCAACTCCGGATTTTTCGTCTGGTGCGATCCGCTGCCGGCCCTGGGTACGCCCACGTTCAGCCGCGGCATTGAGGTGCAGGTGCTCGTCAATCTGGAGAAGGAGGGCTTCTACACCAGCCACGGCGACCTGTTCAGCATCTGGGGCGCCGACTGCACGCCCGAGCGGCCGCACCCCAATGGCTGGAAGCGTTGCCTGCCCAGCGAGCGCCGCTGCAAGGGCGCCAACGAGTGGAATCACTATCGCGTCGAGGCCAACGACGGCAAGATCGCGCTGGCGGTCAATGGCAAGGTCGTCTCCAGCGTCAGCAAGTGTACGCCGCGCAAGGGCTATCTTGCCTTCGAAGCGGAAGGCAGCGAGTGCCAGTTCCGCAACGTCAAGATCAAGGAACTGCCCAGCACCAAGCCCAAGCCGGAAGAGGTCGCCGACGAAGCCTACGACTGGAAGCGCCTCTTTAATGGCGTGGACCTGACCGGCTGGAAAGACGACGCGGGCCATCGCGGCCACTGGCAGGCCAAGAACGGCCTGCTCGCCTACGACGGCAAGGGCGAAGCCAAGGACAAGGACCTGTGGACCGACAAGGAGTTCGGCGACTTCGTCCTGGTCGCCGACTGGCGCTTGACTGCCAAGCCCACGATGAAGAAGCGCCCCGTGATCCTGCCTTCCGGCGAGCCCGCCATGGAAGACGGCAAGCCGAAAGAAGCAGAGGTGCCCGACGCCGGGGAAAGCGGCATCTCCCTGCGCGGCAGCGATAAGTCATCAGTCGGCATCTGGTGCTGGCCCATCGGCTCCGGCGGCGTGGACAGCGTCCGCGCCGACAAGGACCAACCCGCCGAGGTGCGTGCTGCAGTCACGCCGAAGCTGAAGGCGGACAAGGCGCCGGGCCAGTGGAATCGCTTCATCATCACCATGAAGGGCGATCGCCTGACCGTGGACCTCAATGGCAAACGGGTGATCGACAATGCTCGATTGCCTGGCGTGGCCAAACGGGGGGCGTTGGGATTTCGGCACCAGGGGAGTGCGGTGGAGTTTGCGAATGTGTACGTGCGGGATTTGGAGTGAGGGTACACGACCCTTTAGGGGCTCGGCGGGGCTTGCCAGTTCTCAAGCGTGAGCGAAGGCACTCGACTAATTCTACAACGCTACCTTGAAAGCAGGATTCGTCATAAACGTCTGTAGCCGCAGGCTTCAGCCTGCGGAAGTGCGTCGCAGGACCGGCAGACGCCACTCCGCAGGCTGAAGCCTGCGGCTACAGACACAGACGCCAATCCTTCCAGTGGACGTAGCGTTGTAGTACTAAACTCGCCCGTATTCGCGG
The DNA here is from genome assembly GCA_019752375.1 of Gemmataceae bacterium. Classification (GTDB taxonomy): domain Bacteria; phylum Planctomycetota; class Planctomycetia; order Gemmatales; family Gemmataceae; genus JAIEMG01. The sequence continues at coordinate 12,602 of JAIEMG010000146.1, read as the reverse complement.
TGATGAGAATGGCCAGCAGCAGCTTGACCTTGGCGATCTCTTGCACGGGATCGGCAGATTTCTCGACGCCAGTATAGAGCTCGTAGGTTGTGATCGTCGAGATGGCGCAGTCCCCTGGAGCCACGGCGGCCATTCGAGCCACGACCTGCGCGTTGTGCCTCATGACAGCGATACCGACGTTGGTGTCGAGCAGATAGAGCATGGAAACGCGTTCAGTCCAGCGAGGGAGCGGGAGGGACTTGTCCCTGCGGCGGGCGCACGAACGTAGGCTCGTCGATCCGGATACGATCGAAGAACCCAGGTGGCCAGGCAGCAGGCTTGATCGGTTCGAGGATGACCGTGTTTCCTTCTTTCCGGATCGAGACCGTGTTTGTCTCAAAATGAAATCCCGCAGGTAGCTTCACCACCTGCGTTCCATTGACGTTCACAATTTCAATGGTTCGCATGATCGTCGCACCTGTCCACTCATCGATCGATTTCACGATAATTGTAGCAATCCCGGCAGCTTACCGCTGCAACCACGCAATCAACAACACTCCACCCACAATCAACGCCCCCGCCGCCAATCGTCGCCCAAAATCGGACTCCCGAAAGAACACCCGCCCGCCGATGATCGACAGGACCAGCGAAAATCGCTGGATGCCGACAACGTAAGGCGCGGACCAGTATTGCAAGGCCGTCAGCTTGCAGACCATGAAGGTAACTTCGAGGAAGCCGCGCAGCCACAGGCCGCCGCAGTGGGCGCGCAGCGCCTCGCGGCGGTCGCCGCGGAAGGCGACGAAGGGGACCAGGAAGGCGGCGGAGAGCAGCGTCATGGTGAAGCCGGCGAAGACCGGGGTGCCTTCCTGCACGGCAAGGCGGTCGAAGGGTGCAACTGCGTTTTCTACAAGGGAAACAGCAATCCTACACGGGAAAAACAAGGTTTTCGGCCATTCGGAGACCGGAAAATCGACCATTAATGCCCAAATTTGGGCAGCGATTGCAGCACGAAACTGACACGAGCTTTGAGAAGACCCTGAAAAACAGGGCATCTGCTACTCAAGCTCATCCTGTAGAATTAGCAGCTGCACCCGCGGTCGAAGCAGGAATTCAGGCTAAAGAAGACCGCAGCGCCCGTTGCCAGCAGCATGGCCTTGCGCTGTTGGGTCCAGGCGCGGGAGGAGGGATGGTACACCAGCGCCAGGCTGCCGACGACCACCAGGACGACGGCGGCAGCGCCTTCCCAGGAGAGCGGGTCGCCGGTGATCAGCGGCGACGTGACCAGCAGAAACAGCGGCGAGATGGAGAAGAACGTCGCCACCAGCGAGATGTCGCCGTAAGCGAAGGCGTACATCTTCATGCCCTCGGCCAGCGTGTCGGTCACGGCCCGCAACACGATCAGCAAGAAGAATTCCCAGGTGAACGTGAACACCTCGTAGCCGCACGCCCACAGGATAACCAGCAAGACGGCATAGTAGGGCAGGGCGTAGACGAAGGAGGCGTAGGTCGATGCCATGCCGTCCAGCTGGAAGGCGAGTCGCTTGCTCACCAGGTCCTTGGCGGCGGCCAGCGTGGCACTCAGCAGGGAGAACAGCAAGCCCATGACGATCGATTCTCCGTCGTTCGCACCGGTCACGCACCGCGGCGGGCTTCCAACTCCTGCCAGCGAGCGTACAGCGTTTCCACAGCCTTCTGGGCGTCTTCCAGCGCCCGGCAGGCGTCGGTCAGGGCGACGTGGCCGGCGGTCGCGGCGGCTTCCACGGCGGCCTGGCGTTCGGTAACCAGCGATTCAGCCGTCAGGATGGCCGCTTCCATCTGCTCCCATTCCTGCTGCTCGCGATAACTCAGCTTCCGCGTCTTGGGTGCCGGGGCAGATGTCGGGCGAGGCGCTGCGGACGCCGCCGGCTTGGCGACCGGCGCCAGGGCACGCTCGTAGGCCGCGAGCCATTGATCGACGCTGGCATAGAGGCCGACGCCGCCGCGGCCGTCGAGGCCTACGACGCCGGTGCAGAGACGGTCCATCAGGTCGCGGTCGTGGCTGACCAGGACCAGGGCGCCGGGGAACTCCGTCAGGCTGTCTTCCAGCACTTCCAGAGCCGGGATGTCGAGGTCGTTGGTCGGTTCGTCGAGCAGCAAAACGTCGGCGGGCTGGAGCATGAGCTGGGCGATGCGGACGCGCGCTTGCTCGCCGCCGGACAGGTCGCCGATCGGCACGTCGAGCTGCTCGAGCTTGAACAGGAATTGCTTGGCCCACGCGGCCACGTGCAGGGTGCGGTCACGGCAGACCACGGTATCGCCGTTGGGGCAGAGCGCTTTTCGCAGCGGTGCCGAGGGATCGAGGCCCGCGCGGCCTTGCTCGAACATCACCATGCGCAGTCCGTCGGCGCGGACGATCGTGCCCGCATCGGGAGCAGGCGTTCCGGCCAGGGCGCGGAGCAGCGTGCTTTTGCCGCTGGCGTTGGGGCCAAGCAGACCCAGCTTGGTGCCCGGCGTCAGCGTCAGGTCCAGATCGGAGAACAGCGTTCGGCCGCCGAGGGAGCGGGCAATTCCCACGGCCGTGAGCAGCTTGCGCGTCTGCCGGCCCGTGGCGACGAAGTCGATGCCCGCGCTGCCTGCAGTGGCGTTGCGATAGTTCAGTTCCTCGAGCTCCTCGCGGCGGCGGCCTGCCTCGGCGATGCGGAAACCGGACTTGCGCGTACGCGCGGCGGCCTTGCGGCCCAGCCATTCCGTTTCGCGACGCACTTGATTGGCGACCGAAAGCTGCTGCTGGGCCTGGCCGTCCAGGAACACTTCGCGCTTCTCGGCGAATTCGTCGTAGGAGCCGGCAATGCGAAAGAAACCGCCGGGATAGACGCGGTTCAATTCAATCACCTCGTCGGCGACCGCGCGCAGGAAGGCCCGGTCGTGGGTGGCGACCAGGTAGGCGAACGGAGCGTTTCGGAGCAAGCGCTCCAGCCAGACGATGCCCGGCAAGTCGAGGTGGTTGGTCGGCTCGTCGAGCAGGAGCAGGTCGGGGCGGCGGGCCAGCTCGCACGCCAGGGCCAGCCGTTTGCGCCAGCCGCCGGAGAGGGCGTCGGCCGGCTGATCGGGGTCGGCAAAGCCGAACTGCGTCAGCGTGGCGATGGCACGGACCTCACGCTCGTGATCGTCGATCGGCTCGTCCGCCAGTGCGGCCAGCAAGGCCGTTCGCGCGGTCAGGCCGGCGTCGAACACGTCGTCCTGGGCCAGGTAGCCGAGCTTGACAGTGCGGCGCAGTGCGCGGTTGCCCGCGTCCGCCTCGGCCCGGTCGGCGAGGACTCGCAGGAGCGTCGATTTTCCGCAGCCGTTGGGCCCGATCAGACCGACGCGCTGGCCGGCACGGAGCTCGAGGGACAGGTCGGCAAACAATGGACGCGGGCCAAACGCCTTGGTCAGCCCTTGAACACTCAGAAGCACACTCATGCACGGTCTCACACGCGGGACGGCTGATGGAACGGGACGGCCCCGCCTCGTTCCCCTATTGCTCCCAGAAGATGGCCGCGCGGGCAAGAGCAGTCCTGCGTTGGTACGCTTGGCCGCCCACCGTACACTGAATGTGACGGGTTATGAGGCAAACGTCCGTAAGGGGGATGCACGATGGCAACGCAACCGCAATCATCCGCTCGCGAGATCGCGACGCTGGGCGGCGGCTGTTTCTGGTGCTTGGAGGCGGTGTTCGAGCAGCTTCGCGGCGTGGACAGCGTCGTGTCTGGATATGCGGGCGGCACGACGGTTGCCCCCAGCTACCGCGAAGTGTGCGGCGGAGGCACCGGGCATGCGGAAGTCGTGCAGGTCACCTTCGATCCTGCCGTCCTCACTTTCCGCGAGGTCTTGGACGTGTTCTTCGCCATGCACGACCCGACGACGCTGAACCGGCAAGGCGCCGACGTTGGCACGCAATATCGCTCGGTCATTTTTTATCACACGCCGGAACAGAAGCAGTCCGCGGAGACGTTGATCGCTGAGTTGAACGCGGAGCAGGTGTGGCCCCGGCCAATCGTCACGCAAGTGGCGCCCTTCCAGGCGTTCCACCCAGCGGAGGAGTATCACCAGGGGTACTTCCGCCAGCAGCCGCAGATGCCCTACTGCCAGGCGGTGGTTGCCCCCAAGGTCACCAAGTTGAGGCAGAAGTTCCTGGCGAAGCTCAAGACGTGAATCGGTGGGCGGGCACGCGCCATGGCACAGGCGACCTCAAATGCGCCGCGCGATTGGGTCGAAAAATCCGTCAGGTGCAGTACGGTGTGGATTTTCAACATGGCGTTTCTCCTTGAATGGAGCGTCGGGCGGGATCGGAAGCGCCACTCCACGGGACAAGTCTGCCGGCCGCGCCTGGGCGAACGCGCGACCGGCAAAGGCATGCGGCAAGGCCGCTCAACCCGCGATCAGTCCAGACGCGTCATGCGCACCTCGCGCACGTGCTTGTGGCACTTAACGCAATTCAACGTGAGCTCGACGTAGGCCAGGGCCATGCCGTCCGTGTTTTTGTTCTTGGCCTGCTGGACCAGCGTCTCGGCATTGCGCCGGAATTCGTTGCTGTACAATTCGTACTGCGGCGATTTCATCACCTTCCAGTCGGTCGCCTTGCTGATGGTGATCAACTCGTCGGCATGCTTGGCGACGCGGTCGAAATCATTGAGCGCTACGCCTTCGAGCACCTTCTGCGAGTTTTCCAGCTTACGCATCATCAGCGCCTTGACCGCCTTGCCCTCCTGGGCATGGCCGTTCAGGACCGGAATGGCCAGCGCCGCAACTAGCGCGGAAGCCAGGAACGACAGGTTTTTCATGAGAAGCACTCCCAGGGACCAAGTTCGAACCCACTGGCTTTCACGCTGCCAGGCGGCGGAGCACGTCGGTGGCGGTGATGACGCCCACCAGGACGCCGGTCCGATCGACCACGAAGAGCTGATGCACGTTCAGGGCCAGCATATCTTCCACCACGCGCTTCGCGGTCGCGTCCGGCGTCAGGGCGAACACGGCGGGGGTCATGAGGTCGCGCACCCGCGGCGGTGTCGTTGCGTCAATGTCCACGCCCGTGCCGAGATACCCGGACCGCTCGTGTTCGTGGATGAGCAAGTCGGTGGCGCTGAGGACGCCGACGGCTCGGCCGGTCTCGTCGATGACCGGAGCAGCGTGAATCACTTTCTTGGCCAGCAGTGCCAGGGCGTCGGCCACCGTGGCATTGTCGCGAATGGACACCGGGTTTGGTGTCATCAGGTCGCCCGCGGACTGTGCCGGCAGAGAGACGCACGGTTCGGATTCCATCGTGTTCGTCATGGGTCACCTCGCTTTCATCGAGTGTTCGAGGACGCTACCGGTCAGCCGTGAGCCACCACCGCCAGGATATCCGTGCTCGAAACGATGCCCACGGGCCGCCGGTGTGGGTCCACCACGATGATGCGGTGGATGTGAGCGTCGAGCATGCGTCGCGCCAGGTCGGCGATTGGCGTTGTCGGTTCGGCCGTCACCAGGTCGGGCGACATGAAGCGGCGGACCTCGTCACGAGGCAAGGCTTCAGGATCCACGATCTGCCATTCGGAGCAGACGCGGCCGGCCTCCCAGTGGCCGCCCGGTGCCGGCGGCTTCCCTTCCTTCACGGCCCAATGCACGAAATCCATCGCCGAGAGCACACCGACACAACGGCCGTTGTGGTCCACCACGGGCGCGCCGCTGATCTGCTCGCGCTCCAGGAGCCTTGCTGCTTCACGCAGCGGCATTTCCTCCGGAATGGCCGCCACGGTCCGGCTCATCACTTCCGCGGCAGTCAAGGTTTGCATGGGGCGGGTCGTCATCACCATGGCACACCTCCTTACTCTTTCAGGTTTGAACTTTGGCGTTTTCCGAAAGCGGAGGAAGCAAAAGCGATGCCCATGCCGCGCGTGCAGCGCGGTGCGGCGAGAAACTCCCTAATTTCCAGATGGATTTCGCCAGACTTTTTTTCGTGCCGGCCGAGGGCCGCCCTCGCACGGAAGGCGTTCATGTCAGAACCGCACACCGCGATTCGAGGCCGCACACTGGAAGATTTGACTTACGAGTTTAGCCAACACGGCAGCGGTGTAATCATCAGAAGGGGCGGCAGACCTCCCGGCCTGCCGATTCGGCTCGCTCCTTCAGACTGGAGATCCGCCGCTACCACTTCTTTGCTTGGTGAGGAGAACTGGCAAAGCGCACACGGTCGAGTGCCCTTAACTTTAGGCGAGCAACAGCAGATACCGCTCCAGTGGCACGGACATTTCTGTCCGTGCATTTTCCCGACCGCACGGACAGAAATGTCCGTGCCACGGAGAGCTCGCTTAATACGACAGCGCTGGTTTGGAAGCACGATTCACCGGAACCGTCTGTAGCCGCAGGCTTTCGCCTATGGAGTGAATGGACGGCACCTGCGACGCCACGCCGCAGGCTGAAGCCTGCGGCTACAGACGTTGCGCGGATCGTTCCGCGGAATGTTGCGATGTAGCATTAAGTGAATGGCATTCGGCACACGGTCGCTTCACTTACCCAGCGTGCTGGACACTTCGTCATCCACCTGAACTGCCGGTGCATCGGCGCCGCGCGAGGTGAGCTTGCCGATGGCTTCGGTCTTCTTGACCTCGACAATGCGGAGCATGCCGACGTAGACCGGTTTCGGCTTGAGCCGATAGACCCCCAAGGTTTGGCCCTTTTCCAGCCCGGCATCCTTGCCCACGGAGATCGTCACCTGGCCTGATTCCGCGTCCACGGCGGTCACCCTCCCCTTCACGTCGTCCTTCGGCGGATTGCGCGGGCTGACCACCCCTTTCCCACCGGTGTAGGCCTCCAGTTGCTTCAGTATCTCCCGGTACTCGGCCTCCAGCTTCTGGTGGCGCTTCACCGCTGCTTGGTACTCGGCTTCCAATTTCTGCTGACTCTCGAGGGCGGCCTTCGCCACCAGTTCGAGCTTCCGATACTCCGTCATCAGATCGGCAAGCGACTTCTCCAGCGCCTTGACCTGGAGTTGGAGCGCCTTGTCCTTCTGCTTCAGGTGCTCGACTTTCAGATCGGCCAGCTGCTTCTCCAGTGTCTGCACTTTCTTGCGGAGCTGGTCGATCTCGGCGTCCTTGTCATCCGCGTGAAGTGTCCCAGGGGCAAGCACGACAAGGAATAACAGAGCCGACAGCATCTGGACGGCGCGCGAGACCATGGACGAAACTCCTCATACCAAGAATGCAACTTCCGGTACCTGGACCTTTCCAATGTACCTCTACGCGATGCGAGGAGGGGAATGAAAAAGAAGAGGGCCACCTGCCCGGGGGGGAGCAGGTGGCCGTGAGGGGTTCGGTGATAGGGTCGTGGCAGGAGGGGGACACGGGCCAAGGGCCAGGGCATTCGCGACGACGAAGAGCGGGGGAACCCTTTGGTCGTCTGCTTCCCGGCCCTTTGCCGGGTGATCGATTGGGTCGCTTCTTTCTAAAGCAACCGGCGTGCCAGCCAAGTCATCCCGGCCCGTCCATGGACGCAAACCCAGTAGCAGGCAAGGTTAGGAATTTCCTCAGGCGGTACGGCCGCCAGTGCGCAGGGGCTTCCGATTGCAAAAACTACCGGAATAACTTGTAAAGTCGCGCCAGGTTGTACTTGGCGGGTGTGAAGAGCGAGCTGACGCCGGCGGAATAGGATGGATGACGGGATGTGCGGGGATGGCGAGCTGTCGGCGCAAAGAACGTGCGGCGTGACATCCCGATGTCACGCCGCACGCCACGCTTGCCCATTGACTAGTTTCCGGACGCGACCTTGACCGTGTAGGAACCGGTAGAGCCGCCGCCGCCCTGGAAGGGCCAGATGTGCAGGTAAAGCTTGCCATCTTCCTTCGGCGTGCCTTCGTAGCGAGTGCCGATCAGGAAGACCTGGCCATTCTCGCCGATGCGGCCGAGCAGCTGGCCGGGCATGTACAGGCCCCGGCGACCCAGCTGGTTGTTGCCCTCGGGGCCCGACAGGTACTGGCCAGGCTGCTGAGCGTAGACGTCCACGCTGCCCGAGGCGTTGATCGACAGCTTGATGCCGTCGGCGACGCTGAAGTCGGTCTCCATCCAGGTATTCGGGTTGCTGCCGTACTTGGTCGAATCGACGGTCACTTCCAACTCACCGCTGCCGGCCGCGGAACGCATGGCGCGCAGGTCAACAAGCTTCAGCTGAGCCTCGCCGAAGTGATCGCTCTTGACCTTGATGTTCGGCATGGAGATGTTGCCGGCGATGGTGAAGTCCGAGGTGTGGACCACGTCATCGGTGCGGATCTTGAGCTGGTAGCTCGGGAACTTGGCGCGGATTTCCTTGAGCAGGTCCTGCACGCGCCGGGTCGTTTCCAGGTTGGTGCCCTTGCTGGCCTTCACCAGCGCGGGGTAAGAGAAGCGGCCCAGGGCGACGAGCTTCTTGCCGGCCTGCTCGCGCGTCTGGAAATCGTTGCTGTCGAGGTCCTTGATGCCCTCGTCCACTTTCTTGGTGATCTCCTCGGGCATGTGCAGACCGAACTCGATGCGACGGATCTCGGTCGTCGGCACGGTCAGCTTGCCGTACTTGGTTACGACTTCGATGTTCTCTTGCATCGCCAGCACGCGGATCAGCGTGCCGTCGTGGAAGTGAATCACCATCTCGTTGGATTTGACTGCTTCCTTTGGCGGATCCTTCTTCGGAGTTTCGTCCGCCGCGTAGCCGAAGGCCGTCAGGCAGAGGAGGCCGAGAAATGCCCATCGAATCGTGCGAACCATAACGGGCTCCTGAAATGAATAGGACTGGAAACTACCTGTACTGAAGACGACGGGGACCATTAACTTTGACGATGCGCAGAGGGATTCGTTTCTTGTTCACTTCCATTTAGATCCAACATTCTTCCTCGTGACCGGCACAGGCCTTCCTCGTTACCGGGCTCTGCCCGGTAACGCACTGCCGGCGAGGCTCTGCCTCGCGCGATCGTCTACCCAGGGGCTTCCCGCTCCGCCACAGCACACCTGTCGCGAGGCAGAGCCTCGCCCCCAGTGCGCTACCGGGCAGAGCCCGGTAACGAGAACGGTGTCTTTCCTTAGATCCGATATTTCTTGATCTTGCCCTCATCCACCGTCACGCCAAGTCCAGGGCCTTCCGGCACCGCCATGAAACCACCTTCAATTTTGTGCAGTGGTGCAACAATGTCATCTTCCAGGCCGTAATAGGTGCAATCGTTGGCCAGGGTGAAGCCCGGCGTGCTGGCCACCGTGTGCAGCATCGCGGCCGTTTTGAGCCCCAGGTCGTGGCAGCAGTGGAAGACGCAGGGCACGTGCGCTGCCTCGGCCAGGGCCGCTACCTTTCTAACACCGATGATGCCGGAACATTGGCAGGTATCCGGCAATAAAATGTCGGCCGCGTGCAGCTGGAGAATTTGCAGGACATTTTCCGGCGTCGTCACCGATTCATTCAGCGCAATCGGCGTTCGCGTGGAGCGCCGAAGCCGCGCAGCCTCGCCGATATACTCCCTCGGCATGGGCTGCTCGAAGTACTGGAGGTTATACTTTTCCAGGTCGCGGGCGAGTGGAAAGGCGACTTTCGGCTCGTAGCCCATATTGGGATCGATGCGGAGTTGGAGCTGGTCGCCAACGCCGTCGCGGATGCCGCGAACCATGTCGAGGTCTTCTTCAGCCGCGCGGCCGGCTTTGGTCTTGAGCGTGCTGAAGCCCATTTCGACGTACTGACGCGCGATCGCCTTGGCCTCGGCATAGGGCCGGATGCCCATGCACGCGGCCAACTCGATCTTCAAGCGTAACTTGCCGCCCAGGAGCTTGTAGAGGGGCAGTCGCGTGGCGTGACCGATCAGGTCCCACATCGCCATTTCGACGCCGCTGGTCAGGTAACTGCCCAACGGGCTCTCGGCGTACCAGGCTTCGACGTCGAAGGGGTCGCGGCCAAGAACATGCTTGCGTAGCAAGTCCTCGGGTGTGCCGGCGAACGACTTGTTGACCCAGTCGACGGGCGTTTCGCCCCAGCCGGTCAGTCCGTTGTCGGTCTCCAGGCGAACGAGGAGCGATTCCTTGTGCGAATGGGCGTTGTATCGGTTCTGATAGGGAGCAATGGGCGGCTTCTGCGCCAGACGCACGATCAGGGCGTGAAGCTGCGTGATCTTCATGGACTTTTAGGGTAGCGGAGCCGCCCGCACGGGTCCAAGAAAAAAGCGGAGCCCTTGGACGCGGCGCGGGACCCACCGGGCGATTTACAGGCTTGTCGCGGTGTGCTGCGTGGCATAACCTTACGACAAGGGCTTGTCACGGTTAGAGGTTCACTTCGTCCTCACCTGCGGCCGGAACCGCACTTCACTGGTATGGACGCCATCACGAGACTGACCGCATTGCGTCGTCAGGGCGTTCAGACCAGGGAGTGTATATGCAGTCACCAATCAAGCCTGAAAGTCCTGAAGTCATTGCCAAGATCTATCGGCTGTATCGCGAGTACTTCGACCAGGCCGAGCGCCGGCGTCGCTGGAACGTGCGCGAGGACATCCCGTGGGACCAATGCAACCCGGAGCTTGATCCGGCGATCGCCGACGTCGTGCAGACCTTCTGCACCGTCGAGCTCTACTTGCCGGACTACGTCAGCAAGTTGATGCCGCAGGTGCGCGGCAATCATGGCCGGGCCTGGATGATCGCCAACTGGGGTTACGAGGAATCCAAGCACTCCATGGTCTTTGGCGACTGGCTGCTGCGTTCGGGCCATCGCACCGAAGAGCAAATGGCCGACCTGGACACGGACACGTTTAGCAAGGAATGGGATCTGCCGCACGACAACGGCGTGGCCATGATCTGCTATACGACCGTCCAGGAGCTGGCGACCTGGCTGCACTATCGAAACTTGCGCGAGATCGTCGTGCGTCATGGCGACCCGGCCCTGGCCAAGGTCCTGAGCCTGGTGGCGACCGACGAGCGTGCCCACTACGACTTCTTCATGAAAGTGGTGCGGATCTACCTGGAGCACGACCGGCCGGGCACGCTGGAGCAGCTGCGGCGGGTGATCAACGAGTTCAAGATGCCGGCCACGCACATGTTGATCGACGGCAAGCGGCGCGTTCAGGCCGTCCAGGACATGCGTATCTTCGATTACGACATTTTCTACACGGACGTCTTCGAGCCGGTCATCCGCGCGCTGGGCGTGACGAAGGCCGAGCTGCGCCGCCGTAAGTCGCCCCGCGAAATCATGGTGGTGGGGGCCAGCTCCTGACTGGAACGGGCCGTGTCATGACCACTTCTAGCCGTCGCGCGGTCATCACGGGTCTGGGCGTCGTCACGCCTATCGGTTGCGGCGCGGGCGCATTCTGGGACTCGCTGACCCACGGCCGCGGCGGCGTCCGGCGAATTCAGACTTTCGATCCCTCCGAGTTGCCGACCCAGTTCGGCGGCGAGGTCCTCGACTTCGACGCCCGCCAGTACCTCGACAAGAAAGATCGCAAGCGACTGAACGTCATGCCACGCAGCGCCCAGCTGGCCGTGGTCGCCAGCCAACTGGCGCTGACGCACGCGGCACTCGACAAGGAGCGCGTCGATCCAACGCGTTTCGGCGTCGTCTTCGGCGCGGGCTTGCTTCCCACGTTGATGAGCGAACTGAAGGACGCCGCCCCGGTCAGCATCGACCCCGCGACGGGCGGCGTCGACCTCGACCGCTGGGGTGAGCAGGGCATTCCGCTGATTCCGCCCATGTGGATGCTGAGCCACGTGCCCAACATGGTCGCCTGTCATGTCTCGATCCTGCACAATGCTCAGGGTCCGTTGAATAGTATCGTCCAGAGCGACCTGGGAAGCCTGCTTGCCCTGGGCGAAGCATACCGGGCCATCGTCTACAACCGCGCCGACGTGATGCTGACCGGCGGCGGCGACACGCTCACCAGTCCCTTCAATCTTGCGCGTTTCTGCCTGTTCGCACCGTTGTCACGCCGCAACGACCAGCCGACGCGGGCGAGTCGGCCATTCGACCGCCAACGCGATGGCCTGGTGCTGGGCGAAGGCGCTGGCGTGATCGTGCTGGAGGAACTGGAGCATGCACGGCAGCGCGGCGCTCGGATTATCGCCGAGCTGGTCGGTTTCAGCGCCGGGTTCGACCGCGAGCGCACCGGCACAGGCCTGGCTCGCGTCATCCGCAATGCACTGACGGAAGCCCATGCCGAGGTCGAGGACGTCGATCACGTCAATGCCCACGGTCTCAGCACGGTGCCCGACGATTTGTGGGAATCGGCCGGCTTGCGCGAGGCACTGGGCGCCGGCGCGCCGGTGTTCGCACCCAAGAGCTATTTCGGCAACCTGGGCGCTGGCAGCAGCGCGGTCGAGCTGGCGGCAAGCCTCCTCGCCTTCGAGCATGACTCCGTGCCCGCAACTTTGAATCAAGAAGAGCCGGACCCGGCCTGCCCAGTTGCTGTCAGCGGAGTGTCACGACCGGTGACAAGGCCGTGTGTCGTCAAGATCGGTACCACGGAACTGGGCCAATGCGCGGCACTCGTCTGCCGCAGGAATCAGGAGACAGGAATCAGGAGTCAGGGGGCAGAGATGAGACACGATCCCTGATTCCTGTTGGGTGCAACTGCTGATTCTACCGGTGTTTTCCAGAGATTTTGAGCGAAAAGGGGCGTTTTTCGATGAATTAATGCC
>JAIEMG010000007.1 GCA_019752375.1 Gemmataceae bacterium | reverse complement strand
CAGAAGCTCCACATCATGGTCCAGGCCGTCGCCGCCGAGCGCCGGCGAGCACGGAAAATCGTGTAGAATGTTAAGGGGTCAAGGCCAAGGCTTCAGGCGATCGGGCCTCAATCGAACAGGGAGCGTTGCACCGGTTGCTGAACAAACGGCGACACCAGATGGAGCTCCGTGCCGGCGCGGGTCAGGAGGTCGCGCAATCGCTGGGCATTCACCACGGCCTGGCCGCGATGGCAGTTGTTAAACAATAACATCGCTTGTCCCGCTGGTTCGTTGACGTGTCGCAATGCATCGATCCACTCCGTCAGCTCCTTGTCGGTGTAGTCGTAGTCGTAGCGTTCCTTGTCGGACTGATACCAGTTGGCCGCATTTCGCGAGTGGAATCGCACGTAAATCCTGGAACCGGACGGGACCAAGCCGCGCGGGTAAAGCCCTGGCAGGTCGGGAACGTCGACGGACACCAGGTCGACGTTTCGATCGCGCAACCACGGCCCGACATCTTGTCTCTGCCAGGAACGGTGCCGGAATTCGACGGCCAGCGAGCAGTCCTGTAGCTGATTGGCAAGCTTGTCCAGCCATGCCAGCGCGTCCTGACCGTGATGCTGCGACTGCGGAAGCTGGCAGAGTACTCCCTGCAGCTGGTGGCGGCGGCGCAATTCGCTGACGGCGTCGCGAAATGGCGCGATATCCGCGACGTGATGCTCGTGGCTGAGCGTGCGCGGCAGCTTCACGAGGAACTGAAATGTCGCCGGGGCTTGTTGCGCGATCCGACCGAGCTGCGCGGGCGTGGGGAGGCGATAGAACGTGAAATTCAACTCGACGAGTGGGAAATGCCCCGTGTAGTAGGCGAGCATCCGTTGCGGCCGAGTGCCGGCGGGGTAGAACGTGCCGACCCAATCGGCATAGGAGTAACCGGAGGTGCCAATCCAGACTTGCATGCTCGAGCCGGGAGTGTCTTGGCTCAACCGTGGCCGGAACTGACGCGGAACACCCCAGAGCCGTGATCGTGTTTGTCCGTGGGCGTTTGCCGTTCCGTCTCGCTTTCTCCGGCATCGTCCTGGCGTGCCGAGTGGTCCTGTTGAGCGGCCCAGGCCATCAAACGGCGAGTCACGTCGGCGGCCAGTCGGCTATGCACCGGCGGCAGCGGTTGCCCCAGGGCCAGTCCCAGATCGAAGCCCAGTCGCCGTTGCACCACATCCGCCGCGGTCAATGCCATCTCGCGGTTGGGCAGGCGGGCAATCTCGCGGAGCGCGGCGAGCGCTTGCTGATTGTAGCCCATGCCGGGTCGGTCCAGCGCTAGCAGGGCGTCGGCCGCGATCAAGCGCAGCGGGCCCGGATTGACCGAATCGATCAGGCGGTCCAGCAAGTTCTTGTCCAGTTCATTGCTGGTGCGGAGCAATTGCGCCAATTCGATTCGGAGCAACGGCGGAGCTTGCGCATTGGCCAGGTCGTCCTTCAAGTTGCGGACCAAGCTCGAACCACTCTGCTCTCCCAGTGCCCTTCGATAGTGAGCGGCCAGCGTCAGAGCGGCCCGGACACCAAGGCAGCCTTTTTCCGTGGCCCAGGCCATCAGGTCGGTCACAGCCTCGGTGGACAGGACGATATTTTCCGGTGCCAGCGGCCCATCTCCCTGCAAAGCCGGGTCCATCATCGCCAGCCGGGCCGAGTGGCGCACCCAGTGCCAGCGATGCTCCGCATCCCACAGCAACGCTTCGATGGTGGCGCGGCGAACTTCCGGCGCGGGATCGCGCATGAATTCGGACAGCGTCTCGACCAGGCGGCGGTCGTCGAGGTTGGCCAAGGCCGTGACCGCGGCAGCGCGAAGCGGCGGCTCCTTGCACTTCTGGGCATAACGCAGCACGACCTCGGCCTGTCCGGCACGCCACGACTTGCGGAACTCCAGCGCCCCCAAGGCGGCCATCCGAACCTGGGGCTTGGGATGCTGAAGCAGCACCAACGCAGGCGTGGCATCGTGCCCCAGCGACTCGCGCAAGGCCTTGACTTCCGGAAGCGTTCGGCACTCCGTCAAGTCCACCGGCCATTCGCCGCGATGGACCAGCCGCTCGGCCAGCACGCGTGCCCGACGATTCGCGAATGCGCCCGTATCGATCAGCATCTGGAAGGCAAACAGGACCAGCGGCACGATCAGCAGGATGCACTGCGCAAGGTGAAAAAACCAATCGCCCGACTTGTTGTCGGCCAGCCAGAGCCAGGCCAGACCGACCAGATAAACGACGGCAACAGATGGTCCGATGCCTTGTTGCGTCCGGCGTGTCACCAGGAAGAACGCGAAGACCATGACCTGAAAGGCAGCGCCCAGCCACATCATTTGGCTGGTCGTCTCCTCGGTTCGGAAACTGCCGATGACCATCAGCACGGTTGGCAACACGAGGACGATGAGTCGCCCCAGGCGCGTCAGGTTTCGGCCGGAAGTGGAGCCCGCGTGCATCGTACACCCGACGTCCAGAGGAGGATTTGCCATGAAGCCGCACCCCGCTCCTCGTCCTGAGAAGGAAGGTTGTGAAATGCCCTAACACAACACGAGTGCCGCCTCCGCTGTCGCCAGCAGCAGGGCACTCCGCAAGAAATGCCATCGTTGGCCTGTTCAACTATAGCTTAGCCCTCTGGCCCGGGCAAGCGGTGCGGAAGTGATTGACAATAAACGACAAATGTCTTTGTGCTCTACAAAGGGCGCCGATTCCGGCTCCGCCGGTTACGAGGCGGTGAGCAGGCCGTTTCACTTCTTTTCTTTCATTTCCTTGTTCAGCAGGTCCATGTGGACGCGGGCGACATCCCACATGTAATGCCCGATTCGATGCTTGTGCGCCTCCGTCATGTGTTCCAGGGCCCGCTGCTTGTCGCCCGCCGCCTCGGCATGGAGACCGAGGTAGAGATGGGCATAGAACAGGCGATCGTTGCGCTGCTCCGGTGAAGGGTTCCCCTCCTTGACGGCGGCCATCACGTCCTCCGGCTTGGACTTACCGGAGTACAACGCGTAGACCTGCATCATGGGCACGCGTTTGTCATTGCCGATCTTCAAGATCGCCCCACGAGCCTTTTCGATGCCGATCAGGCGGGCGTTGCAAAGGTAGTGCCAGACAGCGTTCTCGACGTCGTTGGTGTCCACCTTCTCGTAGGCGTCGAATTGCTTCTTGCCGTCGTCAAAACGGCCGGCATAGTAGAGCGAGATACCGCGTTTCCAGTGGCCGGCCTTCTCCTCGGGCTTGAGATCCAGGAAGCGGTCGAAGTCGGCCAGCGATGCCTTGATGTTGCCGAGCTTGAACTGCTCGCTGCCGCGCCGGTTGTATGCCTCGGCGGACTTCGCGTCGAGCTTCAGCACCATGTCGAATTCGGCGACAGCGCGTTCGTGCTTCTCCTGGACTTCATAAACGATGCCGCGCAGGAGATAAGGCTCCGGGTTCTTGGGGTCCAGCACTATCGCCTTCCCTGCCAGCGCCAGGGCCTCGTCTGCTTGCCGTTTGGCCAGCGCAGCGCGGGCCTGTTGCAGCAACTCCTCGACGGTTTCCGCCTGCGCGGCGCCCATGAAGAAAAGCGCCAGCCAGATGCCTGTCGCGGTCCGCATCGTCGGTCTCCAGTGATGAGTGCCGGTCCTTAATGACTGCCCAGGGCAGTATAACAAGAAGGGAAAACCGTGGCGGATCCGTCTAAATGAGAGTGCGTGATTCCGCGGCAAATCTCTCTGGCGGGTGCCATGCTTTCGCGGTTCCTGTGCTGGGACCGGATGCTTGCAGCACCACCGCGAATGCATGCGGTGCTTGCACACGGCATGCTTTCGCGGTGGCCCCTAGGCCACGGCGGCGTGTCGCACTGGGTGGAATGGGCCGGTGAGCGCGGGCCAAGAAACGGGGACATTGCGCCAGGCGAGGGAGGATGAGATGTAACGAGTACGACTCGGAAACCTTCCGTTGGAACCCTGCGGGTGCCAATCCCGCCCGGTAGAGCTGGCCAGCAGCCGGAGGCGAGTCTTGCGTAGACAGCCAGAGGGAAAGCCTGGACATCGAGCCTCGAAAGTTTTCTCGTCGGGAGCCTTCGCCGATGTCCCACCGAGGGCCGTGTCGACATGCCGCATGGCCTGGCATGTCGGTCCCACCGGGGTCAAAGACCCAGGCAAACTCTAACGAGGATTCCCCAGGAACCTGGGAGGTCCGTCGTCTCCTGCGTGATCCCATGAGTCGGTCCGGGAGCGCCGAAGCCAAAGGCCCCAGGCCCAGCCCTTCCAACATGGTCATTTGTTCTGGTGCAACAGCCGGAATGTGGAAACGTGACCGCCATTGGCATAGGCCTCTTTTTTCGGCGTTGGTTTCTTCGGACCACGCGGGTGTTTGCGGTATCGGGACAGCTTCTTGGAGTACCTGCACCAGTTCCGGCACCCGCAACGTCCGAACGATCTTCCAGTGGCTTTCCGGAATGGCGATCATCATGCCATCGTATGTTCCCCGGATCTCCAGGTTCAAATAGTAGCTCGACACGGTTTCGTTCACGGTCTGTGTGCCATGGACGCTGCGCAAGGTGGCTTTCAGCAGCGCTACCGCGTTGTAGGCCACCAGCGCCAGGCTAAAAGCGAACAAGGCGGCCTTGGGATAACCCAAGGTATGAATCTCGCATTGCAGCGTCGTGGTGACCTCTTGAAACACGGTTTCGATCGTCCAGCGTTTGCTATACAACTCGGCCAACCGCAACGCGTCGGCGTCGCTCTCCGGCACGTTGCTCAACAAGTGGATTTCGTCATCCCCGTTGCGGGTCGCCTGGTCGAGTTTCACCGTGATGCGGCGATAACGGGCCCAATCCCCGGTCGAAGGATCGCGCAACTCGATCGCCTGCTCATAGACCATTCCCGTCGGGCAACGACCGATCTCGCGTCGCTGACCGATCAGCCGGCCCTTGGCGGTGCCGTGCTGCCGGATCAGGAAGTAAGCCCCGCGCCGGGCGATACCGCCAAGAAACTTCAACGTGCAGAAGTTCCGGTCGGCGATCCACAAATCCTTGGGCTGGACACTTTCCAGCACGGGGGCCAGCGGACTGCGTTCCTGGGCGTGGCCATCCTCGGTCGGGAACACTTCGGTCGCCAGCATCCGCTCCGGATCGAGCACGACCAAAATCTTTCCGGGTAGCGGCGCTGCCCAGGTGGTGCGCAGTTCTTCCAGCCGGTGATGCTCGCCGGGTCCTGGAGGTACTGCCGAAACGCTTCGGCAAGTATGGGCTGACGATCCACCCCGACAAGACGCGACTGGTGCCATTCACGGCCCCGAAACGTCCGGAGCGGGATACCCAGGAGCCGGGAGACGGGCCTGGGACGTTCGATTTTCTGGGTTTCACTCATCGTTGGGGTGTCTCCCGGAACGGGAACGCGGTGGTCGCCCGTCAGACGTCCGCGAGCCATTTCGGCCGGGCGGTCCGGAAGATCGCCGAGTGGTGCCGGAAGAATCGGCACCGTCTGATCGGGGAGCAGCACGCGACATGGAGTCGCCAGTTGTGCGGTCACGACGGGTACTATGGGATTACCGGGAACCGTCGAGCCCTGAGCAATCTCCGTCACGTGGTGACCCGCATCTGGCGAAAGTGGCTCAGCCGGCGTTCGCGGGCTGGCGCCTTCTCTTGGGATCGCTTCAAGCGGATGGGGGCGAACTTCGCCCTGCCGCCGCCACGAGTGGTCCACTCGGTGTATCGTCCGGCAGCGAGATGGTGACCGGAGGAGCCGGATGCCTTCATTGGGCACGTCCGGATCTGTGGGAGGCGCGGCGCGCGAGCGCCGCGCCGACCCGGCTCCTTCGGTATTGTCGGCGACCCGAGTCCGCCTGAACTCTTGCCTCGAGGAGTTGGGCCTCACGCACGAAGCGGGCCAGCCACTCCGGGTTGTGAGCCCAGTCGGCCCGCAGGACCTTGACCGGCGACCGGGCGGTTGAGTTTGACGGCACGGGCGCGAAAAACCCGCCCCACCCCCGGCACCGAGGACACTGAGGATTAAGGATCTCGAACCACTGCGTTGGCTCAACAGAACCAGGGCCGCCAGTTCCAGGAACAGGGCTCAATGCTACTCAAGAAGCCCCATCCGCGCACCGGACGGGCTACGACCTTCAAACCGCTTTGCGAATCGCGAGGTCAAATCCCTGCCAGCCGCTCCTTGGCGTCGCCGAACTCTTTCAATTCCAGGCCCATCCGGTCCAGTATCGAGAGGTACAGGCTGCACAGCTTTCGCTTGTCGTCGCCCGCCTTGAGGTAGTCGAGCGATCGGCCGGTTTTCAGCGTCCCACGCAGGCCCCCAGCCAGCGCGACAGGAACCTTGGTCCCGTTGTGCGCGTCCCAGTGCTCGGAAACGAACATGATGCACGAGTTATCCAGCACGGTCCGATCGCCTTCCTGCATCTTGGCCAATTTGCCGACGAGGTAAGCGTACTGCTCGACGTGGAATTTCACGATCGCCTGATAGGAGGCTTCGGTATTCGAGTGCGACAGGTTGTGGTGCGCGTCGCGGATGTTCAGGAACTGGTAGGTCTGGCCGGACAGGTCGCGCGACAGCAGCAAGGTCGCCACCCGCGTACGGTCCGTCTGAAACGCCAGGGCGATGATGTCGCACATCAGCTTGGCGTATTCCTTGAAGTCCTTGGGCTGACCGACCGGCGGGCGTTGCGAGGCGGGCGGCAGCGGCGTATCGCGCCGGCTGGCCTTGTTGAGCATCTGGATTTGCTTCTCGGTTTCGCGCACCGATGTCAGGTATTCGTCAATCTTGATACGATCGGAACCGCTTACCTTGCCGCGCAAAGCGTTCGCCTGGGAAAGGGCGTCATCGAGGATGCTCCCTTGCAGCTTGCTCGTCTGGCCTCCGAAGAGGCTGTCGAAGGCGAGGGATGGATACAACTCGATCGGGATCGGTGAATTCGTCGTGCGCCACGAGATGTGCGACGCGTAGACCATCGAATACTGGCTCTCGTGAAACCCGCTGACCGGCTGCTCGCAGCCGAGCACGAGGCTAGGCACCGGCGTGGCTTCCTCGAAATGCTGCGACAGCTTTTGGTCCATGCTGACGCCGCCGGAGATCACCCGGCCGCGCACGAGGTTGGCCCCCGAAAGGATGTTGCCGGTGCAGCGGGCGTGGCCGCCGTCGCCGTGCCGATTGAACAGCCCGTTGATGACGTTGAGCTTTTCCTTGTACGGCGCGAGCGACTCCAGGCTTGAGCCCAGTTCCATCGCGGCGCCGTCCCCCTTCGACCACCAGTGGTGCGGCGAGATGCCGTCCCCCATGAAGAGGCAGCCAAACCGCTGTGGCGGCGTGGCCGCCACGGCGTCGCTCGCGAGGATTTTCGCGGATTCCAACCAGGGCAAGGCAATGGTGCATCCCAGACCCTGGAGCATCGTTCGTCGGGAAATCTGGCCAGCAAGGTTCATGGTTTCTCTCCAGGAGGGTCGATTTTCAAAAGCGCCGGCGTGTAGTCCTTGCCGCGTTGATTGCGGAATTGGGGGCTCAACACCACGGCTTCAAAAAGACACGAAAAACGATAGTCGTGCCTTCCCAGTTCGGCCTGCATCTTTTCCACGAGGGCTTTATCCGACAACTCGAGCGATCGCCCGAGCGCGAAGCCCAGGAACTTGCGGCACAGGGTATGGGTGAACTCGTGCTTCCGCTCGACAACCAGGTATTCCGTGAACTGGGGAATGCCGCGCGCGGCTTTGCCCGTGGGTAGTTCAACGAGATTGTCGATTGGTCGGCCCGCGAGGTCTTTCGTTCGGCTCTTGCCGATCGCGTCGAACCCTTCCATTGAAAGGCCGACGGGGTCAAACCGTTGATGGCATCGGGCACAGTCGGCATTCTCCGTGTGCAGCGCCAGCAGCTCGCGAATGCTCTTCCCCTTGGTATCCGTCTCCTTGGCTGGCAATACCGCGACGTTGGCAGGCGGGGCGGGGATATGCTCGCCGAGCAGCTTGTGCACGACCCAGAATCCGCGCTTGACGGGACTGGTTCGCGCCGGCTGTGAATTCTTGGTCAGGAAGACCGCCATGCCCGGGAAGCCGCCGCGTCCTACCTGAAGCAGGCCGGTGGTTCTCTCCCAATCGGTGGCGACAGCGCCACGAAACGGCAGCCCGTAATGGCTGGCAAGCCGTTTGTTGACATAGGTCTCGTCGCTGCGCAGCAATTCGAGCACGGGACGGTCGTTTTGCATGAGCCCGGTGGCAAAACGCGTTGGCTCCTCGAACATGGCCTGTTTCAATGCTTCATCGAAATCAGGGAACACCTGCCGATTGACGGACTCGCTCTTGAGGAAATCGCCGTATTGCAGCCACTGTCCAAAAAACTCCAGAGCAAACCCATTGACCTTGGGATCCTTCAGCATGCGGCGAACCTGGGCGCGCAGCGTGGCTTCGTCATTCAGCGTTCCCTTGGCCGCTAACTCGAGCAATTCCTTGTCGGGCATGGAAGACCAGAGGAAATAGCTCAGTCTCGAGGCGAGCGCCAGATCGCCAACCGGCTGGACGGCTTTTCCCGCCGGAGGCAGTTCCACTCGGTAGCAGAAATGAGGGGAAACCAGGATGCGAAGGATGCTCGCGCGCACCGCCTGCTCGATGTCATATTCGCTTTGCTTGGCGGCGGACTGGTAGAACTCCAGTAGTTTCTTGTCTTCCTCCGCCGTCAGCGGCCGACGATAGGCCGCCTTCGCGAAGTCCTGCAGCTTGCGGATGTAGGCCGGCTCGGCTTGCTTCAATTGCCGGGCCCGCCGCTTCAGCCCCTGGCGGATGTCTTCAAAAAAAGCATGGATCGGGTGCTTTTCCAGGTCCGCTCCCGTGGCGGTCACGTTCGAGCGCCGGAGATAGATCTGCTCGAAGCGGTCCAGATTTTCGTCCTTGCCGAGGTCGGGATCTTCCTCGCGGATCGAATTGAAATCGACGTGCTTCAGAAAGCCCCGCTCTTCACGTTCGAAGAAGACAAAGCCGTGGAGCATCTTGTCGTGGATGTTGGTGCTGAAGAAAAGCTCGTTCCACAGTCGATCCAGGGAGCGTTTCTCCGCTTCGCTGAGCACGGAATTGCACAAAGGCTGATCGTCTCGGAAAAAGCCTTCGATCAGGTGGAAACCTGCCGAGATGCCGCGCGTGTCATCGACGAAATAAAACCGATTGGGGAATAGCTTGCAGAAGGAATCGCAGGAGGCGGCAAACTGTTTGGCGGAGGGGTGCCCCGCGGCAAAAAGCAACGCGCTGCCGGCCAGGGCGTCGGCTTTCGGCTTCTGGTTGAACAGGCCGATCCTCGCGACGCTCAATCGGGACTTGGTATCCTCCGAGCTTGCCTCCGCATAAAAACGGGCCGTACGCGGATCCTTCAAGGCCTCCGAGGGAATCTCGATCTCTACCTCGGAGGGGACCTTCAAGACCACGCTATCAGGCTCGATCTTGTGGCCGAGTGGGTGGACGCCGAATTTCAACTCCTTGAGCTGTTGCGGCGCATGCTCGGCCAGGAAGCTTTGCAACGACAGGTTCTTCTTGGCGTCTTTTGGGTTGTAACTGCCGGGGGACGATGCGCTGAATTGGAGCTGGCTCAGGATGACATAGCCATCGAACTTCTCCACTCCGACTTTCGAGACGGAGATGATCAGTTTCGCGGCGGATTTGTCCGGGTTCTTCTTGAGCTCCCACTGGAGACGTTGCGTCTGCTGTTCGATCAGGGCCCGATTGAACTTGTCCCGACCGGCTGCCGTTTTCTTGCGACGATCGATGTGCGGGATGGGCGCGTTGCCGGCATTGGAGACAATCGCCTGGGTTTCCGGCACACACATCGTCAGGCCAAGGTGCCGAATGTCCCCTGCCAGGGTTTCAATCGCCCGGCGTGTTTCGGCGGGCACCGCGGCCGGCGTCACCTCGGCAGGTGCGGGGAGCGCATTCCAGCGTTGTCGGAGCCATTGGATTGGGAACACGTCGCCAGCGGCGTCGGCTTGCAGAGTGCTCCAGAGTGCACGGAGATACTTCGGGCTCAATCGGTTTTCGGCGGCCCACGCCTCGATCGTCAGATCGCGCCGTGACGCGGGGCGATGGCGATACGACCACGCCGCGGCAAGGTAGGTCGCATAGTCGATCTTGTGCTGTTCGTAGAAGTGAAGAATCGCCTGTTCGTAGAATTTCTGCCGGTCGCTGAAGGTCACCACCGGATACGGTGCGAATTCAAAGCCGGTGGTTGTCAGCAGGACGTGATCGGCGACACCCTGGCCGGCCGCGTAGTATTTCTTGAACAGGCTCGGCGACATCACCAGGGCTTCGCTGGTATTGGTGAAGCCCTCGCCCGACGCCGGATCGACGGGAAAAGAAGCCGTTGGGCGAATATCGACCCCGGTCAGGTCTCGGATGGTGTAGTTGTACTCGGCATTGCTGAGTCGTCGCGGCGCCGACGCTCCCGGATCATCCGCCACCTTGCGCGCCTCGATTAGAAGAAGCTTGTCAACGGCCGCCAGGAACTCGGCTCGCTCCGCTGCCGCGGGCTGTTTGGCAGACCGAGGCGGCATCTGCTCTTCTTTCATGAACTTGGTGACATGTTCCCATTGTCGAAAATCCCGAGCCATCAGCGCGCTGGAATTGTACTGGGTGAGGTTGAGCAAGCCTTCCGCGGTTTTCTGATTGTGGCACTTGAAGCAGTACGTCTTCATGAACGGCGTAACTTTATCGCGAAGCAAATCATCGCCGAATGCACGGGGGCTCGCGACACCAAGTAAAACGAGCGAAGCCAGCAGCGCGCCAAGACGGTGGTTGCAGATCATCAGCCCTGCTCCCGTGTTCGTCATTCGACTCAATGTCGGCGGGAGGGTAGCAGTCGATCAGTCTGAGTCGAATCGTTGGTGGGACAACTCGCAGTAGTGTTAGTTTCCCATGTCTCGGTTCAGTTGCAAGCGAAAAAGAGACACGTCCCTGCTGGCCTGCTGGCGACTGATGACTTCCTCTTGGCCTCCCGGCGGCAGGTTGGAAGGTTATGCAGAGCCTCCGGACGTTTTTTCCGGAAATGCCCGGATTCCGGCGGCTCAGGAAGAAAAATCCGATTTATTTGCCGCGCCCCAGGATGTAATGGAGATAGAGACAGGTCGGTGTGAGAGTCAGGATCATGGCGAACAGCCAGTTCGGCAGTGTGCTTCGGTACATCAGTCGACTGGTCGTCCCCGCGCACGAGGGCGACCGGACTGATGGACAACTTCTCGAAGCCTTCGCTGCGCGCTGCGACCCCGTTGCCTTTGAAGCACTGGTGAAGCGTTATGCGCCTTTAGTCTGGGGCGTCTGTCGCCGCATCCTCCCGAACGATCACGAGGCCGAAGACGTCTTCCAGGGCACCTTTCTGGTCCTGGTGCGCAAGAGCGGCACCCTTGATCGACGCGGTTCCCTCGCCAACTGGCTGCACACGGTCGCCTATCACCTGGCGCTCAAGACTCGCATGCAATCGGCCAAGCGACGGACCCAGGAGCGAGAGGCCCACGACATGCCGCGAACCGAGCCTGCCGTCGACGACTCGCGCGAAGAGCTCCATGCGGTCCTCGACGAAGAGTTGCACCGGCTGCCGGACAAGTACCGCGGGCCGCTGGTACTCTGCTACCTGCACGGCAAAACGAACGAGGAAGCGGCGCGGGAATTGGGCCGACCGATGGGCTCGATGTCGCGTCACCTGGATCGCGGCCGGGAACTCCTGCGCAAACGATTGATTCAGCGCGGCGTGGCATTGTCCGCCGTAGCGCTGGTGGCCACGCCCGCGCCGGCCGCGGTGGTCAATAACACCGTCCAGGCTGGTCTGGCCTATGCCGCGGGGCAGACGGCGGCGGGGATTCTCTCGGCCGAAGCCGTGACGCTGGCCGAGGGCCTGGTAAAGGCTACCGCCGCATCGCAGATCCGGGTGGTCACGGCCCTGATCCTGGCGTTCGGTCTGATCGGCACTGGCGCCGGCGTGCTCGCTTATCGCAGTCGTGAAGTTGCTGATACCCATCGCGGAGAGGTCAGTCCGCCCCCTCCGCTCGCCGCCGTACGCGCCGGAGCCATCGACGACGGCCTGGCATTGGC
Source organism: Gemmataceae bacterium (assembly GCA_019752375.1). Lineage (GTDB taxonomy): Bacteria > Planctomycetota > Planctomycetia > Gemmatales > Gemmataceae > JAIEMG01. The sequence goes on along the minus strand of JAIEMG010000007.1, from coordinate 12,556 downwards.
CGTGGAGAAACAGATCGCGCTGTGGCAGCCGACACCACTGGAGCGGCGCATCGACGAGATCGGCTGGGCGAATGGTCTGCGCGATGCCCAACGCCTGGCCAAAGAGCACGGGCGGCCGATCTTCCTACTCGTGCACAGCGGCGATATCGCCACTGGCCGGAGCTGTGCGGGCTCGGCGCACCTCCGCGCCAGCGGGCTCAGCAACGACCGCGGCATCGAGTTGCTCAATCGCTATTTCATTCCGGTCTACATCGCCAACCAGGACTTTGCAAAGGAGGGAACAGCATCCCTCGAAGAGCGAGCCGCCTGGCAGCAGCTTCGTCAGCAGGCGGTCAAGGCCGGCGTGCTGGGCGGAACGAGTTGGGTGTACATTCTCAGTTCGGAAGGGGTGCCGATCGATTCGTATCACGGCTGCCAGGTGGCCAGTGCGGCCAACCTGATCGACTTCCTGGAATGGCACGTCCTTCATCTGAACGCGCGGCAAGGCAAGACGCTTGTCGAACCCCGAGTGCTGTCCCGCCCGCCACAAGCCGACGCGGACACGCTCGTATTGCATCTGACCGCTCGCTATCTGAAGCAGGAGGGCGATGCACGCGTCCCGCTCCAGCTTCAGCTCGGCGAAAGCAAAGACTACGGCTGGCGCGGCTACCCTGCCGAGAACTGGCTCGTTTTGCCGCGCGAGCGCTGGCTCAAGCTGCTGCCGTCCAGGACCGTTCGGGTCGGTACTTCCTGGGTGGTCGATCCGGACGTTTCGGATCCGCTGCTGCGCTGCTTCTATCCGCAGACCGAGGAGAACGATCTCGCCCGTAATAGGATCGACGACGGCTGGATCATGGCAACGGTCGCGTTCGTGGAAGGCGATCGCGCCCGCATCCGTCTCGACGGCACGTTGCGCATGAAACACCGCTTCTCGATTGTCGATGACGACCATTTCGTGGATGCCAATGTGCTTGGCACCATGGATGTGGAACTGGGCGCGCGGCGCATCCGCAACGTCCGGCTGTTCACTCCCCACGCGAGCTACGGCGGCGATGCCTTTGGCGTGGCCGTGCGCTCGCTGCCCTGACCTTCCTTCCGCCTGTATGTGGAGATGCTCATGTTGACCTTGTGGGGTTCCCATCAGCGCAACTGCGACGGCATCAACCGGCGTCAGTTCCTGCAAGTCGGCGCCCTGGGCTTGGGCGGCTTGAGCCTGGCCAACTTGCTGCGCCTGGAAGCCCGCGCGGCCCAGCCGGCCCGCAAGAAGTCGATCATCTACGTCGTGCTGTCGGGCGGCCCCAGCCACATCGACATGTACGACATGAAGCCCGAAGCGGATATCGACATCCGCGGGCCGTTCAAGCCGATCAGCACCCGCCTGACCGGCGTGCAGATTTGCGAGCACATGCCGCGGCAGGCCGAGATCATGGACCAGCTCACGCTGCTGCGCGGCATTCAGTCAGTGGAAAACGATCACTTCCTCAGCGAGGTCTACACCGGACTACCGCGGACCGCCGGCCGGCGTCCGGCGTTCGGATCCATCGTCAGCCGGCTCCGCGACAGGGACGGCAGCTTGCCGCCCTACGTGTCCCTGGAGCGGCCTTCGACCGATGAATTCAATTTCCAGAAGCCGTACTATGCCGGCGCCGCCCATCGGCCCTTTCATCCCTTCGGCGAAAGCCTCGACAACCTGCGGCTGTCCAAGGGCATTACGCTCGACCGCCTGCAAGACCGCAAGCAGCTCCTGAAGGACCTGGACAGCATCCGGCGCGACATGGACCAGCGCGGCGAGATCGTCGGAATGGACAGGTACGGCCAGCAAGCCCTGGACATGATCACGTCGGACCAGGTGCGAGACGCCTTCGATCTGCGCAAGGAGCCGGATCGCGTGGTGGCCCGGTACGGCAAGGGGAAGTATACCCACCAGACGGTCAAGAACCTCTACTACGACTTCGACGCCAAGCAGTTCCTGCTGGCCCGCCGTCTGGTGGAGGCCGGCGTGCGCGTGGTCACACTGTCGGTTTCCCAGTGGGACCACCATAGCGGTGCAAGTAGCGACATCTTCCATTCGCTCGGCACGATGCTGCCGGCGCTCGACGCGAGCCTGGCCGCCCTGATCGCCGACCTGCGCGAACGCGGTTTGGACAAGGACGTGCTGGTCGTGGTCCTCGGTGAATTCGGCCGCACGCCGAAGATCGTGCAGCCGGGACCCGGGCGGGAACATCATGCCGATGCCGGCTGCGCCATCCTCTATGGCGGCGGTCTCAAGATGGGCCAGGTGATCGGCGCCACCGACCGCAATGCCGAACGCGCCAAGAGCGGCAAGATCGGCTTCCAGAACATCATGGCGACGATGTATCAGGTGCTCGGCATCGACCCGAGTCAGCAGCTCATCGATTTCAATGGCCGGCCTCAGTTCATCCTCGACGACCGCGATCCGATTGCCGAGTTGATCGCGTAAGGATCGATGAATCAACAATAGTCGAGTTTGAATCGAGCGCCGCCGCAGGGACGAGCGCACCAGCGAACATTTGTTGATTCACCGAGCCTACTGATCGCTGCGCAGATAGCGCAACCTGTGCATGGACGATCCCGCATGCATGCCTGAAACATGGCACGTTAAAACGTGCCCCACAGGATGCGGTTATGCCAGCAGGCTGCGCATCACGCTGCCGTGCACATCGGTCAGGCGGAAGTCGCGGCCCTGCGAGCGGAACGTCAGCTTGGTGTGGTCGAAGCCGAGCAGGTGCAGAAGGGTCGCGTTCAGGTCGTGGACGTGGACCTTGTCGCTGGTGGCGTTGAAGCCAAACTCGTCGCTCTCGCCGATGGTGACACCGGCCTTGGTGCCGCCGCCGGCCAGCCACATCGTGAAGCAGTTGGGATGATGGTCGCGGCCGTCGGAACCGCCCTGCACCATTGGCGTACGTCCAAACTCGCCGCCCCAGATCACCAGCGTGTCTTCGAGCAAGCCGCGCTGCTTCAAGTCTTTCACCAGGGCCGCACATGCCTTGTCAGTGTCGGCGCAGTTCTTCTTGAGACCGCCGACCAACCCACCGTGCTGGTCCCAGGCTTCGTGCAGGATCTCGACGAAGCGCACACCCTTCTCGACCAGGCGGCGGGCCAGCAGGCAGGTGTTGGCGAACGACGACTTGCCCGGCTCGGCGCCGTACATCTCCAGGACGTGCTTGGGCTCGCGGGAGATGTCCATCACTTCCGGGGCGGCCGACTGCATGCGGAAAGCCATCTCGAAGGAATTGATGCGCGTCGCAATCTCCGGGTCGCCGACTTCATCGAGGCGCATCTGGTTCAAGGCACGCAGCCCGTCGCGCGTGTCTTGCTGGAGCGCATCGTCCACGCCGCGCGGGTTGGACAGGTAGAGGACCGGGTCGCCGCCGGTGCGGAACGGTACCCCCTGGTACATGGTCGGCAAGAAGCCGCTGCCCCAGTTCGAGTTGCCGCCCGACGGCCCCTTGCTGCCGGTGCTGAAGACGACGAAGCCGGGCAGGTCCTTCGATTCGCTGCCCAGCCCGTAGAGCGTCCAGGCGCCGAGGCTCGGCCGCCCAAACTGCTGGGCGCCGGTGCTGAGGAATATCTGCGCCGGGGCATGGTTGAAGGCGTCGGTTACCATCGACTTGACGATGCAGACGTCATCCGCGACGGTTGCCAGGTTCGGCAGCAGCTCGGAAAGCTCGGCACCCGACTGCCCGTGGCGGGCGAACTTGAACTTCGGTCCGAGCAGCTTCGAGTTCGGATTGATGAACGCAGTGCGGTAGTCCTTGAGCAAGTCGGCCGGCGGCAGCTTGCCGTCCCACTTCGTCAGCTCCGGCTTGTTGTCGAAGAGCTCGAGGTGGCTCGGCCCGCCGGCCATGAAGAGGAAGATGACGTTCTTCGCCTTGCCTGGAAAATGGGGCTTCTTCGGCGCCAACGGCCCCAGATTCGCCGCTTGCGGCTTCGCGGGCTCCGCGCCCAGCAAGTCTCCGAGCGCGATCGCGCCGAGCCCGACGCTACATTGTTGTAGAAACCAACGGCGGGCGGAGAGCGTTACCAGGGAAGGCCGGTTGACGTTCGGTTGCGCAGTCACGAGATCACTCCTCGGTAATGTATGGTCGAGCGCTATACCCGATCCATCCCCTCATACTCCCAGCGCATACTGTGACGAAGTTGAGCGACGATGTCCGTCCAGTTCTTTCCCGTAACCGAAGACACGAGCGCTTTTAGCTTCCTGGCGATCGCATCCGGCTCGAACGACTCCACAATGATGCCACGAAACGGTCCACTAGCGGGCCTTGCCCGCGACACAGCAGCTGGGGTTGCAATTAGAACCTCGAACATATCTGCGCCACTCTCGCCTTCGACTCCGATATCGAGCGTAAACCAACCAAAACCATCACCGGGGTCCGGCCGATGCTCCGATGCGAACGCATCCCACCCGGCGCAGTCGTTCGGATCAATGTGTCGCAGTTCCGCTCGCACAACCTGCAATTACTCCTTCGTTATCGTCTCATCCAAATTCAGCAACGGCTGACGGTATGGTGCCCTGAAAGGGCATTGGTGACATAGCCCAGGGTTGACCGCGCAGCGGGCTACCCTGGGAGAGATCGTCACCCACCACGCCTACCCCAACGGGGTTGTGTATCCGTCATTTGACCGCCTACGTTCAATCCCACACATATCGTTCGTCATACTCAATACTGTGCTTTTCCAGTAGCGCCCGCAATTCATCCTGGAACGACATCGCCCGATGGTGCCGTTCCTGTTCTGCGATGTATCGATCCACGACCGGACTCTGCGACCGGCTCACGGAAAACGCGGCATAGCCGGCTTGCCACTGGAAGTCCGACAGAGATTCTGCCTTCGTCTTGATCCACAGTGACGAAACCCGTTTCAGTTCCTTGATCCAATCTGACACGCTGATCGTTCGCGCCTGTCGTGCGAGAACGTGAACATGGTCTCCCACGCCGCCGACACGGACCGGCATGCAATCCAGGTCCTTGCATATCCCCGCGAGGTAGCGGTGCATTTCGTTTTGCAGCTCACCATCCTGCAGGAACGGCTGACGGTTCTTCGTCGAGAACACCAGGTGTACCAGCAGGTTGGCGAGCGACTGTGGCATGGCGGATACACAACGCTTTCAGCGTAGGGGAACGTGGGTGGCGTCTCTCCCCAGGGTAGCCCGCTTCGCGGTCAACCCTGGGCTATGTCACCAATGCCCTTTCAGGGCACAAATACAACGACAACCTCGTAATGGTGCTGCTCTCGCAGTTCACTCCTTCGTAATCGTCTCATCCAAATTCAGCAACAACCTCGCCACCGCCGTCCACGCCGCCGCCTGGGCCGGCGTCACCCCTTCGGGCAGCTTCGGCGGCTTGCTCGGATCGTCGGCAGCCAGCTCCCACGGCTTGGCATTCGGGGCCGCGAACTTGTCCGTCTGCTTCTGGAGGAAACCCAGCAGCACCTCGGCTTCGCGGTCGGTCGGCTTGCGGGCGGTGCAGCGGCGGAACGCGTACACCAGCCGCTCGCCGTCATTCGCGCCACCCTCGGCCAGCGTCTTCCGTGCCAGGGAGCGGGCACACTCCAGGAAGACGGTTTCGTTGAGCGTCGTCAGCGCCTGCGTCGGCGTGTTGGAGCGGGCGCGGCGTACACAAGAGGCGTCGCCGTTGGGCGTGTCGAAGTTCATCAGCACCGGGTACGGCACCGAGCGGAAGCGGAACGTGTACAAAGCGCGCCGGTAGCGGTTCGGGCCCTTGTCTTCCTTCCAGACCTTGGGGCCATAGCTGGCGGGCGGCTTGAAGAGGAAGTCCGGGGCCGGGGGGAAAACCGGCGCGCCGCCCAACTCGGCGTTGAGCAGGCCGCTGGCGGCCAGGGCGATGTCGCGAACCAACTCGCCCTCCACGCGGAAACGCGGGCCACGCGCCAGCAGCCGGTTGTCCGGATCTTTCTGGAGTAACGCTGCCGAGACCTTCGATGATTGCCGATACGTCGCGGAGGTAACGATTAGTCGGTGCAGGTGCTTCAGGCTCCAGCCGTTCTCCATGAACTCGACCGCCAGCCAGTCGAGCAGCTCGGCATGGGTCGGTGATTCGCTCTGCACGCCGAGGTCCTCGCTGCTCGACACCAGGCCGGTGCCGAAGTACGACTGCCAGACGCGGTTGACGATCGAGCGGGCCGTCGTCGGCGCGTTCTTGTCTACCATCCACTTCGCCAGGGTCAGGCGGTTCGGCTCGGCATTGGCCGGCAGCGGGCCGAGCACTGCGGGCACGCCGGGCTCGACGCGCTTGATCGGCTTGAGGAAGTCGCCGCGGCCCAGCACGAAGGTTTCACGCGTCATCTCGCGGGCCAGCATCGTCAGCTGGGCGGCGCCTTCGGGATGCTGCTTCCACAGCTCCTCGATCTTCGCATTGTCGTCCTTCCATTCAGCGACGCTCGTGCGCCAGGCGCTGAACAGGGCATCGACCTGGGCCGGCGTGCGACGGTCTTCCGGCACTTGCAGGAGGTCGCGGATGCGTTTCGGCAACGGGTCGGCCACCGGTGCGTCGGCGCCGGTGACGGAAAAGCGAAAGCGGCCGAGGTTGTTGTTCTGGTTGTCGTCGCTGTTCCAGCCGCCGTGCATCTGCTTCAGGTAGAAGGTCAGCTCGCCACCCTCGGGCAACTCGATCGGCTTCTCGGCGACGAAGACCGCCTTGCGATCGACGTTGCGCCGGCCCGGACCGGCGTCAATGCCCCAGGCCGTGTCGTCCTTGCCGTCGATGGCGAACGCCACCGGCCCGGTGATGCGCTTCTTGCCGGTACGGTCGTCGTACATCGCGTCCAGCGGCCGTTCGTCATTGCCGAAGTCGGCAGTGGCCGAAACGAGCTTCACCTTCTGCTTCGCGCCCGGTTTCTTCAGATCGGCGACTTCGACCGTAAATTCACTGAGCGCGAAGAGACCATTGGGCGAACGACCCGGTCCGTTCAACGGTAGGTTCGGATCGGTGAGCAGCTCCAGCCGAAACGCGGTGATGCGCTTCTGCTTCGTGCTGCCGACAAAGTTTGACGTCCACTTGGTCGGTGCGTAGCCCCAGGCCGTCAGCGAGCCGTCGTCGTGATACACGTAGCGCTGCGAATTGTCGCCGCCGTTGACGACCTTGACGACGGTCCACTCGGGCTGATCGCTCTTGACGCGCTTTTCCCACGCGGCCAGGTGCTGCTTCCAGTCGGCGTCCTTGGCTTTCAGCTCCATCTCGATGTCGCGCATCTTGCGGAACAGTTCGGCCCGCTTCTGCTGCTCGTCGGGCGTGTAGACCGCGATGTTCGCCTCGTGCGTGTCGTTGAGGTAGGCGAACATGCGGTAGTACTCTTCCTGCGTCAGCGGATCGTACTTGTGCGTGTGGCACTGGGCGCACTGCACGGTCAGGCCGAGGACGCCCTTGCCGATGGCGTCCATGCGGTCGAACATCGCCTCCATGCGGAACTGCTCGGGATCGATGCCGCCTTCCTCGTTGATCATCGAGTTGCGGAGAAAACCAGTGGCGACGAGCTGGTCCTGCGTCGGCTTCGGCCGCAGGTCGCCGGCGAGCTGATCGATGATGAACTGGTCGTAGCCCAGATCGCGATTGAGAGCGTTGACGACCCAGTCGCGATACATCCACACGGTGCGCGGCTTGTCCTTCTCGTAACCATCGCTATCGGCGTAGCGGGCTGCGTCCAGCCAGTGCCTGGCCCAGCGCTCGCCGTGGTGGGGCGAACGGAGCAGGCGGTCCATCTGCTTGCCGAACCAGGCGTCCGATCCGTCGGCAAGTGCCGCATCGATTTCGGCCAGCGTCGGCGGCAGGCCAACCAGGTCGAGCGACAGGCGGCGCAGCACGGCTTCGCGATTTGCCTCGGGCGAGGGCTTCAGTCCTTCGCGTTCCAGCCGGGCCAGGACGAAGGCATCGATGGGATTGCGCACCCAGGCTGCGTCCCTGACCTTGGGCACCTCGGGGCGGCGCGGCGGCACGAAGGCCCAGTGCGGTTGATAGCCGGCGCCGTCGGACACCCAGCGCTTGAGCAGCTCGATCTGCGCGGGGGTCAGCTTCTTGGCCGAGTTCGGCGGCGGCATCACGCTCTTGGCGTCGGCGCTGATGATGCGGCGAATGAACTCGCTGTCGGCAGGCTTGCCCGGAACGATGGCTGCATCACCGGACTTGCCGCCCTTGAGCGCAAAGTCGCGCGTGTCGAGGCGCAACTTGCCCTTACGCGCCCCCTCGTCGGGGCCGTGGCAGCGAAAGCAGGCGTCGGACAGCAGCGGCCGGATGTCGCGCTGAAAATTGACCGGCGCCACCGCATGGGCCGAGGGGGCCAGCAGAAGCGTTCCACCGAGGATGATTGCAGTGCGAATTGGCTGTAGTTTCATCGGCATCTTCGCGGATTGGGGTCGTGGGCGGATCCTGTGTGCTATCGGGACCGATTTTAACGCCTGCCGGGGCGATTGCAGCGCCCTGACGGGTTAAACTGCCTTACACACGGTCGGCGAATGGAAGAAAACACCGGCGCCACCGGTTTTTCCGGCTTGTTCGTAGTTCCGCCTTGAGGCGGTCGGCCGACCGCCTCAAGGCGAAACTACGAACAATGCGTCCTCACTTGCCCAGCACGTACTTGTCGAACCAGCGCAGGTTCCGGCTCATGCAATCGACGAGCAGCTTGGGCTCCTCAATGCCGTGCGGCGTGCGCGGGTAGACGACCATCTGTGTCGTGCAGCCCTGTCGTTTGAGGGCGTTATATAGCTCCTGGCCCTGCGACAGCGGCACGCGTTCGTCGCGCTCGCCGTGCTGGATCAACGTCGGCGTCGTGACACCCTTCACCTGGAACATCGCGGAGTGAGCGCGGTAGGCGTCGAGCTTGTCCCACGGCTCGCCGCCGAAGTAGTCGGGCAGGAATCCGGGAATGTCGGCCGTTCCGGTGAAGCTCATCAGGTTCGTCACACCGGCGCCGACCGAGGCGGCCTTGAAGCGCTTGGTCTGCGTGATCGTCCACGACGTCATGAACCCGCCGTAGCTCCAGCCCATGACGCCGAGGCGGTCCGGATCGGCGATGCCGCGCTCGACGAGGTGATCGACGCCGGCCATCACGTCCTTGTAGTCGCCGCCGCCCCAGTCGCCGTAGTTGGCATAGCGGAACTTCTTGCCATAGCCGCTGCTGCCGCGCGGATTGGGCCGCAGCACCGCATAGCCCCGCGCCGCGAAGGTTGCCACCGGATACAGGCCCGGTGCCGCGATGTAACTCTGCGTGAACACCCCCATCGGCCCGCCGTGAATGACGAGCAGCGTGGGATAGCGCTTGCCCTTCTCATGGCCAACCGGGTAGGTGAGCAGGCCCTCCACGGGCGTGCCGTCCGGCGACTTCCAGTGCACCACTTCGGTGTGCGGCACCTGTACTTTCGGTAGTCCAGCATTGGCGCGGCTGACGACCTTGGCTTCGAAGCGTTCCACGGGACTGACCGCGGCCTCCGGCGCGGTATTCAGCGTCTCCCAGCCGAAGCCAAACGTCGTCCGGGAGATGTTCAGCGATACGCCGTTGAAGATGCCATCCGCTTTGCTGATCTCCTCGGGTGCGCCGTTGAGCGGCAAGGCATTCAGGCGCAGGACGGTATCGCGGGCTTCCGTGAAGAACAGCCGTTTGCCGTCCGCCGACCAGCCAATCAGGTCGGAGTAGCGGCCAAAGCGGTCGAACGTCTCGGCGAGTCGCCGGGGCGAGCCGCCGGCAGCCGGGATGACGTGGACGGTGGCGTCGCTGGCCCAGGTCGGCGGGTTATCGCTGGCAACGTAGGCAATCGACTGGCCGTCGGGGGAAAAGAGCGGCGTGAATTCCGCGGCCTTGGTTTGCACGAGCGGCTTGACGGTCCCGGTCGACACATCGACCAGCGACAGGTCCGCCGTCGGCCAGTCGTCCGGGCTGGGCGTGCGCGTGTGCGAGAAGACGAGCGTCTGGCTGTTCGGCGACCAGTCGTAGCCGCCGCGCCGGTCCACGCCGCTGATGCTGCCGACGCTGAAAGCACCCTTGGTCAGCTGCTTCGGCGGCGCGTCCTTGTCCACGCCGACGACGAACAGCCGGCTCATCTTGATGTTCTCGTCCACCACGCGCACATCATTCTTGCCCTTGGCCGCCTTCTCCTCGTCGGGCGTTTGCTCGTCCATCGCGGTGAACGCAAGCATCTTGCCGTCAGGCGACCACCGCAGGCTGGTGACGCCGCTCTTGCTGGTGGTCAAGCGCCGAGCCTCGCCGCCACGGACGGGGAGCAACCAGATGTTGCGCACCCCGCCGCGGGTAGAGAGGAAGGCGAGCGTCTGGCCATCGGGCGACCAGTGCGGTTGCTCGCACGACTGCGTTCCCTGCGTGAGCTGAACTGGATCGCTGCCGTCGGCGTTGGCGAGGTGAATGTGCGTCAGATACTTGCTCTGGTTGGCGTCCATCACCGCCTGGCGCACGGTGAAGGCGACGCGCTTGCCGTCGGGCGACACCTGGACGCCGCCGACCTGTTTCACCTGCATCATCCGCTCGGGCGTCCACTCGGCTGGAGCCGGTTGACCGGAGGCCAGCGAGGCGACGACCGACAGTGCGGCCAGGCACCAATGAAAGTTGCGGATCATGGCGACCCTCCGGGTGAGCAGGTTCGTGCAAGCACAGCCCAGTCAGGCTAATTCAGTTTGATGCCATTCGCAAGAACCCGCCAACCCGGGTTCCGTCAAAGGTTGCCTTCCAGCCCCTGCTGGTGGAAGTAGTGCGTGACCTGATCCTGGTTCTCCAGCAGCCAGTCGATCGTCGGCTCGTGGCGCATCGCCTTGCGGATCACCTTGGCCGTCGCCTCGCGGTGGACGGCAAAGAGGGCGGCATGGTCCAGCTTACCCTGTGCCACCTGGAGCACCGCCGGGTCAAGCCAGACGGAATAGATGATGCCCAGGTCGTTGACCTTGTCCTTGGGGATGTCGCCGGCCCGCACCGCATCCAGCACGCCATTGGCAATGCCGGCCTGCACCGTGCCCATCAGGATGTTGGTGTAGCGGGGATCGCGCACGGTCACTTTGCTGACCATGACGGTGGCAGGCCGGACCTGCACGTCGCTGTTGAGGATGGCGTACACCCGCGTGTGGCCCTTGACCTGATCGCCGATGAGCTGGGCGAGGGCATGGCCGACCGGGCCGTCCAACTCGCCAAGGACGATCTCCGGTTCGGCGCAGAGATAGTCCTTCTCGCCTTCGACCAGGGCTTCGCCGGTCCGCAGCACGATGCGTTCTGCCATGGGATCGTTCGCCTTCGTCAGGAATGTTGTGGTCATTGCAATTCCAACGCCGTTTTTACTGGCATGCTGGTCACCCTGCCACTAAAACCACATGTGCCTTCCTTCCCCACCCGACCACCTCTCACCTGTTTTCTGAAGGAGCCATGACATGCAAAGGCTGATGCGAATCTCGTTTCTGCTGCTGACCGCATGCACGCTGTTTGGCGTCGACGCCACGCAGGCGGAGGACAAGAAGGCCGAGGACAAGATCAAGGTCATCCTGATCGACGGCCAGAACAACCACAACTGGCGGGCGACGACGCCCATCATGAAAAAGGCGCTGGAAGACACCGGCCGATTCACCGTCGACGTGACTTCGAACCTGAAGGAGGGCGACAAGCCGGGCAACGTCAAGGATACCGTGCCGTTCCCGCCGGATCTCGGCAAGTACAACGTCGTCCTCAGTAACTACAACGGCGCTGCCTGGACGGCGGAGTTCCAGAAGACGCTGGACGAGAACCTCAAGACCGGCAAGGTCTCCCTGGTCATCGTGCATGCGGCCAACAACGCGTTCGGCAACTGGGACCAGTACAACAAGATGATCGGCATGGGCTGGCGCGGCAATGGCGCCGGCGACCGCCTGACGCTCGACGCCGACGGCAAGGAAGTGCGCGTGCCCAAGGGCAAGGGCCCGGGCGCCGGCCACGGCTCGCAGCATCCCTTCAAGGTCGTCGTCCGCGATGGCGAGCATCCGATCACCAAGGGCATGCCCAAGGAATGGATGCACGCCCAGGATGAGCTCTACCACGGCATGCGCGGGCCGATCGAGAACGTCCACCTGCTGGCCACCTCCTTCGCCGACAAGGCCAAGGGCGGCACCGGCGAGCACGAGCCGATGATCTGGACCGTGACTTACGACAAGGGCCGCGTCTTTCACACGCCGATGGGTCACGACGTCGCCGGCATGCGTTGCATCGGCTTCATCACCACGCTGCAGCGCGGCACCGAGTGGGCCGCCACCGGCAAGGTGACGCTGCCCATCCCGAAGGACTTCCCCACCGCGGAGAAGACCAGCTCGATTTCCGAGAAGTAACGGCGAATGGGTCCGAGGCAACGACCGGCCATCCGAAGCACCCGCTTCGGACGGCCGGTTGCATTCGTTCTCCAGCGCTGGTTTGAAAGAACGATTCACGGGAAGAGTCTGTAGCCGCAGGCTTCAGCCTGCGGGGTCAGTGTACCGCACCGGTGACGCCATTCCGCAGGCTGAAGCCCAATACCGTTCAAATAGGCGCAAGTCACAGCCATCTGCTACCTTGAGTTCGACCAAGAACCAGTTAGCAGGGA
>JAIEMG010000307.1 GCA_019752375.1 Gemmataceae bacterium | reverse complement strand
CCCCCGGCGGGGCGCCGGGGGGGGGGGGTGTGCCCCCCCCGGGGTCCCCCCCCCCCCCGGGGGGCCCCCCCCCGCCCCGCTCGCCTTAAGTGAATGGCATTCAACTCTCCGCCAGAATCTTTCCCAACTTCTAGGAATCCCCCGCGGAACACCCACGACTTGGCGGGCACCTCGTGTAGCGCTCCGAGCCAGCGTGGCAGGTGTGCCGACATTATTGTCGTTCGGTGACGCTGCAATTGACTGAAGTAAAAGTGTTTCGGCTTGGACCATGGCCCCTCTAATCGACCAATGTGCCTGCAAGCGATAAGAGCAGGTCGCACCCTCGCGGGGCTATAGGTTACGCTGGCCGACCGACGATCTGACGAAGCAGGGCGGCCTGCTGTCGTTGCTCCTGCCTCATGTCCGGCGCCCACCGGGCGAGCTTCAGGGCAGCTTCGGCGGCGTAGAGCACCGCGTCGTGGTCGCTCTGCCGATCGGCGACAGCGGCAAACTGTTCGACGACCGTCAGCTCGCTTTGGACGGGCGGCAGGAAGGGAGTTACGTGCTGCCAGCAGCGGCGCACGAACTCCACCAGTTGCGCTCGGGTTGCCTTCCCTTCCACGACTTCCAGCAGCAAGTCCGGTTGGTCACAGGCCAGCCACTCCGACTCGGTCATCGCTCGCCTCTCTCGCATGGTGCCAAAACTGACGGCCGCTCGGGGCCGGTGCGGACCTCCGGCGGATCATCGACTAACGGATACTCTAACACGGTACTCGCCGGCCGTCGGTCGCTTTTTGTGGGGCCGGCTTCCAGCCGGTCATTTGGCCGGCTGGAAGCCGGCCCCACAGAAAGCGAGCGAGGCCCAATCACCGCGCTGCTTGCAGGCGCGGCATTCGCTGCGTCAATGCCAGGTTGACCTCCAGCACGTTCACCAATGGCACGCCGACCAAACCGCCCAGCGGCGCCTCGGTCTTCTCTGCCAGGACGCGTTCGACGGCAGCCCGCACCGCGGCCGGATCGGACTTGGTCTTCTCCGCCCACGCGGAGACGACGCGATCGAGCTGGTACAGGGCATTCTTCAGCGTGATGTGCGGATCGAGGCCCGAGCCGGAAGCCATCACCAGGTCGGCCGGCACTGCTTCCAGGTCGGCGTCCTTGTGTTCCTGCAGCCACGGGTCGAAGAGATAGGCCTGCAGGTCCGACCCCTTGTCGGCCGGCTTGATGCGCTTGACGGTCTCGCCATCTTCAGCTTTCGCTTCCTCCACGGTCGGCCAGGTGCGGGGATGACGTTTCGCGTAGCCCGCGAAGAACACCTTGGCTGCATCGCCGGGGGCGTTCTTCACATCGTCGACTTCCTTGCCCAGCCACAGTGCCACCGCGTCGGGGTTATCCTTCACCCACTGTTCCGCGCTTGCGGAATGATCGCTGGCCCAGGTCGCGACGTAGTCGGGAGCCTGTTCCTTGAACCAGGTCTCCACGTCCTCGCCGACGAGCTGTCCCTTCCTGGCACCGCTGCGATACTTCACGATCGGGCCCAGCGCCCGGGCCACGCGGTCGCGCAGCAGCGGGTTGGCCGCGCCCCAGTTGCTGGCCCCGGATGCGGCGGCGTTATACGTTACCGCCGACGGACGCGGTCGAAAGAACTCATCGCTCGTGAACGGCTGGGCGATCAAGCGGGCGCCCACCACGGTCTTGCCATCGGGTCCGCGCACCAGGCTTCCTTCCGCGGAGTGGCGAAGCATGGCCTGGCCGATGCCCCACAGGACCAGAGGGTAAACGCCACAGCAGAGAACGATAGTCAGAATCAGCAACCACAGGCACGCACGCAGATGAGCAACCATGACTTGACCTCGGGTTGAATTCCAATCAGGCGATCAGGTGCAACGACACCAGGGCCATGTCGATCAGCTTGATGCCGATGAACGGCACGATCACGCCGCCCAGGCCCCAGATGAGCAGGTTGCGGCGAAGCAAGGCGTCGGCGCCGACGGGACGATACTGCACCCCCTTGAGCGCGATTGGGATCAGCATCGGAATGATGATCGCGTTGAAGATCACCGCCGACAGGATGGCCGACGTCGCCGAGTGCAGGTGCATGATGTCCAATGGCTTCAACCACGGCAGCGTCGCCGCGAACAGGGCCGGGATGATGGCGAAGTACTTGGCCAGGTCGTTGGTGATCGAGAACGTGGTCAGGGCGCCGCGCGTCATCAGCAGTTGTTTGCCGATCTCGACGACTTCGATCAGCTTGGTCGGATCGGAATCGAGATCGACCATGTTGCCGGCTTCCTTGGCGGCCTGGGTGCCGGAGTTCATGGCCACGCCGACGTCGGCCTGGGCCAGGGCCGGCGCGTCGTTGGTGCCGTCGCCCATCATGGCCACCAGCTTTCCGGACGCCTGTTCCTTGCGGATGTAGCCGAGCTTGGCCTCGGGTGTGGCCTGGGCGATGTAATCGTCCACGCCGGCCTGCTCGGCAATCGCCTTCGCGGTCAGCGGATTGTCGCCGGTGACCATGACGGTGCGCAGGCCCATACGCCGCAGCCGTTCGAAGCGATCGCGCATGCCGGGCTTGAGCACGTCCTCGAGCACCACCAAACCGGCCAGCCTTCCGCAGTCGCAGACCAGGAGCGGCGTCGCCCCACGGCCGGCCACCGCATCCACCTGTTTCTGTACGCCGGCCGGCACCTGGCCGTTGCGCTGCTGGACATGAGCGACCACGGCGTCCGCGGCGCCCTTGCGCACCTGCCGGCCATCGGCGGAATCGACCCCGCTCATGCGCGTCTGGGCCGTGAACTCGATAAAGCGAGCGCCCGGCGGCAACAAGCCTTCCAGGGCTGTCGACGACGTGCCCGTCTCCCGGCCATAGAGCTCGACGATGCTCTTGCCTTCCGGCGTCAGGTCGGCGAACGAGGCCATCGCCGCCAGCTGCCCCAGGTCATGAGCCGTGTAGCCGTCCATCGGCAGGAACTGCGTGGCGCGTCGGTTGCCGACGGTGATGGTGCCGGTCTTGTCCAGGAGCAGCGTATCGACGTCGCCGGCCACTTCGACCGCCTTGCCGCTCTTGGCCAGGATGTTGGCCCGCAGCGCCCGGTCCATGCCGGCAATGCCGATCGCAGCCAGTAGCGCGCCGATCGTGGTCGGAATCAGGCAGACCAGCAGCGCCACCAGCGTCGGGATATCGGTGCCCAGGCTGCGCACCGGCTCGGTGGCGCCGGTGTAGTCCTGCATGTAGACTTCGGCATAGCGTGCCATCGGCCAGAGTGCAACGGTCACGATCAGGAAGATCAGTGTGAACGCCGACAGCACCAGCGACAGGGCGATCTCGTTGGGCGTGCGCTGCCGGATGGCGCCTTCCACCAGCTTGATCATCTTGTCGAGAAACGACTGGCCCGCGCTGGCGGTGATGCGGACGACAATCCGGTCCGAAAGCACGCGCGTGCCGCCGGTGACGCCGGAACGGTCGCCGCCGGCCTCGCGCACCACGGGGGCGGATTCGCCGGTGATCGCCGACTCGTCGACGGATGCGACGCCCTCGATGATCTCGCCGTCGCCGGGGATCACCTGTCCCGTTTCCACGACCACCGTGTCGCCCGTTTTCAAGTCGGTGGACGCGACTTCTTCGGTCTGGTCGTGGCCCACCAGACGAAACGCGGGGGTCTCGCGGCGGGTCTTGCGCAGCGAGTCGGCCTGGGCCTTGCCGCGCGCCTCGGCGAGTGCGGTGGCAAAGTTGGCGAACAGGACCGTCAGCAGCAGCCAGACGTCCAGGGCGATCAGGTAGCCGAGCGATACCTGGCTGGCATGGCCCATCAGTTGGGCGGCCGTGAAGATCATGGTCAACACGGTGCCGACCTCGACGACGAACATCACCGGGTTCTTCCACTGGATATCTGGCCGAAGCATGACGACGGATTGCCACAGTGCCGCCTTGAGCAGCTCGGGCGCGAACAGGCCGGCACGGCGGCTGGCCCGGCGATCGAGCTTGCGCTGACGGGCCTCCTCGGCGGACGGTCCGCCAATCGGCATGCCCCGGTACATCATTTCTTGTTGCATGAGCATCTCTCGCTTTCCGGACGGGTCTTCTGAATTTCCGACAAGGCAGAAGAAATGAACCACGGATCGCACCGATAACACGGATAACTCTGAAGAGCAGCCAGTGCGTGTGATTCTTCCCTGAACACGGGGAAAACACTGCATTCTTTATCCGTGTTATCGGTGTCATCCGTGGTTCATTTCTTCCCCTCTCTTTGGTGTAAAGGGCGCCATCGCTAGTTTCCAAAGGGCAGCGGCCCCAGGTGTTCCGCGATCGGACCAAGCACCGCGGCGGGCAAGAACGTCAGTGCGCCCAGCAGCAGGATCGTGCCCAGCAGCACGAAGCCGAAGGTCAACGTGTCGGTGCGCAGCGTGCCGCTCGTGAACGGCACGCGCTTCTTGGCGGCCAGGCTTCCGGCGATGGCGAGCGGGGCAATGATCGGGACGAAACGACTGATGATAAGCACGATGCCGCAGGCGATGTCCCAGGCACGCTGCGGGACCTTTTCTTCCTTGTCGTCCGCGGCAAAACCGACGGTATCCGCCAGTCCCTCGAAGCCGGAGCCATTGTTGGCCGAGGCCGAGCTGAACTCGTAGAGGATTTCCGAGAACCCATGCGCGGCGGGATTGTTCGTCGTCTTGACGCCCCAGTCAGTCACGGTGAACAGACCGGTGGGGCCCAGGATCATCAACGGGTGGATCAGGAAGGCCAGCATGGCCAGCTTCATCTCGCGGGCTTCCACTTTCTTGCCCAGATACTCCGGCGTGCGGCCAACCATCAGGCCGGCGAGGAAAACGCCCACGACGAGGTAGATCAGGAAGTTGATCAACCCCACGCCGACGCCGCCCCAGATGCAATTGAGCCACATGCCAACCAGCGGCGCCAGCCCGGCCAACGGATTGAGGCTGTCGTGCATGCAGTTGACCGAACCATTGGACGTGTTAGTGGTGAATGCCGCCCAGGTCGGGCCCGCGGACGTGCCGAACCGCAGCTCCTTGCCTTCCAGATTGCCCAGCGACTGATCCACCGGCAGCCCCACCAGGTCCGGCACGTTCAGCAAGCGCCGGCCTCCCGGACTTGCCGGATCGACCATCGCATAGTCCCGCGATGCCTGGACGGTCAGTGCCGGGTTTGGCTGCAGCGAATCGTAGGAGATGCCCCAGACGACCGTGGCGGCGGACAGCACCAGCATGACGCCGAAGATGATGACCGCTTGCGTTAGTTTGCCCAGCATGCGGCCGAACATGACCAGTTGGGCAACCGGAACCAGGATGATGCACAGGCAGGTCAAGACGTTGGTCCAGGCGCTGGGGTTCTCGAACGGGTGGGCGCTGTTGGCACCGAAGTAGCCGCCGCCGTTGGTTCCCAGTTGCTTGATGGCAACGATCGCCGCAACCGGTCCGCGGGCGACTTCTTGCGGTTTGGCTGCGCCTTGGCCGTCCATTCCCATTGCACCGGGTTCCAACGTAGCCACGGCCGCGTTGCCCTCCAGGGTCATCGGCACTCCGCCGGCGATCAATAGCACGGCGACCACCACCGACAGCGGAAGGAACAGATAGACCACCCCACGCCACAAGTCGACGTAAAAATTGCCCATGTGCGAGTCGCCGCGCAGGCCGCGGATAATGGCCACGAGGGCTGCCAGGCCAATCGACGGCGTGATGAACATCTTCCAGCAAATGAACAACAGCTGGCTGAAGTACGACAGATGCACTTCGCCCGCGTAGTGCTGCTGGTTCGTGTTGGTCAAGAACGAGCAAGCCGTGTGAAAGATCATCGACGGCGCCAGCATCCCCTTGTTGTCGGGATTCAACGGCAGCAGCGGCTGCAAGGCCAGGATCGCGAATCCCACCAGGAACGCCGCGACGTTGAACACCAGCAGCGCCACGGCGTATTGCTTCCAGTTCCGCGGCCCGACGTCGATCTGCTCCTCTACCCAATGAAGCCAGCGCGGCGCGCGATAACGCCCGTCAAAGATCCAGCTCATATAGAGGCCAAGCGGAATCGCCAGTACAACCGTCGACACAAAGACAAGCAGCGGCAACGTCCACATGGGAAGGCCCTTCGGCATTAGAACCGTTCGGGGCGCAACAGCGCCACCACCAGATAAACGAACAGGAACAACGTCACGACAGCGGCCAACAAGATCATTGCAATGCCTCCCGGCGCCTTACACGCGCTCACACGCCGCCACAAGGACGAACATCAGTCCCAAAAGGGCCAAGCCAAGCAGTTCCAACGCGGGAATCCAGAATGTCAGGTCCATGTCGCAAAGCCCTCGCTTGATTTCAGTGCTCCCCCACGCTCAGACAGTCGTCCGCGCGTTTCCGGGACGGTATGTGCAGGATTGCCTCGGTTGAGTCTGACCTGGAAAAGCAAACATCGTGCCGGCCATATAATGGCGATGCAACTTCAAGGCGCACTGGGAGATGCTAATGCATGACGCTCTCCGGGGCGACCGGCGCTGTCCGCAATCTGCCCGAACGGGGATTGCAGATTGCATGACGTTGGCCGGGTCCATTGCTTCGCTTGCTCTGGTCTGAATTCGAGTCTGTTGTCTGGAGAAGTGAATCCATTGGATGACGGCCATCGCCATGTGTATGTCTTCGACGAGGGCCAAGACCTCGATTGCATGTGGGGCGCACGCCGCTCCCTGTGCGATTCCGCACGCCCTTGCAAAATGCGAGTCCTTGATTGCAAAATGCCCGAAATGGCGACGCGGCCCACGCCGCAGGCGGACGTGACGATTCACAAGCCGACACGAGCAAGGCACTTGAGATGCAACTAAATCCGCGCGGGTAGTGGTACGCCGTATGCGGTAGGACGCCCGGCCCTGCCCGCGGCGGTAGCGGGCACCACACGATAGGGACCATTCATGAAAATCCTGCTCATCGACGACGATGCCAGCTTGCGGAAGTCGCTGCGGCTGGCGCTGGAGTCGATGTCGCACAAGGTCACCGAAGCGGGCGACAGCGGCCAGGCCCAGGAGCACCTCGGCAACGGCTTGTTCGACGTTTCCTTTCTCGATCTGCGTCTCGGCAAGGAAAAAGGTCTGGATGTGTTGCCGATGTTGCTGCGGCTGACGCCCGGACTGGCGATCGTGGTGGTCACGGCCTATGCGACGATTGAAACGGCGGTGGAGGCGATGCGGCGCGGGGCCATTGATTACTTGCCCAAGCCGTTCACGCCCAATCAGCTCCGCATGGTGCTCGACCGCATCGCGCGGATTCGCCAATTGCAATCCCATGTCGAGGACCTGGAGGAGCAGGTCCGTGCCGTGGTGCCCGAAGCAGATTTGCAGACCGAAGAGCCGATCATGCGCCAGGCCCTGGCCGTGACATTCAAGGCCGCGCCCAGCGAAGCGTCGGTGTTGCTGACCGGCGAGAGCGGCACCGGCAAGGGCGTACTGGCGCGCGCGATCCACATCCGCAGCCTGCGCGCTGGCGGTCCCTTCGTCACGGTCCACTGTCCCAGCCTGTCGCACGAACTTCTGGAAAGCGAGCTTTTCGGCCACATGCGGGGTGCATTCACCGGGGCTGTGCAGGACACGCTGGGTCGCGTGGCCGCGGCCGAGGGAGGCACGCTCTTTCTTGACGAAATCGGCGATGTGCCGGTCGCGGTGCAGCCGAAGCTGCTGCGACTCCTACAAGAGAAGCGCTACGAACGAGTGGGCGAAACGCGAACGCGCGTTGGCGACGTGCGCATCCTGGCTGCGACCAACCGCGATCTGCGCGCCGCCGTCGCCGCCGGTGCGTTCCGCGAAGACCTGCTCTATCGGTTGAACGTCATCGAAGTGGAGCTGCCGCCTCTGCGCCAGCGGCGCAAGGACCTCTTGCCGCTGGCGGAGCATTTGCTGGTGTTTTTCGCCCGCCAGTCCGGCAAGGCCGTGACGGGCTTCACCGACGATGCCCGCAGCGCGATCCTGCGCTATCCCTGGCCGGGCAACGTGCGCGAGCTGCGCAACGCCATCGAACGCGGCATCATCCTGACGGGAAGCACCACGGTGGGAGTGTCGGAACTGCCCGCCCAGGTCGGATCGGCACTGCCGCCGTGCACCCTGGAGATCGGTGGTGCCGTCACGCTGGACCAGCTCGAAGCCGAGCACATCCGTCGCGTGCTGGCCCAGGCGCCGACCATGGAGCAAGCGGCCGAAGTGCTCGGTATCGATCCGAGCACGCTGTATCGAAAGCGCAAACGCTATGGGCTCTAGCACTACAGCGCTGGTTTGGAAGCACGATTCACGAGAAGAGTCTGTAGCCGCAGGCTTCAGCCTGCGGAGTGCGTGTCCGGTACCTGCGACGCCACTCCGCAGGCTGAAGCCTGCGGCGACAGAAGGGGAAACGCATGAGCGTTTGTAGCCGCAGGCTTCAGCCTGCGGAGTGAATGTACGGCACCTGCGACGCCCTTCCGCAGGCTGAAGCCTGCGGCGACAGAAGGGGAAACGCATGAGCGTTTGTAGCCGCAGGCTTCAGCCGGCTTCAGCCTGCGGAGTGAATGTACGGCACCTGCGGCGCCCTTCCGCAGGCTGAAGCCTGCGGCGACAGACGTTGCGCGGATCCTTTCGCGGAATGGAGCGCTGGAGTACTAGGCCAATACGCCAGCAATCAGGGTCGTCGACGGTGGTATGGACATTTCTGTCCGTGCGCGGACCTGGCCGGACAGAAATGTCCGGCCCACAGAAGCAGGATTGACTTGGCGAGTCGCCGGAGATCGGGGAGCCCGCACTGCACGCCGATGGGAGGCCTCTTGCCATGAAGATTTCCCTGCGTTGGCGCATCCTTGCGACGCTCGTTCCCCTGCTCCTGCTCCTCGCCATTCAGGGTGCCGGTGGTGCGATCCTGCTCTACCGGCTCAGTGGCCACATCGACGCCATTCTGCGCGAGAACTACCGCAGCGTCGTCTACATGGAACGGCTCAACGAGGCGCTGGAGCGCATCGATTCGTCGTTTAAGTTTGCCCTGGCCGACCGAGAAGACCAGGGCCGCAAGCAGTACGAGGCCAACTGGGTTGCCTTCGATGAGAACCTGCGGCTGGAACAGGAGAACATTACCCTGCCCGGCGAGGCGGACCTGGTGGACCAGCTGGCCCAACTCTCTCAAGCCTACCGGAAGCAGGGCAAGGCGTTCTACGCTCGACCCAGCGGCGACAGCGAGCGCAAGCACGATTACTTCGGCGGCAAGGACCGGCCCGGACTGCTCGATCGCTTCAATGAGATCAAGGAAGTCTCGGCCCAGATCCTGCGCATCAACCAGCAAAACATGGGCGATGCCAGCCAGGAGGCCAAGGACACCGCCGCCGCGTCGCTGAGCTGGTTCGCCCTGGGCATGGCCGCGACGGTGCTGCTGGCGGGCCTGCTGACCTGGCACACCGTGTACACCATTCTTCATCCGATCCGAGCCGTCACCAGTTCGGCGCTGGGCATCAGTGCGGGCAATCTCGACCAGCTGGTGCCGGCCGTCTCGAACGATGAACTGGGCCAGCTGGCGATCGCGTTCAACCTGATGGCCCGTCACCTGCGCGACTTCCGACAATCGCAGTCGCATCAGCTGTTGCGTGCCCAGCGGACCAGCCAGGCCACGATCGACTCGTTTCCCGACGCCGTCCTGGTCATTGATGCAGAAGGCGAAGTCGAGATGGCCAACCCGGCTGCACGTCGCCTCCTGGGAGCGATTCCGAAACAGCAGGGCCAGGCCGCCGCCGGACTCTGGCAGCCGCCCGAACCTCTCCGGCAGCCGCTGGCTGACGCGCTGCAAGGCAGCACGGACTACCTGCCCGAAGGCTTCGACCGCGTGATCCTCCTTGGCCCCAACGGTCAGGAGTGTGCCGTGTTGCCGCGAATCATGACCATCCGCGATCCCTACGGCCACACCCTGGGCGCCGCCGTCGTGCTGCACGACGTGACGCGCCTGCGCCTGCTCGATCAGGTCAAAAGCAACCTGGTCGCCACCGCCAGCCACGAGCTGAAGACGCCCCTCACCAGCGTCCGCCTCGCGGTCCACCTGCTGCTCGAAGAGACCGTCGGCCCGCTCTCGCCCAAGCAGACCGAGCTGCTGATCGATGCCCGCGAAAACTGCGAACGGCTGCTGGCGATGGTTAACAACCTGCTCGATCTCGCACGCCTCGAACAGGGTTGGCAGCAACTCGCCATCCAGCCCGAAGCGCCGACAACGCTGCTCCAGGCCGCCGCGGACGCGATCCGTCCCCGGGCCGACGACATGGGCATCGACATTGCCGTGGAAGTGCCGTCCGGTTTGCCCGCCCTGTCGGTCGATACGGAGCGAATCAAGCATGCGCTGGGCAACCTGCTGGACAACGCGCTCACCTATACCGAACGCGGCGGTCGCGTCACGCTCTCGGCGGCCGCGGACGGCGAAGCGGTCGTGCTGACGGTGGCCGACACCGGCTGCGGCATCCCGCCGGAGTATTTGCCGCACGTCTTTGACAAGTTCTTCCGGGTGCCGGGCCAGAGCCGGGGGGGCACTGGCCTTGGCCTCGCCATCGTCCATGAGGTCGTGGTCGCCCACACTGGATCGGTCTCCTGTGAGAGCCGGCCCGGAGAGGGAACCGCCTTTCGGTTGCGCTTGCCCGCCGCGCCAGTCGATCCGGCGGTGAACGATGGACCAACCCAGGCAGACGGGACTGGCGTCCCGCAGCACTGAGAGGAGAGTCCTGTGGCCGCCGAACCTGCCCGTCCGTCGCCGGAGCACTTTCTGGGCCTGATTCGCCAGCAGCAGCGCGGCCGGCTGAAAATCTACCTCGGCTTCGCGGCCGGCGTCGGCAAGACCTACGAGATGCTCCAGGAAGGACAGCGCTTGAAGCGCCAGGGCGTGGATGCGGTCATCGGCATCGTGGAGACGCACGGCCGTGTCGAAACCGCGGCCCAGGTCGGCGACCTGGAACAGGTGCCGCGCCGCAAGATCGAGTATCGCGGCGTGGTCCTGGAAGAAATGGACATCGACGCCCTCCTCACTCGCCGTCCGACCGTTTGCCTGGTGGACGAGCTGGCCCACACCAATGCGCCGGGCAGCCGCAATGCCAAGCGCTACCAGGACGTGGAAGAGCTGCTACGGGCCGGCGTCAACGTGATTACGACGCTCAACATCCAGCACGTGGAGAGCCTGTACGACCTGGTCGAGAAGGCCACGGGCGTGAAGGTCAAGGAGCGCCTGCCCGATTACGTGATCGGCATGGCGGACCAGCTGGTCAACGTGGACCTGTCCGCCGAGGACTTGCGCGAGCGGCTGCGGGCCGGCAAGATCTATCCCGCCGAGCGCATCGACCGGGCGCTGGAGAGCTTCTTCACGCAGGACAACCTGACGCGCCTGCGCGAGTTCGCGATGGAGGAGATCCACCACCGCCTGGACCAGCGCCGCAAGCATCAGGAACCCGGCGCGGCGCCCGGGATCTCGGCCCGCGTGATGATCTCGATCAGCTCGCGCGGCCCAAACGTGGAGCAGCTCTTGCGCAAGGGCGCCCGCATGGCCGACCGCCTGGGTGCGCCCTGGTACGCGGTCTACATTCAAACGCCACGCGAAGACATCTCACGCATCGACGCCGCCACGCAGCGCCAGATCAGCAACACCCTGGACCTGGTGCAACACCTCGGCGGCGTGCCGATGAAATTCAAGGGCAGCGACGTGGTGACGACCATCGCGACGTTCGTCCGGGAGTACAGCATCACGCACGTCGTGCTGGGCCGCACGCGCCAGCCGTGGTATCGCCGCTGGTTCAGCCGGCCACTGCTCGACCGGCTGCTGGTAGCCTTGCCGGACGTCGACGTGCTGGTGGCGGCTGTGTCCTGACGGCGGACGCAGGATGTCTTTTCCTTTTCCGCTCAATCGCACATCCTTCTGCTTTTTTTCCGCCGGCCTTGGCGGGTATCCACTTCGCTTGTTGATTATCCCGGTATGAACGACGGGAGCGAAAAACCAATGTCCTCATCGGGATCGATCACTCACTGGATCCACCTGGCCCAGGGTGGAGAACAACAGGCCGCCCAGGCCCTCTGGGAATTCTATTTCCAGCGGCTGGTGGGGCTGGCGCGCAAGAAGCTTGGCGGCAAGCCTTTGCGTGGAGCCGACGAGGAGGACGTGGCTCTGAGCACGTTTGACAGCGTGTTTCGAGGCCTGAAAACCGGTCGCTTCCCACAGCTGGCCGATCGGGACAACCTGTGGCGTCTCCTGGTGGTCATCACGGCGCGAAAAGCCGTCAACCAGCAACGCCATGAAAATCGCGACAAGCGCGGCGGCGGCAACGTCCTGGGCGAATCGGCCATGCTCCCCGGAGACGACGGCCCGGCCATGCAGCAAGCGATCGGGCGCGAGCCGACTCCGGAATTCGTGGCCCTGGTCACCGAAGCGTACGACCGCCTGTTCGAGCAGCTGGAAGACCCCCAATTGCGATCGATTGCACTCTGGAAAATGGAAGGCCACAGCAACCAGGAGATTGCCGGCAAGCTGGACACTGCGTTGCGTACGGTCGAACGCAAGCTGCGCCGGATCCGGAGTATCTGGAGTCGGGCCGAGCCCGATGAAGCGCAACCGGGTGCCGACAATCACTGAAGTATTGTGGAAAAGCGCCCCGAAGGCCGCTAGCATGGGATGGATATCCACCGTGCCGAGGCCAAAGTAACCCGAGTCCTGGTCCGCCCATTTGCCCACTCACAGGATCCGATTTGCCCATGCTTTGCTCGCTATTCCGCCGCTGGCAGCGTCGCCACCGACCAGCCGCTTCGGCGGTGCGGCGTTACCGAGCATTTCGCCCCACTTTGGAGCTTCTCGAAGAGCGCACCCTCCTGTCCGCCTACACCGTCAACAGCCTGGCCGATACGGGCGCCGGCGGTAGCTTTAATGGCGACCTACGCTACGCGCTCGCCAACGCCGTGTCCGGCGACACGATTGACTTCAGCGTGTCGGGGACGATCAGTCTTACCAGCGCGTTGCCGACGATCTCCCAGGACATCACCATCACGGGGCCCGGAGGTTTAACGGTCGACGGCGGCGGCAGCTTCGGCATCTTCGCGATCAATGCCGGGGCGACGGTGTCGATCAGCGGATTGAGGATCGCGAACGCTTCCGCGGCGGCCGGCGGCTTGAACATTCAGAGCGGCGCGGCCGCGGTCAGTAATCTCAGCTTCGACGGCGCCGACGTGCTGAACGCAGCCGGGCAGACGCTGACGGTGCCGGGCACGGGCACGTTGTATCTGAACGTCAGTTCCCGACTGGAGAACTACGGCACGGTGCTTCTGCCCGACGACTCCTCAATACTCGGCGACACCACGGGCGCCTTTAATAACTATGGGACATTCCAGAAGACCGGCGGCGCGGGCGGCAGCCTGTTCTCCTCTTTGGGCGTGGCGTTCAACAATTACGGCGCCTTCGCCATCGACCAGGGCAGCTTCATCTTCAACCGGGGCATCGCCACTACCATCAACACCACCGCGTATGCAGGCAGCAGCTTTACGGGCGCCGCCGGAACCAATTTCGGCTTCTACGATTTCAGCGATTTCCAGGCCGGCTCCAGCATTGTCGGCGACACCGTTTACATCGCCAGCGGCTCCGTCGCCGGCTCGTATCAGGCAAATGTCACGGCCGCGAGTTCCTTGGCGGCTTCCCCGACGGGCCTGGTGACGTTCACGGGCACGGTCAACGGCCTGGGTGCCGTGCAGACCTACGACGGCACGTTGGACCTGCGCTCGGCAACCCTGGCACCGTCTGCATACACGCTGACCAGCCTCAATATCGGCATCGGCAGCAACACCGCGACGGTGAAGACCGCTGGCGCCTTCACGGTCGCGGGAGCGTTTCATCTCAACGGCACGCTGCAACTGACCAACGCCCTGGACGTCCAGGGCGCGTTCACCGTCGCGAATGGCGTGATCGAGGCCGTGGGCGGCCCCGTCACGCTGACCGCCGCGGCTGGCGGAACAGTCGCGTATCTGAACCTGTACAACGTCTCACTGGTGAACCCGGCATCGCAGACGCTGACGGTGCAAGGCCCGGGCAACCTGGGCCTGCTTACGGGCTCCCGGCTGGAGAATTACGGCACTGTCGACCTGCCCAGCGACCAATCCGTCATCGGCGGCGACACCACGGGCGCCTTTAATAACTATGGGACATTCCAGAAGACCGGCGGTGATTTTAACAGCGGCTTTCAGTCCTATGTTCAGGTGTCGTTCAACAACCACGGGGCCGTCCAGGTCGATCAGGGGATCTTGTCCTTCCTCTACGCTGCTTCCGGCGGCACGAACACCGCCTATGCGGGCAGCAGCTTCACCGGTGCCGTGGGCAGCCATCTGTTTTTTTACCTCGACAACGATTTCCAGGCGGGCTCCACCATCCTCGGCGACGACGTATACATCGCCGGTGGCACCGGTGCGGGAACCTTCCAGGCGAACAGGAGTCGCTTCGGCGGCGGTGCCGTCACTTTCACGGGAACGGTGAACAACCTGGGAGACGTGACGACCTACGGCGGCACCCTCGACCTGCGCGCGGCAACCTTGACGCCGGCGGCGTATATGCTGACCAGCCTCGACGTGGGCAGTGGCTCGACTGTCCAGACTGTGGGTGCCTACACGGTGACAGGCAATGTGCAGCTTGACGGTACACTGCAGGTGACGAATGATCTGACCGTGAACGGTACGTTCACCTCCATCGGCGGCTCGGTTCAGGCAGTCGGAGGTCCCATAACGCTGGCCGGCAATGGGGGCGGCACCGTTACGCGAATGACCCTGGATGGTGTGACGTGGATGAATCCCGTGGGCCAGACCCTCACGGTGCAGGGCGGCGTTGCCAATGCTGGCTTGAGCCTGATCAACGGCTCCAAGCTGGAGAACCACGGCGTCGTCGACCTGCCGGCCGACGAATCGGGCGTGATCGGCGATTCGACGGCCGTATTCGACAACTACGGCACCTTCGAGAAGACCGGCGGCAGCACGGGCCCCCAACCGGACGGCCGCTACTACTCCTACGTCGAAGTATCGTTCAACAACTACGGTGCCGTCGAGCTCGATCAGGGGTTTTTGACTTTCAACTACTTCTCCGCGACGGCTACAACCACGGCCTTCGCGGGCAGCAGTTTCGCGGGCGCGACGGGAACCGAGCTCGCTTTCTACAACAGCGTCGACCTGCGAGCCGGTTCCTCCATCGTCGGGGACAAGATTTATATCTCCAGTGGCACCGTATCCGGCGCCATCCAGGCGAACATCACCCGCGTCGGCTCCGCGGTGAATTCCGCAACCGGTCTGGTGTCGCTGGCGAGCACGGGAAACAATCTAGGCGCTTTGCTGATTTTCGCCGGCGGACGGTTGAACCTGGACGGGCTCTCGCCGATCGCGCAGTCGGTCACCAGCCTGGACGTGGAAGGCACTCTGGCGGGCTCGGGGTTCTGGCAGATCAACGATTCCGGCAGCTACCACCAAGGCCCGGCAGGAGTTCTCGAAGTCAAGATTGGCGGCACCATACCGGGGACGCAGTACGATCAGATCGTCATTGCCGGTGCGACCACGCTGAACGGCGTGCTTACCACCTCACTGGTCAATGGCTTCACGCCGAGCGCGAGCGATGTCATCACGTTCATCCGTAATGCAGCGGCCGTGACCGGTGCCTTTGCCAGCTTACCGCAAGGGGCCGTTGTGGATGCCGGCGCGATGCCGCTGGCGCTCGATTACAACGACGTGTCACTTTCGCCGATCCACCTTGTCGGCTCCGCGCCGCCGGCAACCGCTGGGGTGCCCTTCAGCTTCACGGTCACTGCGAAGGACGCGCTGGGCAATGTCGTCACCGGGTACACCGGCACAGTCCACTTCACCAGCAGCGATTTGCTGGCCGGACTGCCGGGCGATTTGCCATTCACCACGGGCGACGCCGGGACTCGAGTTTTTAGCAACCTCACTCTGTTCGCCGCCGGCGCGCAGAGCATCACCGTCACCGACACCGCCTTCCCGTCGATCACCGGCAGCGCCGCCATCGGGGTCACCCCCACGGTGGCCACCACGCTCGTCCTTTCCGGCTTGGCCGCGGATGCGCCCGCGGGAACGCCGCAAAACCTGACCGTGACCGCCTACGATGCGTTCGGCAACGTGGCGACCGGCTACACCGGCACGGTGCAATTCGCCACTAGCGACAGCTCGGCAACCGGATTGCCCGTCTCCTACACATTCCAGCTCGCCAGTGCGGGGACGAAAACCTTCTCGGTCACCCTGAACACGCCGGGCACCCAGAGCATCACCGGCACCGACGTCGGCGACGGCACGATCACCGGCACGACGACCGAGTTGGCGACCCGGTTCCACGCCACCTTCCTGGTCGCCAACACGAACGACAACGGGGTCGGCTCGCTGCGCCAGGCAATCCTCGACGCCAACGCCAATTCCGGGACGGACACGATTGGTTTTCAACCTGGCGTAGTCGGATCGATCTTGCTCGTGAGCGGCTTGCCGGGCATTACCGACGACGTGACCATCATTGGTCCCGGCGCCGGCGACCTGGCGATTGACGGCAACGGCGTATTGCTTTCGCAACTTTTCAATAACGGGCAACCTCTAACCGCCACTCAGCAGGCTCAGCTGGCTGAGCCCATTTTGACCGCAAGTGCGACGGTGTCCATATCCGGGTTGACCTTTACCAATGCGGGAGTTGTCAACGCCTTCCTCCGAAACGGCGGAGCCATTGTCAACAATGGCGACTTGACGTTCATCGACTGCACGTTCAGCAACGACAGTGCTGTTCTGGGCGGGGCCATTTACAGCGGCGGGACGTCGCTGACAATCCGCGGCAGCACCTTCACCGGCAACAGCGCCGACGGCGGCGGCGCCATTTACGTGGCCGACGGCCGCCTGACGATCGGGAGCAGCGCCACGAATGACTCGGCCTTCACCGGCAATACCGCCGGGGCCACCGGTGGCGGCGCCATCTTCATGACCTCGGACAGTCGCACGCCACGCATCAACCAGGGAGGCGGCCCTTCTCCCAATACGATCGCCGATAGCACATTCACGAACAACACGGCGACGGCAGGTAGCGGCGGTGCCATCCTGAACCTGGAGACCGACCTGGTGTTGTCGGCCGACATCTTTACCGGCAACTTTTCCGGCGTGGACGGGGGCGCCGTCGCGAATCTCGTGGTCTTGGGCAACTGGGCGGCGTCCCTCGTGCTGACCGGCTGCGATTTCGACAGCAACGGCGCCGGGGTGAACGGCGGGGCCGTCGCCAATGAAGGTTCCGGCGGGATCCTCGCGAGTACGACCATCGACGATAGTTCGTTCACGAACGCCCTGACGACCCTCAGCGCCGGTGGCAGCGGCGGGGCGATTTACAACACCAATGGCACGGTCGCCGTCGCAGACTCCGTTTTCGACAGCCTCTTCGTGTTTTCCAACGGCGGTGCCATCGACAACGACAGCGGCGGCGCGTTGACAGTGGGCGCCGGCACGGTCTTCACCAACAACCTGGCCAACGGCGCCTTCGGCGGCTCCGGCAACGGCGGCGCGATTCATAACGCAGGTAGCGCCGATTTGGACTCCGTCTCGTTCGGCAGCAACGGCGCGGCGCATGGCGGCGGCGGCATCTACAACGACACGGCCGGCGATCTCATCGTGGCCCACACCACATTCGCCTCCAATTCGGCCGCGAGCGGCGGCGGCATCGTCAACAACGGCTACGCAGTGGTGAGCAGCAGCACTTTCGTCGGCAACCTGATCGGGGGTGGCTTCAATCCCGCTTTCGTCGGCGGCGGCATCTTCAACGACGACCTGGGCACGCTGACGCTCAGCAACTGCACGCTCACCGCCAACTCAGCCACTGCGTTCGGCGGCAGTGGCATCGGCGGCGGCATCTTCAACTCCGGCACCCTGACGGTCGTCAGCAGCACGCTCGCCGCCAACTCCGCCGACGAGGCGAGCGGCATTTTCAATAGTGGCGGCTCCCTGCCCGGCGGCTTCGGCGGCCGCGGCTTCGCTGCCGGTACGCTGATACTCGGCAACTCCATCGTCGCCCTGAACACGAATGGTCTCGGCAGTGTCGATATCGAAGGCGTCGTGGACTCAAGAGGATTTAACCTCGTCGGCGACGGTAGCGGTGCCGCGGGCTTCATCGGCACCGACCAGGTCGGCGACTTCTTCAACCCCATCGATCCGCTCCTCGGCCCCTTGCGGAATAACGGCGGCCCGACGCAGACCATGGCGCTGCAGGCCGGCAGTCCGGCCATCGGTATGGGCGACACCCTGGGCCAGACCGGGACGTTCGATCAGACGGGCCGTCCGCGCGTTGGTCCGGTGGACGTCGGCGCTTACGCGCTCGCGCCGGCCACCCGGTTGGTAATGACTCTGTCAACCACGAGCGGGACCTCGCCCCTCAATGTCAGCGTCACCGTGCAGGCGCTGGATGCTCGCGGCAATGCTGGGGCCTATTACGGGACGCTGGAATTCAGCAGTACCGATGGGCTGGCGACACTGCCGGTCGATTACCGTTTCCAGCCAGGCGACCATGGCGCCCACACGTTCGCGGCAATTCTGAAAACGACCGGGCCGCAGACCCTTCACGTCGTCGATGCGGTCCAGCGGACGCTCTTCGCGACCAGCGACGCCATCACCGTGATCGATGGCGCTCCGCAAGTGCTCAACGACAGCCTCGCCTTTGGCCTTGTTGACGCCACCGGGTTTCATCCGCTTCCCTATCCGCCAACGGTGCGAGCCCGGACCGATGCAGTGTTCCTGATCGGCAGCTTTTCCGATCCTGGCGAACCCGATACATCGTTCACGGTAACGATCGATTGGGACGACGGGACCGTGGAAACGGTGGTTCCCGGCTTGGACTTCACGTTTCGTTCCCCGGGACACATCTACCAGACGGATCAGACCTTCCATGTGACCGTCACGGTGACGCGCACCGACGGCGACGGCGCCGTGACGGCATCAGCCCCGGCCCGTGTGGATTTCAATGCTTATGATCAACCGGTCCAGGGCATTGAGATCGCGACGGCACAGCCGGGGCAGAGCGCCCGGGTCGTCAGTTCAGTCGACACCACGGTCCTGACGCCGGACGGTCCCGTGGTGGTAACACTCACCGTCACCGCGACGCTGTATCGCGACCCCGGAGCCACGACCAGTGCATCCATCATTGTGGCGGTCATTCCGCCTGACGCCGATCCGGCCTTGCATATTCAGGTCGTTGAGAAGATCGGCGACCAGGTTGTGCTCACGGCTTCGTTCGACGTGCGAACCGTGAACGTCGATGGACACGATTACGCAACGGTGACCTTCGGCTATTACCTGCCGGACGGCCTGACGAACTTACCGGTCCTCAGCTACTTCGACCAGATCCTCCGTGCCCTGGAACCAGTGCTGGGCAGTACGCAGTACATCCTGGATGCCAATGGCGACCCGGTGGATCCGCAGTTAGTCCCGCCGGATCGCGTGATCGTCAACCCGATCAGTAAGACCATCACGGTTACCTTCGATTCGACCAGCACGCCCACGCTGGAGAACCTCAAGGGCACGGTGTTCACGATCACGATACCATTGCCATCCCCCGCAGCGCCCTTACCGCTCAATTCGCCCCAGGTAATGGGACCAAACTTGCCGCCGGTCTTGCCCGTTCCCCAAGCGGTCAATCTGCCCGCGAACATCCCGCTGCAGCTTTTGCAGAACAATCCATCGCTGGCCCCGGCAAACTTCATCAGCACGCCACAGCTGACGTTGACTCTCAAGCTGCCACAGACCTTGCAGACAATCAACAGCCAGGCAGCCTTGCAGGGCGACGTGGGCAGTTCGGGAGCCACGGACGAGCCCGCGGGGCCAGATGCGGTGAAGCGACAGGTGATGCAGTTTATTTCCCGGATGCTCCGCCAGCTGCGGCGCATTCCCTACCTGGACCGTCTGCTCTCACTCACGCGGTTGAGCGAGTTGCCCGTCCCGCACGACGACGCGCTGGTGAACGAATCTCTCGAAACACCCACCGAGCCGACGCCCGACAACGACTTGTGGCCGAATACGGACTGGCTGAACCCGAGCCGGCCGCTTCTTTTCGAAATGCCGACGGCCGTGGCGTTGGCTATCGACGATGCACGCGATCTGGAGACGGAGCGTGCAGCGATCGCGGCGGTGTTCGCCACGGATTTGTCCGAGCCGATGGAAATGGAAGATCTTTGCCTGGTGGGTATCGCGGCCTACGAGGATACAGACGGAGCGGATGACGGCGTCGACTAGTTCCCCCTCCGTCGCTGGACTGGAGCGTCGGGCTAACCAGCCCGATTCACGGGGCCTGCTTCTTGGCTTCGACTTCCGCCGTTAACTTTTTGAAGTCGTCTCGTTTCCGCAGGGGCGCCAGCGCCGGTGCCTGGTTCAAATAGTCGGCGTCCTGGAATCCCGCCGCAATCGCCGTTCGCAGCAGGGCCAGCGCCTGATCGCCGTATTTTGTAGCGAGTTCCTTGCGTGTCGGCTCCTTCAGGGTCGTGTCATTAGCCGCTAGCAGGATGCAGCGGACCAGCAGTTCAACGCTCCGCGGCGGTTCAGTGCCCTTCGACGGCGCCAGCTTGACCAATTGCTCCACCTGACGGGATGCGGCCGTGTGGTCTTTCAGTTCGATGTGGACTTCAACGAGGCCGTGGCCCGCATCCAGCACGCCTTGCCGGTAGCGTGGCCACTCAGGAGCGGCCGCCAGCGCGATTTTGAAAAGGTCCAGGGCTTCCTGGAACCGGCCGCGGGCTTCGGCATGTTTCTCGTCTTTGAGTGAGATACGGGCCCGCGCATTCAAGGTCTGCGCCAGACTGGCCTGATGATCGAGCACGTTGGGAAAGGCCTTCATGAGCTTCCGCTGCAGGTCCTCGGTTCGCGTCCAGCTCTTTTCGGCGTCTTTCGCGCGACCGAGTTGATGCAAGAGGTTGGCCCGATTGAAGTGGTGGATGCTCAACTCTTGCCAGTACTGGGCTTCGGTGGCGGGGGCCTTGGCGAGTTCTTCCAGAAGCTGGGTCGCTCGATCGAAGTGGGCTGCCGCCCGGTCCGGAGGGTTGCCGCCAAGCTGGGCAATGCCGAGGTTGCCGTGCGAGCGGGCCAGCTCCAGTCGGTAATCCGTGCGGTCGGGAAACTCCTTGATCAGGTCGTTTTGAAATTTCAGGGCCTCGTTCCACGCCGCCTCGGCGTCCTGGACGCGGGCCGTGGAGGCGAGCAAGATCGCCAACTGATTGAGTGTCCGTGCGTACTCCTGGCGATAGATGGGAACCTTCGGCATCTCGTCGGTCATGCGGAGCAGAATGTCGACGGCCTGGCGCCACGTGATCTCGGCGTCCTTGACGCGTTGGGTTGCCTGGAGCAGGTTGCCCAGGTTGTTGTAACAGACGGCAAGCTCGTGGCGGTAATCGGGCACGCTGGGATGAGTCTTCACGAGCTTCTCGAGGATATGGACGGCTTCGCGATAGGCCTCTTCCGCGGCGGCGAGCCGCTGGTTGATTTGCAGAAGCGTCCCCAGGTTGACATGGGCGCGGGCCAGTTCCTGGTGATGATCGGGGAGGTGCCCGGATTGGTCGGTGAGCTGTCGGCGAAGCTCCAGGGCGCGGCGATAGCTTTTCTCCGCTTCGCCAGGCTCTTTCGTCAGCTGTTGCAGCGTTCCCAGGTTGGTCACGGCGGTCGCTGCTTCTTGCTTGAACTCCGCCTGGGTGGGGAAGTCCTCCACCAGCTTGAAGAGGATCTCCAGGGACTTGTGGTATGCCAGGCTCGCTTCGGGCAGTCGTCCGTGCAACTGCAGCAGGATGCCCCAAGCGTTATAACTGACACCCAGGTCGCGGCGGAAGCCAGGGACCTTCGGAAAATCGGTGGCCAGCTGGGATTTGACCTTGAGCGACTGCAAATACGTCTGATCGGCTTGTGGATTGCCGCCGGCGCCCTTGAGCAGGGCGAGGTTCGAGTAGGTATCGGCCAGTTCTTGTCGATAGAGAGGCACCGAAGGAAAGTCAACCGCCAATGCTTCGCGCAGGCTCAGCGCGTTCCGAAGCGCTGTCTCGGCTTCGGGGACGTTGGTGTCGCGGCGTAAAGCGGCAAGATGAGCCAGGGTGATCGCTTCCTGCTGGCGGTAAGCCGGCATCGCTGGATACTGGCTCGCTAGTTCATGAAAAAGCCCCAGGGCGCGAACGTACTGCTGCTCCGCTTCCTTGGGGCGGCCGGCCGTCTGCTGCAAGGTGCCGTGGTTGTTGAGGCAGCGCGCCAGCTCCTCGCGGTAGTCCGGCACGTTCGGGTACTCGGCGACCAGCTCTTCAAAAAGTTCCAAGGACCTACGATAGTCCTGCTCGGCCTCCTGCAGCCGGTTGCGAGCCTGACGCAAGGCGCCGCGGTTGGTGTGGCTGGCCGCCAGCGCGCGTCGACGATCGGGCGCCTTCGGCCGGTCCTGCACGAGCTTGCTCCGAAGCTCCAAAGCACGTTCGTAACTTTGCTCGGCTTCGGATTGGCGACCAACTTTCTTGAGCAGGTTGCCGAGATTGGTGTGCACCGCCGCCAGGTCGTGCCCATACTCCGGCGTATCGGGAAAGTGCTGTGTGAGATCGCCCAGCAGCTCGAACGCGGCGCGGTAGGCGCTCTCGGATTCCGCATGCTGTCCCAGCAATTCCTGGATATCGCCGACGCGCTGATACGCCCGCCCCGCTTCCCAGCGAACGGCGGGGAGCTCGCTCTTGACGGTCAAGAACCGCTGATAATATTGCAGGGCCTGGCGCAGCAAGTCGCGCCGGACCTGCTCCATGCGCGGCTCGAAGGCCAGTCGATCGCGACTGACGCCCGTCAACATCTGATCGACGGCGTCGCGAGCATGGAGGAAGTTCTCCTCGGCGTGGTCCCGTTCGAGCACCGCGGCTGCACGCAGGGCATTGGCTTCCTCCGCCCGCTGGTATTCCTGCCGAGCGAACGCCAGAGCGCCGGCAACCGTCCCCAACACCATGAAAGCGGCCAGTCCGATCAACGCTACCACCGCGGGCCGTCGCCGAGCCCACTTGACCGTCCGCTCCCACGTGGACACGGGGCGAGCCAGGATCGGCTCGTGCTCCAGGAAACGGCGCAGGTCCTCCGCCAAGGCGTCGGCGCTGGCATAGCGTCTGCTGGGCTCCTTCTCCAGGCACTTCAGACAGATGATCTCCAGGTCCCGCGGTGTTTTGGGCTGAAACTGGCGGGGCGGCACGGGGTCTTGCGTGCGCACCTGCTCCAGGACGTGGAGGATGGTCTTGCCCTTGAAGGGCGGCCGGCCGGTCAGCAGCTCGTACAGGATTGCTCCCAGGGCGTAGACGTCGGTCCACACGCCCAGTTCCTTGTTCCTTCCCGCGGCCTGCTCGGGCGCCATGTAGCTGGGCGTGCCCATGATGTCGCCGCTGCGCGTGTGGTCCGACTCCTGGCCCATGTGCTTGGCGAGGCCGAAGTCGGTGATCTTCGGAAGGCCGTCCGAGGTGAGGAGGACGTTGGCAGGCTTCAAATCGCGGTGGAGGATGCCGCGCTGGTGGGCTGCGTGAATGGCCTGGGCCACCAGACGGACCACGTTGGCTACCAGCGGGATCGACTGACCGCGTAGGCTGACGAGGGAGCCGCCGTCGACGTATTCCAGCGTGAAAAAGGGAATTTCTTTGTATTCGCCGATCTCGTAGATCTGCACGATGTGGGGATGCTGCAGCCGCGCGACGGCTTCGGCCTCCATGCGGAAGCGGACGAGTTTCTTGGTGTTGGCGAACTGGGCGGCCAGCACGACTTTCATGGCGACCACGCGCTTGAGCGCCAGTTGCTCCGCCTTGTAGACGACCCCCATGCCGCCGCGACCCAGTTCGCCAAGGATGCGATAACCGGGCACCTCCGGCCAGGCTGCGTGCGGCCCCGGCCGAGGCCCCGTCGCGTTGGCCGAGGATCGGTCGCGGACCAGGGTCGCGGCCGATTCCTCGGCCGGCCTGGCGGCCGAGTCACTGGTGACGGCCTGGGACTCGCTCCCAATTTGCAGGTCGGCTGCATCGGCGGGGAGCGGGGCGTTGGAATCCCAGGCAGCCGTCGGTGTGCTTTCGATGTTCGCCGGGACGCCGCCTTGCGAATCGGTGGCGCTGCGCTGTTCCGAGTCCTCTGAAAGGGCACTGCTCGCGGCCGAGCGACGATCCGCGAGGGAAGCCGCGCCGAATCGCCGCTGGTACTCTTGCTCCGTGGCGGTTTCGCCGCGGCGCTGGCGGTACTCGATATCCAGAGCGATCAGCTCCGCGAGCACCAGAGAACGGTCGACGGACGGCACGTCTTTCAGGTAATCCTCGATCGCCGGTTGCCGTCCGGTTTTCCAGGCGGACTCGAAGCGATCGCAAATGTCATCGAGTCGGCTTTCCAAGGAAGGGGGAAGCAGGTCATCATCGAACGTGGGCTTCTCGTTCATGCTGATTTCCCGAGATCGATTGGAATGAGTGGCGTCGAGTCCCGATCGGGGTGAAGCGCA
Organism: Gemmataceae bacterium; assembly: GCA_019752375.1. Lineage (GTDB taxonomy): Bacteria > Planctomycetota > Planctomycetia > Gemmatales > Gemmataceae > JAIEMG01. Next base: position 203 of record JAIEMG010000307.1, on the reverse strand, counting down.
TTGAGAGACTATCCGGAAAGAACCTTCGGGTTTTTCGGGTTTGGCCAGCTGTTAGGCAGCTGCCCGGTAACGGAACGTCGCCTCGGCTGGCGAGGGCGCCAAGCGACGGAGCATCAGATGCAGGGCACTGACCCGAATCATCGCTTCGCTCGAATCCGTGCGCCGTTCGTAGTCGCGGCTGTGGCGGCGATACCGACCGTGCC
>JAIEMG010000179.1 GCA_019752375.1 Gemmataceae bacterium | reverse complement strand
GTGCGTGACCGGGCAGAGCCCGGTCACGAGGGCGAGGGCTTCGACCAAGCAGGTCGCGCAGAAACGGGTTTGCACCCCAGAGGACGCAAACCCTGGCAGCTGCGCGCAGCTGCCGTTAGAATCGAAGGCATTCGTTTGGGGGAACACGCAGCGACAGCACTGAGCCAAGGAACAGCGTGGTTCTGACGGAACCAGGGAGTTGACACCCATGCCGAGTCCGTTTCCAGGAATGGACCCTTATCTCGAAGAGGATAAGCTCTGGCCCGTTTTCCATCATCAGTTCATCGCCTGCCTTTACCAGATCCTGCTGCCGGGGCTGGTCGATCGTTACCGCGCCCGCATCGCGCAGCGGCACTATGTCACCGAGCAGGTGCTGTTCACGTCGATTGTGCGTGAAGAGCACCATGAGGAATTCATCGAGATCCGTCAGCGGAACGACGGCCGGTTGGTTACCCTCGTCGATGCCGTCAGTCCCACGAACAAGACCACGACGGCGGGCCGACAGACTTACCTGGAAAAGCGGCGCGAGGGCAAATCGTCCAGCAGCAGCCTGGTGGAGATCGACCTGGTCTTGGCGGGCCAGCCGACGCTGGAATACTCGCGTGACGGTTTGCCGGACTGGGATTATGCCGTCACGGTGACGCGGGCCACGCAGCCGGAGCCCTACGAGATTTATACCGCAACCTTGCAAAAGCGGTTGCCGCGTTTCCGACTGCCGCTGGCCGCCGACGACCGGGACACCGTGCTCGATCTACAGGCGGCGTTCGCCCGCTGCTACGACCAGGGCGGATTCGCTCCCATGATCGACTACAAGCGCGAGCCGACGGCCCCGCTGACCGAAGAGGATCGCCACTGGCTGGACGACATTCTCAAACAACAAAAGCTGCGTTGAGCGGCGGTTGCGGCCGGCACAGCCGGCCGTACAGGCTAGAGGCCTAAGTTTTTGTCGGGCCGGCTGTGCCGGCCGCAACTGTACTGAAGCGTGTTGTCAGAGTCTATCCGGAGAGTTTTCCCATGAAATTAGGGGGCCTTGGTGATTCATGCGGGGCCTGAAACCGGATGATCGCCGAAATATCCAGCAGAAAACGCGATTCAGGCGTGATCGCAATTCCAGGATACCCCTAGTTTCAAGCGTTTCTTTGCAGATAGACTCTCAGTGGCACGGACATTTCTGTCCGTGCAATTTCGCGACCCCACGGATAGAAATGTCCGTGCTACTGGGCAAATTCATGCTGCCGCTCGCTCAAGTGGATGGCATTCGAGACTCGACGCCTGGAATGCAAGGGTCCAGTCCACATTTCAAACAACAAAAGCTGCGCTGAGCGCATCTCACATACGATGGCCAAGCCGCGCCGTGTCGAGCCCGTCCTGCTCGTGGTTGCAGTCTTCAGCCGCCACGAAGCCGTGCTGAACTGGGCACGCGAGCGACTGGAAGACCTGCACGGGCCCGTCGGTCCGGTCAGTCCGACGTTCGATTTTCATCAAACGACCTACTACGAGCCGACCATGGGCCCCGGCCTGCGCAAGCGTTTCCTGACTTTCGAACGGCTGGTCCCCCCCGATACGCTCCCGGACGTGAAGCTTCGAAGCAACGCCCTGGAACTTGAACTGGCGAACCAAGACGCGTATCCCGAGGAGCGGCCGCTGAACCTGGACCCCGGTTTCCTGTCGCTCGGTAAGTTTTGCCTGGCGACGACAAAGGACCAGCAACATCGCCTCTACCTGCGCGACGGTATCTTCGCGGAGGTGACGCTGCGGTTCCAGGCTGGCACCTACGAGCCGTGGCCGTGGACCTATGCCGATTACCGGGAAGAGGCAGTACGGAACTTCTTGAAAGAGGCTCGCGACTACTATCGCGCGAGACTTGCAGATTGGTAGGGTGGGCCTCGCTGACGCTCGACCCACCCTACACGGAACCAACGTCACCGAACCGCTGAGCCCACGGGAAGCAACCTGGGGGCCGAAAGGAGACTCCCACGGGCAGGCGCAATCGAAAATCCGCGGAGCGTACCGAGGCATCTCCGGCAGCAGCACGCAACGAGCATGGTCCCGAACTGCTGCGGCGCATGCTGCTCGGCGTCATCACCGCACTCATCGTTGCCCGGCCGCTGGTGCCGGGCGAAGACGCTGGCCGTGCGCTTCTTGGCACGGGCGTGTCCAACCAGGGTCTGCTCATGCTGTGGCTGCTAGTTGCCTTGGGTGCTGCCATCTGGCGTGCGTGGGCGAAGCAGTCTGGCTGGCACGGCAGCCTCGTGGATGTAGGCCTGCTGCTGCTGACGGGCCTGGGCTTTTTCGGCGCCCTGCGCGTGGCGGCGTACCAGAACCCGGCCTGGCTGCTGGCGTGGGAGTGGGCGGGCCTGCTCATCGTGTTCGTCCTGATTCGGCAGCTGGTGCGCGGCAAGGGCGAGAACCGCGCCCTGCTGGCTGCGGTGCTTGCGACGGGTGTCAGTCTTTCCGTGTACGCGTTCTACCAGCTGCAACAACCCGAAGCCGCGCCGCCGGCGCCCAACGCCACCCTGCGCGCCATCTTCGACGATCTGGTCGATGCGCCGGCGGTCCGGGGAATTACCGGCACCTTCGCCGAGACCGGCAGCTTTGCCGCGTACCTGGCCCTGCTGCTGCCATCCTTGCTGGCCGCTGCTTTCGTCTGCTGGCAAAGCGAACGCGCGACCTGGCGGACCATTCTGGTTAGCGGTTGCGGTGCGACCATGTGCGCTGCCCTGCTCCTGGCGCTCGGCACCGGTTCGGTGCTCACGCCCCACCTTGAGACGTGGGACTGCACGTCGGCAATGATTCGCGAAGCACCGCTGTGGGGCGTCGGCCTGGGCAACTTTGGCCGCGAGTTTCCACGCTTCCTGTTCTCGGCTGCCGGGGAGCGAGTGGCTCATCCGTACAACTTCCTCTTCGAGACCGCCGCCACTCTCGGCTTGGTCGGCCTGACGATTCTCGTGCTGACATTGGCCGCGTTCTTCTGGCGCATGACCACCTTCCCCTGGCCCGTGGAAGCAGAATCGTCACCCGTTCGGCCACGAACCAACTGGGAGTTTTATGTCGGCGGCGCCGTCGGCTTGATGTTCGGCTTCGTGCTCCGCTTCGCGGAGCAGGGTGGCCAGCACGCAGCGCTGGAAGCGTTCATCGCGTTGTGCCGCTCGCTCGTCTGGTTCGGCGCGTTCGCTCTCCTGGAAGGCGTGCCATGGACGGCACGGACCCAGGCTCGCGCGACGACTGCCGGCGTGGCCGCCGCGCTGGTGGTGTTGTTATTGGCCGGCGGCATCGGCTTTCCGTCGGTAGCTCAGCCATTGTGGGTCTTGGTTGCCCTCGCGCTCAATGCGCTGCCGGTGGCGGAACCGAGCTTCGAGCCGAAACACTGGGCGTGGACCGCGATCCCCGCACCCGTCGTCGGCGTCCTGTGTCTCTTCTATCTGGTGGTTGTCTTCTATCCCGTCACCAGCGCGGCCAACACGCTCAGCAAGGTGCGCGGCCGCTATTCCGACTGGCCGGCCAAGGAGGCCGAGTGGCGCGCCAAGCTGTCGGAAAGCACCTCGCCCGAAGAAAAGGTCGAGCTGATTCGCCGCAAATATATTCCCGTGTTACAGGAGGCCTTCGTCAGTCCCCTGGAGCGAGCCCGTTCCGAGGATTCCGAGAACGCCTTCCTGTGGGCTGAACTGGCGTACTGGTACGGCAAGCAGTGGGAGATGTACGCCCTGCTGCGCGACAAGGACGATTTTCCCAATCGAAACGTGGAAGCGAAGGTCAAGGAAGACATGGGGAAGGTCGGCGGCCTGGGAATCGGAGCGGCGGTCAGCTACACGCCGTCGCCCAAGGGAGCCCAGGCGCTCGATCCGAAGGGGAAAGCCGGCTCGTGGGCATCGTACCAGCTGCGGATGCTGTTTGCCCAGGCGCCGGGCGATCCGGGCAGCTTCCGTGTGCAGTATGGCTATGCCGCCAACAGCCTGAACAAGCTGAAGGAGAACGAGCCGCACGATCCGCGGGTCCGGTACTTCCTGGCCGACGTCTTCTCCAGGGCGAGCAATCCCCAGGAATGCAAGCTCGAGGCAGCCGAGGCGCAACGGCTCGATGGCGAGGCCGTCGATGCCCGGCGCAAACTTACTGACCCGCAGCGCGAGCAAGTCCGGAAGTGGTTGGAAGCCGATCCGCCACGCTGATGGCTTGTGAAGGTGCCACCGCGACGGGTAGGATACAACGCCGCGTGGCCGGACGGGAAGAAAAAGTGGCGCTGGCTCCGGCAACCTGGGTGCAGACGCAAGGGGGAAACCTGACCGGAACCAGCGCCATAAGTGTGCTGAGCAGGTCCGGGACCTGAACACCGGTTCCTCACCGGCACCTCGATTCTACGCATCCTGGATTTGCAGCCGTCCAAGCGGCGGCTCGTTTGCGATGAATTTCTCCTCCCCCGCGTTCCAGTTTGCCGGTCGCGTGAGGTGTTCCAGCGAAGAAACCCTTGTCGGTTGAGGAAGATGGGTATGGCGTCCTGGTTGTTCAAGCAGGAGCCCGACTGCTACAGCTTTGCGCAGCTGGAGGCCGACGGCAGCACTTTGTGGGATGGAGTCACTAACAATCTAGCACGAAAGCACTTGCGCCAGGTCGCCAAGGGAGACCGTATCCTCTACTACCACACCGGGAAAGAAAAGGCGATCGTCGGCGAAATGAAGGCCGTCAGTGCCGCCGTCACCGATGCCGACGGCGACGACCCCAAAGCCGTCATCCTGCGGGTCAAACCGGTGCGGCGCTGGAAAAGCCCTGTTTCGCTGGAGCGAATTAAAAAAGACGCCAGCCTGGCGAATTGGGACCTGGTCCGTAACTCCCGGCTATCGGTGATGCCCGTTACCGACGCTCAGTGGCAGCGCGTCGAAGAGCTGGCCGGCGAGAGTGAGTAGGCTCTTGGCAACGGGCCAGCGACGATTTACAATCGAAGAAGCGAACGCAGGACGTTTCCGACTCTGGTCGGATCGCTGCCAGGGACGGAACACCCTGGACCCCCTACACGGCACGCCAGCGGCGTCCCCCAGGCGGAAGACGGCAGACAGCCCCAAGGATCGGGGCCGACCGATCCTTTCGCGCAGCCGCTGACACGCCTGGCATTGGAGGACACGCAACCATGGCGCGTCGCAGCGCCGAACCCGCGGGCAACGGCCACGCAACCCTCACCCGCCGCCGCTCCGAGCGGTTCCTGGCCGGACTGGCCGACTGCTCCTGCGTCAGCTTCGTTTCCCACGTCCACCTCGATCCCGACAGCTTGGGCTCCATGTTGGGCCTGGCACATCTGGTCGAAACCTGCCTGGACAAGCCGGTCCGCCTGATTCGGGACGGTCTGATCAACCGGGCAGAGAACCGGGCAATGGTCGAGTTGCTCGACATCGACCTCGTGCCGCTCGAAGAGGTCACCTGGGCGGCCGATGAGGCCGTCGTCATGGTGGACAGCCAGCCTAATACCGGCCGGCACACGCTGGATGCCGACGTCCCGCTCTACGCCGTCATCGATCATCACGAAACGCTGGGCGACCTTGCGGGCATTCCTTTCGTCGATTTGCGCCGGAATGTCGGCGCGACCTGTTCCATCGTTACCAGCTACCTGACCGAGCAGGAAGTCGAGCTGCCGCCACGTTTGGCGACGGCCCTGTACTACGGCATCGAGACCGAGTTGAACGGACATCCGCGGGAAAGCAATGCACTGGACGACAGCAGCCTGAACCTGCTCTACCCGCTCGCCGACAAGGATGGGCTGGCTCAGATCCGCAACGCCCGCCTGCCGCACGCCTATTTCCAGACGGTGCTGCAGGCGATGCAAAGCTCCTTTATCTACGACCGCCTCATCATCAGCTGGGTGGACGAACTGCCGCAGCCGGAACTGGCCGCCCAGGTCGCCGACTTCCTCATTCGCTTCGACGAAGTGGACTGGGCCCTTTGCGCCGGCGTGTGCGGCAACCGACTGGTGCTGTCGTTGCGGACGGCAACCGCGCAAGGCTGCGCCGGCGACCTGCTCCAGCAGGTGGTTGGCAAGCTCGGCAGCGCGGGCGGCCACCATCGGCGGGCCGGCGGCGTCATCAAGTTGCCCAGCACCGCCCCCAGCGCCATCGAGGACGTCCAAGGCGAACTGCGTCGCCGGCTGCTCAAGGCCTTGCATATCGACGAGTGCCGGGGCCAGCGGCTGGTTGCCTTGCGCGACATGTTGCAGAACCTGCAAACGTGACAAGGTGACAAGGTGACAAGGTGACAAGGTGACAAGGTGACAAGGTGACAAGGTGACAAGGTGACAAGGTGACAAGGTGCGCCTGAAGTTACCTGATTTGTTTTCTGCCGGGTTCAGCCGGCTTCCCGTCTGCCACCACCTTCAGGTGGTGGGAAGGTGCTGTAAGCTCGCCGCAGCCGGATTTAGCCGGATTTCTAAACGCCGCCTTCAGGCGCTGAAGCAAGTCGGCCTGAAGGCAGGAACCAAGCCGGCTGAAGCCGGCTGGCGCATCGATTATCACCCACCACCCGACGGTGGTGGCAGACGGGAGCCGGCTGAACCCGGCAGTGTGACAGACCTGCATCCTGTCAACTGGCCCTTGTCATCGGCTGACCCTGTCATCAATCACGAGGACACTTCTCCATGAGCGAAGCCCATGACCCTTCGCAGTCGCCCTATCCACCGCCTCCGCCGGAACAGCAGCCTCCGATGGTCATTCCGGTGCGCTACCCGATGATGCAACCCCCGCCGCGGCCGGCGCGCGGATCGCTGCTGGGCTCGCTGTTCCGCACGTTCCTGTTTCTCGTCCTGGCCCTGTCGCTGGGCGTGAACTTCGTGCTGCTGTTCGGCGGACGGATGGCGGGGCTTGACGGCGGAACTTCCTACGTCAATGAACGCATCGTTAGCGGGCCGACGCGGGCCACGAACAAGATCGCCATCGTGAAGCTCGACGGCGTCATCATGGAAGGCGCCATCGGCTTCGTGCAGAAAGAGATCGACCAGGCCGCGATGGACGAGCACGTCAAGGCGGTCATCCTGCGTATCAACAGCCCCGGCGGCAGCATCACTGCCAGTGACGACCTGCACCGGCGCATCAAGCAGCTCGCGGATGGCACCCATCCCAAGCAAAAGGGCGGCAAGAAGAACGTCATCGTGTCGATGGGGGCGCTGGCCGCGTCGGGCGGCTATTATGTCGCGGCTCCGGCCGAGTATATCTTCGCCGAGCAAACGACCATCACCGGTTCCATCGGCGTCTATGCGGCGTTTCCAAACATCAGCGGGCTGGCCGACAAGTACGGCTTCGGCATGAATGTCATCAAGGCCGGCGAGATCAAGGACAGCGGCTCCATGTTCCACAACATGACCGCCCAGGAACGCCAGCTGTGGCAGGACATGGTGAATCACGCTTACAAGCAGTTCATCGCAGTGGTCGAAGCCGGCCGGCCGAAGCTCGCAGGCCAGATGACCGTGGTTATTCCCGAGACGAAGCGCGAGATCGAGGACGTCAACGAAAAAGGCAAGGTCATCCTCGTCGACGGCAAGCCGAAGATGGTCGAATTCTATCGCAAGCGCGCCGACGGCGGCATCTTCACCGCGGACGAAGCGTTCAAGTTCGGCCTGATCGACAAGATCGGCTACCAGGAAGATGCGGTCAAGAAAGCGAAGGAAGTGGCCAACCTCGACGACAATACGAAGGTGGTCACTTACGAACGGCCGCCAACCCTGGCGAACCTGCTGCTGGGTGCAGAGGCCGATCCGCCGAACTCACAGCTGAACACAAATCGACTGCCCGAGGCGACGATGCCGCGCCTGTGGTTCATGGCGCCGCAATCGGAGCTGTCAGGGATCCTGAGCACGATGACGCGCCCCTGACTTTTTGGGCATTTTTCTCTTTGCGCCGCTGGCGGCGAAGCACGGTTGGAGGTGCTTCGCCGCCAGCGGCGTTGTTTTATGCCAGTCGTTCGGATTTGGGGGTTGCCGATGCTCCTATAATCGGTTGTTCCGACGGAGAAAGGGTCAAGCGGGAGCGCATTTATCCCACGACCCCTATTTTCGTCGGGTATACTTTCGGCAGTTGAGCGCAACATGAGCAATTTTGGGACGGTATGCGTAGGATTCGGTAGCAAAGCACAGCGAAATCCCAAGGCACTGTTGCACGGTCGATCAGTTGGGGAAGTCAGCCTACTCGTAACAGATGGATAGCATAGGCGTTGTAGAAATAATTAATAAACAGGACGTTCTGAATGATTTGGAACGCGAATTGCAGAAGGTTGTGACCCGATAAGGGAGGCTGTGCAAAAACAGCGCATGAATCTGGGAAAAAGGCGTGAACCTCCCAAACATCTTTCATGCTCTAACGTACAGATCCTACGGGGCGGGAACAATCGAAGAGGTACACATCGAATTGAGAGGGTGGTGAGGCACATGGCACGACGAGAAGCACTTCTGCGACTGCACAAGTCCCTGGCGGCACGGCGCACCGAACTTCGGAAGCGTCTGGCTGGCGAGTTGATCGACCTGCGCGGCTTCGGCGGTGCGGACCAGACCGGGGATGTCGCGGATGCAGCGTTTGACTCCGGCAGCGAAGAAATTGCTTCGCAGCTCGCGGAACTGGAATCCCGCGAGCTCAACCAGATCGAGCGCGCCATCTACCGGATCCGGCAGGGCACCTACGGTGTTTGCGAAGGCTGCCAGTGCAAGATCCCGGTCGCTCGGCTGAATGCCTTGCCGTACAGCACCGCCTGCGTCAAGTGCCAGCGTGAGATGGAAGTCCACGGCGACTGGGGCGCCGGACGCCATGAGAACTGGGAGAAGGTCTCCGACGTCGAGCGTCCGCAAGATGAGAACGTGGACCTCAACGACCTGGAAATGGACCTGAGCAAGTAAGCATCGACCGGAACGAAGAAGCAGAAAGCCCGCGGCGTAACAGCTGCGGGCTTTCTGCTTTTTTTGCCGCCGTGGATCCACCAATTCCGCCGCGCCACTGAAGGTTTTCTCAAGTCCGCGCCCGGGACCGCGCTAGAATGGAATGCCCGTCCAAGGGTCCTCCGCGCGGCAAGCGGTGGGTCGGTCCCCATTCACCTCTCGGAACAGAGACCATGTCCATGAAGCGGGTCCTTTTCGTGCTGTTCCTGGGCGCCTGCGCCTTTGGCGGCGGCATGACCAGCGTGGCGCTGGCGCCGCGGTTGGAAACGCGCGTGTCCGCCCAACCGCAGGCCACGGTCGGCGCCCTGGCTCCGACCTCGGATCCCGTTCGGCCCGGTGATCGCTTCGAAATCGTCGCACGAAGCATCTCGCCGGCCGTCGTCTCCGTCGAAGCCACCAAGCCCCCGGCGCCGAGCACCGCCGCCAACGCCAAGAACAAGCCAGTCGAGGAGTCGGGCTCCGGCGTCATCGTGCGGCTGCCCAATCGCAACGGCCTCTATGTCCTGACCAACAACCATGTCATCGCCCAGGCCAAGCCCGAGCAAATCAGCGTCAACCTGGCCGACGGACGGCTGCTGCGGCCCGCGCAAGTTTGGGCCGACCCAGAATCCGACGTGGCAGTCCTGCGCCTGGACGCAGGCGACAACCTGCCCACGGCACCGATGGGGGACAGCGACCGCATGCGCGTCGGCCAGTGGGTGCTGGCCGTTGGCAGCCCGTTCGGCCTGAATCAGACGGTGACGCACGGCATCATCAGCGCGCGCGAGCGCGGGCAGGTGAGCCTGGGCAGCACCATCCGCATCAAGGACTTCCTGCAGACTGACGCGGCCATCAATCCGGGCAGCAGCGGCGGCCCACTGGTGAACATGGATGGCGAAGTGATCGGCCTGAACACGGCCATCGCATCGCAGTCCGGCAGCAACAGCGGCGTGGCGTTCAGCATCCCCATCAACCTGGTGAAGCGCGTCAGCATCCAGCTGCTGGACAAGGGGAGCGTGACGCGCGGCTATCTCGGCTTGCAGCTGGCAGCGTCCTTCGAGCCTGCCGACGCCCTCAAACTGGGACTGGATCGCGCCCAAGGAGCGATGATTGAGGTGATCTATCCGGACACGCCCGCCGCCGCCGCGGGATTGAAGGGCCAAGACGTGATCTTGCAGATCGACGGTACGCCAATCCGCAACGAGAACCACCTGATCAACATGGTAAGCACGATGCCAGCGGGCCAGAAGATCCGCCTGCACGTGTGGCGGGAGCGCAAGATGATGACCGTCGATGCGGTCGTCGGCGACTGGAACAAGGCGCAGAACCGATTCCGGACAGGACAGTAGGGAGCAAGGCGAGCAGCAGGAAATAATTGCCGCGTGTCTTTGGCTCCAATCCCGGCGAGCGTCGAGGCGTCAGCCCGACGTGTTCGCGCGCGGTCGCGGTCGTCTGCCCACATGGGGCTAACGCCTCGACGCTCGCTGGAGAATTTGTTTTCTGCCGCGCACCGAACGTGTGAAGCGAGGAAACCCGGAAGGACTGCCCATGCGTTCCTTCCGGGTTTCCTCGCTTTTTCGTTGAAACAGGGTTGTCTAGTCATCGCTCTTGTTGCGCAGGTAGTAGAGCAAGCCGAGCAGACCAAGGATGGCAATGATTCCCGCCCACAGCCACCAGGCGCCGACCAGGTCGCCGAACGCCTCGCCGGTCGCCGACTTGGTTTTCTGCGTGGTGCCTTCGGCGCCCTTGCCTTGCGCAAACAGCGGCAAGGCGACCATGAAGAAGCCCTGGTTGAAGCAATTGCGGATCGCCTGCAGCATGTGCGCATTCCTCTGGGGCGAATGGACAGCGACTACCGGAGAAAGTTGATTGAAGTGAATTTCTACTCTGCGGCGCGGCGGGATTCAAGCGCCGACCTGCCGATTTTCTGGTCGCCGGAAGTGGCACTTCCCGCAACGCCGCGGCACTCCACTTCGCCTATACTGAGGGGGAACCGCGTGACTTGCGAGTGCCGGCAATGGGCCCTTCCCCGACCGAAGAGGAACCGCGACATCCGCTCGACGAACCGCCGCCCGCCGAGTGGTCCGTGCGGGGCGCCTGGGCGGTTGCCGCCGTCATCGCCGTTGCCACCCTTGCCCTGCACGCTCGGCCCCTCGCCCACCCCATGCTCCTCTGGGACGACTTTCAAATCCTGGCCCACTCCTGGACCTGGGAAGCGACCGCAGCGAACTTCTGGGCGCCGCACAACGAGCACACGATGCCGTTGGGCCGCCTGTCCACATGGCTCCTCGGCCAGCTCGCCGGCACACCTTCCAACCTGCCGCTCCTCGCCGCCTGGCAAGGACCGCTGGCCGTCTTGTTTGGCCTACCCCTCGTCTTCCTGTTCGTGAAGCGCGAGCTGGGACACCCTCTCTACGGCCTGATTGCGATGGCGTTGTTTGGCGTCAGCAGCCAGTACAAGGAGGCCGTCACCTGGTTTGCCGCCAGCTTTGCCGTTCTGGCTCTGGACACGGTCTTATTGGCACTGCTTGCAGCCCAGCGCTGGCGGCAGACCGGCAAGGCCTGGCATCTGGCCCCGTGCATCCTGTGGACGGCCCTGGCGCCGTGCTGGTTCGCCAGCGGCATCCTCGCCGGCCCGCTCTGTGTCCTGTACCTGTTGCCCGATGCGATTGACCTGGCGAAAGTGCGTCGTGTCGGCGCTGCCGTCGTGCGCTCGCTCGTTGCCCTGGCGCCGATGCTTGGCACGGGTCTTTTCCTCGCGATCACGCTGCCGCGCAACAAGGAAACGATCATGCGCACCGAGCATTACGACAAGAAGACCGCGCTGGAAGCCTTTGACGCAGGTATCGGCTTGAAATACACGGTGCGCTCGCTGGTGGACAACTTGCTGATCGGTTCGTTCGGCATCAGCGGCGACCCCGTTCCCATCTGGGCGATGTTCATCCTGCTCGGCCTGTTTGTTGCCGCGGGCGTGACGTGGTGGTATCTGGCGCCGGACCGGCGCCTGCTCTGGCTGGGCCTGGGTTTCGTCTTGACGACCTATGTGCTCACGTACAGCGCTCGCTCCGGCTGGCCGTACACACAGGTGTGCCGCTGGGGCCGCTATCAGCTGTTCCCACATCTGGGGCTGGTTTTCTTCTTCGTGGGCGGTCTGGCACACTGGGAAGACTGGCTCTTCAAACCGTGGGCGTGGAACTGGGACCGCTCTAACCGCTGGCTGACTTGCCTGGTGCTGGCCCGCGTCTTCGAGTTGGTATTCGTCGTGCAGATGCCGCGCAGTCTCGGCACATTCCACGACGCCGAGCAGATGGCTGACCTGCAACGTATCGAGGCCGTGGATGCGCTGTGCCGGCAGCACGGCATCGATGCCGCGACGGCTCAGAAGGCCCTGCGGCCCCACAAGGAATACGACTTCATCGTGCAGCACAGCAGCGACAAGATCCAGGGCTGGGACTTCCTCCGCGGCAGCGCCGCGCCGAAGGCGATGAGCCCGGAGGAAGCCCGTCAATTGCTCCACGACGAAGTGACGCGGCTCCTCCGGCAGCGAATTGACAGCGAGCCTGCACCGAATTAGAAAGGGTGGCTGCTTTGACAACGCTATTTCACTCTCCGGCGTTGGGAGCAATGACGAATGCCGAAGACCGAATGACGAATCAATGTCCAAGGCCCAATGACCAAATGCCAAGGCGACCCGCTTCAGATTGGAGCTTTCCCTCTCGTTCCCAAGCTCCGGAGCCTGTGAGCCAATTGCCAAACGAGTTGTCGCGCGCCGAGTAGCGGAAGTCGCCAGACTTCCGGGCGACAGGGTCCCCTTTCGGAACTCTGGCGAGTTCCGCTACAGGACATGAAACGCGCCGAGTAGCGGAAGTCGCCAGACTTCCGGGCGACGGGATGCCGCTTGGAACTCGGAACTCTGGCGAGTTCCGCTACAGGAAGCGCGCCGTGGAGCGGCCAGACGTGTTCCGCGAAGCCGGAGCTTCGCGGCCGTGCGTTCCCAAGCCGGAGCTTGGGAACGAGGAACTCGCTTTTCCCTGGGGCTTCGTCATTGGGCATTGATTCGTCATTCGGGCTTCGACATTCGTCATTTACAAGACGGCTTCTGCTTGAAACCCGCCCTGGAGAACTTCGTTCTCGGAGCCCACATATGCCCATTATCATCTGGGGATCGCGCGGCATCACGTCGGACCTGGACCACGGCGATTTTCACTGCCCGAGTTGCGACTGCCGTGAGGAATTCACGCTCAAGCACACGCGGCCCTTCTTCACCTTCTTCTTCATCCCGATCTTCCCCATCGGCGGCGGCGACCGCTACGTGGAGTGTCGCGGCTGCCGGGGCACGTACAAGGAAGAAGTGCTGCGCTACGAGCCGCCGACCGAGGGGCAGCGCATCCTCGGCCAACTCTACGAAGAGTTGCGGACCGGCACCAGCCTGCAAGTGATGCAGGGCAAGATGATCAACCAGTTGAGCATGGACCCCGACAAGGCGTGGGGCATCCTGGAGCAGATGTGCGAAGGCAAGCCGCGCGAATGCAGCTGCGGCCAGCGCTATCATCCCGACGTGCGGAAGTGCAGCCGCTGCGGAGCCGACCTGTGAGCGTCCCGTTGTGCCGATTCGCGGGCCACACCTGCGCCGCCTGCTGCTGGGGCGACGCGGTGCCTCGTCCCGTTCTGGAAGCCAGGCTGCGGCGGCAGACCCACGTGTTCCGCCGCTGGTTCCGCCAGCGCCGTCCGCGCCGGACGACGCTGTTCCTCTACGAACTTGCCGTGCGTGGCGCGGCGGACCTTCTCGTCCTCATTCCGCTCTTGCTGCCGATGTTCAATGACTGGCTGCGTCCCTGGCTAAAGGGCCGCACCGTGTGCGCTTACCTCGGCTCCGATGACAACGGCGGTGTTGGCTGCCTGCTGCATCCTACGCGCTGGGATGGCGAGGACGTCCGCGAGCGCGTTGCCTTCGCGCTGCTGCCGGGCTTCTCGTGCGGACGACCGGACTACTTCTGCGTGAGCGCCCACTGGTTCGCGCGGGCCGGCTGGGAGGATCGCAGCGATTTTGCTCGAAAGGTCCGGAAAATGGGTTGGTATCGTTTCAGCCAGGCGGCGCAAGCGTTTCGGCCGCATACAATGCGAAAAGGCGCGGATGCGGCCCATTGACAGGGTCAACCATGCGGGCTAAAACGCAGAATCCCAGTTACTCCCTCACTGAAAATCCCATGCAACCAATCACCGAACGCGAACAACAGACCGCATCCCGGCCGGCCGGCGCCCTTGAGTCCGGTCCGCTCGTCATCGTCGGCGGCTGTGGCCACGTCGGCCTGCCGCTGGGGCTGGCGTTCGCTCGCAAGGGCTACCAGGTGGAATTGCTCGACACCAGCGCCGAGCGCGTCGCCCTGGTCAACAGCGGACGGATGCCGTTCCACGAAGACGACGCCGACGAACTCCTCGGCGAAACCCTCAAGGCGGGCCGGCTCCGGGCGACGACCGACAACCGGGCCATGGAGAATGCATCGGCCATCATTGTCACCATCGGCACGCCGGTCGATGAATACCTCGATCCGTCCGTCGGCGAGTTCGATCGCTCGATCGATCAGTTGCTGCAACAGGTGCGGCCGGGTCAGCTGCTGATCCTGCGCAGCACGGTGTTTCCCGGCGTGACAGATCGTCTGGCCCGCCAACTCGAGCAACAGCGCCGCGGCGACGTCGACCTGGCGTATTGCCCGGAACGCATCGTGCAGGGCCAGTCGCTCATCGAGCTCGAGCGCTTGCCGCAGCTGATCGGCGGCGCCACCCAGCGGGCCGCGGACCGGGCCGCGGACCTGTTCCGGATCATCTGTCCGAAGGTGATCTTCCTCAAGCCCGTGGAAGCGGAGCTGGCGAAGTTGTTCTGCAATGCGTGGCGCTACATCAATTTTGCCATCAGCAACCAATTCTGGGTGATCGCCAATCAGTTCGAAGCGGACTTCCAGCACATCTACCGGGCGTTGCGCGAGGACTATCCGCGCATGGCTTCGGTGGCACGCCCCGGCTTCGCGGCCGGACCATGCCTGCTCAAGGACACCATGCAGCTTGGCGCCTTCAACCACGGCTCGTTCGTGCTTGGCCAGGCGGCCATGATGATCAACGAGGGGTTGCCTTATCTCCTCGTGCAGAACATCAAGCATGCCTATCCGCTCAACGAGATGACGGTCGGCCTGCTCGGCATGGCGTTCAAGCCAAACAGCGACGACCCACGTTCGTCCCTCTCCTACAAGCTGCGCAAGGTGCTGCTGCTGGAGTGCCGCAAGGTGCTCTGCACCGACCCCTTCGTCCCCGACCCGGACCTGACGTCCCTGAACGACGTGCTGGAACGCGCCGACCTGCTCATCGTCGGCACGCCCCACGACGCGTACAAGGGGCTGAAGTTCCGGCAGCCGGTGATCGACATCACGACCACGATTGGCAAATAGGATTCACCACTGAGATCACAGAGGACACAGAGCAAACACAAAGAAAGGCAGGAGAATTACTGAATAGCAGTGTGCGGATAAGCGTGAGTGCATAGTGTTGATGCTTCTGATTTCTTTGTGTTTGCTTTGTGTCCTCTGTGTCCTTTGTGGTGGTTCCTGCATGCGAATTCTCGTCACTGGTTCGGCGGGCTTCATTGGCGGCTATGTCGTTGAAGAGCTCCTTCAAGCCGGGCACGAAGTCATCGGCCTGGACAACTTCTCCAAGTACGGCCCGCTCACGCAGGCGTCCAGCCAGCATGAGCGCTATCGCTTCGTGCAGGGGGATGCCAAGGACGTTCCCCTGCTGACCGAACTGCTGTGCGGCTGCGATCAACTGGTCGCCGGCGCAGCCCGGATCGGCGGTATCAGCTACTTCCACGAGTTCGCCTACGACCTGCTGGCCGAGAACGAGCGCATCACCGCTGCGGCCTTCGACGCAGCCATTGCGGTGCACAAGCAGGGCACGCTGAAGAAGATCAACGTCGTCAGCTCGTCGATGGTCTTCGAGAATGCCGAGACGTGGCCGACCCCGGAGGGCGCCCAGCGCCGCTGTCCGCCGCCGAGCTCGACCTATGGCTTCCAGAAGCTGGCCACCGAATACTACGCCCAGGGCGCCTGGGAGCAGTACAAGCTGCCGTACACGATCATCCGGCCGTTCAACTGCGTCGGCGTCGGCGAGCGGCGGGCCACGTGCGAGAAGGAGATCATGTCCGGCAACGTGCGCCTGGCCATGAGCCATGTGGTCCCGGACCTGATCCAGAAGGTGCTCAAGGGGCAAGACCCCTTGCGCATCCTCGGCGACGGCCACCAGGTGCGCCACTACACCTACGGCGCCGACCTGGCCCGTGGTATCCGCATCTGCATCGAGAAGCCCGAAGCAGTCAACGAGGACTTCAACCTGAGCACGGACGCCTCGACCACGGTGCTGGAGCTGGCCGCCCTGATCTGGGAGAAGCTGAAGCCCGGCGTGCCGTTCCGCTACACGTCCGACCCCGCCTATCCCTACGACGTGCAGAAACGCGTGCCCAATACCGACAAGGCCACGCGCGTGCTCGGCTTCCGCGCGACGACGCCGCTGAGCGAGGTGCTCGACACCGTCATCCCGTGGGTGAAACAGCAGGTGGAATACGGCAACATCTGAAACAAGGAGTCAGGAGCCAGGGATCAGGAGTCAGCGATCGCTTCCTGACTCCTGATCCCTGATTCCTGACTCCTGATTCCTATGATCTCCATCGTCGTCCCCGTCTTCAACGAAGCCGAGAACATCCAGCCGTTCCTGCGCGACCTGGAAGTCCACGTCCACGAGCCGCACGAGACGCTCATCGTCTACGATTTTCTGGAAGACAGCACGCTGCCCGCCGTCGCGGCGATGGAACCTCCTTGTCCCCACGTGCGGCTAGTCCACAACACGCTCGGCAAGGGCGTACTCAACGCACTCAAGGCCGGTTTCAATTCGAGCAGCGGCGACGTGGTCGTCGTCATGATGGCCGACCGCTCCGACGAGCCGAAAGACGTGGAGCCGATGGCCCGCCTGGTGCGCGGCGGCGCCGACGTGGTCGCCGGCTCGCGCTATGTCAAAGGCGGCCGGCAAGAAGGCGGCCCGCTGCTGAAGCGAACGCTGTCGCGCCTGGCCGGCGTATCGCTCTACTACCTGGCGGGCCTGCCAATCAAGGACGCGACAAACAACTTCCGCGCCTACAGCCGGCGAGTCATCGAGGAAATCCCCATCGAGGGCGAGATGAGTTTCGCCCTGGCGATGGAGTTGACGCTCAAGGCCCACTGGAATGGCTGGCGCGTCGCGGAAGTGCCGACGACCTGGCGCGACCGCACCGCGGGTCAGTCGCGCTTCCGGCTGTTCGCATGGATGCCGCACTACTTGAAGTGGTATCTCCGCGCGCTGAGGAAGGCGTGGTTTGGCGGAAAGGTCGGCTCGTAGTGATCCTGGTCCTTTGCTCGTAGTTCCGCCTTTAGGCGGTGCGGCCGCTTGGTTTGGTCAGGAAAAGATCCAGTCGACTGCGACGCGCCATCCCGGCACGACCGGCTCTGCCTCAGCGGTTTCTCCACGTTGATAGACAACCGGCTGTGTCGGCTGCGGCGCTCGGTAAACATGGATGCGTTCGTTCACCGTGTCCACGTCCCACACGACCGGTGTGCCGGCGAGGAAGTAGTCGGCACGCTTGGCGGCGAACTCCAGCTCCGCGGCATCGCCGTAGTCGTTTTCGCTGCGTACCTCCACGGCGAAGGTGGGTGCAGCCTCGATGAACCGCATCGGTCGGCCGAGAACGGGCCGGCGTGGTACGACGCATCGGGCGAGAATGACTCGCGGCCGGAAGGCAGCTCGGGAATGGCGAAACCCATGTTGTCCGTGTAGGCTTCGCCGACGCCGGTCTGGCTGGCATAGTCGTCCAGGCTGCGAAAGATACGGCGGCGATGCGGTCGGGCCGGCGTCCGGTAGCCATCTGGGGCACAATCCGCCCTCCGATGAGTTCGGCCTTGCCCGGAAAATAGCACAGATCATCGAGCGTCGCGCGTTGCGTCTGGACCGATGCCATGAGTCCCTCCTTCCCGAGTCCATTCTACCGCCGGTCGCCGTACGGTTGCACCTTCTCGTACATCAGCGTCACCAGCTTTTCCAGCAGGTCGATCAGCTCGGTGTTGGCGATCGCATGGACCTGTTCCAGCAGCTTGCGCTTTCGTTCGATCAGGCCGACGTAGTGATCGACGCCGAAGCTGGTCAGCGGGCCGCCGGTGCCTTGCAGGGATAGGAGCTC
This sequence comes from Gemmataceae bacterium, assembly GCA_019752375.1. GTDB lineage: Bacteria > Planctomycetota > Planctomycetia > Gemmatales > Gemmataceae > JAIEMG01. The sequence continues at coordinate 6,573 of JAIEMG010000179.1, read as the reverse complement.
GTCGATCTCGGCGGGGCTGAGCTGGCGGGCGCGTTCGGGATTGCGCTCCAGCCAGGACATGAGTTCCGGTTGCGTCGCCTGCTCGAAGAGGCGGGCCGCATTACCTTCGTTGTCCAGGGCACGCGGGTTGTTCATGCGCAGAAGCAGCCGGTCCAGCGGCCAGTGGGTCAATTCGTGGACCGACAACCCCAGGGCCTTGGCGCAGGAGCCGACGGTGGCGTTGCGCAAGTTGCGCGTGCCGTCGGACTGCATGATCTGGCGAACCGTATGACGATTGAGATTGGAGATGCGCGCAAAGTCTTCCTGGTTCCAACCGCGCTCCTTCACCAGGCGCGCGATCTTCTCAGCCAGATCGCCGGGAGGGGGGGATGAATCGCCGCTCATATCCTTCGATCCTATTCCGAGGACCGATGAAAAGACAGGTGCGTTGGGCACGCGCGATCCTCTTCTCCGAGTCCCTGTTCCCGTTCGTGCCCGTTCCCGTTCTCGTTCCCGTTCTGGTTCCCGATTTAAGAGTCTATCTGCAAAGAAACGCTTGAAACTAGGGGTATCCTGGAATTGCGATCACGCCTGAATCGCGTTTTCTGCTGGATATTTCGGCGATCATCCGGTTTCAGGCCCCGCATGAATCACCAAGGCCCCCTAATTTCATGGGAAAACTCTCCGGATAGACTCTAAGTGGCATCGTTGATTATGGACGCATGGGACCAAATTCGGGAACTGGAACGGGAAGGGGAACGGGAACGGATTCAATCCGCATGGTGTCGCATTTCTCATGGACGGCTCGCTTCCCACCACGATAGAATCCACCACCGCGCCGACCAAGCCGGATTTCCCGCCTTTTTCTCACCTACCCGAAGGAGCCGACCATGCCGCGAACGTCTCTACTCCTGCTGCCCTTGCTGGGCCTGAGCGCTCTGCTGATCCCATTGCCGACGGCCGATGCCGAGGACAAGCTGGAGCCCGGCAAGCCGGTCGTCCTCTTCAACGGCAAGGACCTGACCGGCTGGAAGGTCAAGGGCTCGCCGAAGAGCAAGTGGGTGATTGGCAAGGCAGCCGTGGACGAGAAGAACATGTCCAAGCTGACCGCGACCGAGGGCGCCGGCGGCGAGATGATCAATCCCGACCACGCCGGCGACATCTACACCGAACAGAAGTTCGGCGACGGCACCTTCGAAGTCGAATTCATGTACCCCAAGGGATCGAATTCCGGCGTATACCTGATGGGCGAGTACGAGATCCAGATCCTCGATAGCTTCGGCAAGGACAAGGAAAAACTCGCTCCCGGCGATCTGGGCGGCCTCTACAACACCAAGGCGCCGAGCGTCAACGCGGCCAAGAAGGCCGGTGAATGGCAGAAGTTCGTCATCGACTATCAGACGCCGCGCTTCGAGGGCGACAAGAAGGTATCGAACATGAAGCTCATCAAGGTGACGCTCAACGACCAGCTGATCCACGAGAACGTCGAAGCGAAGGGCCCGACCGGCGGCCAGCTCACTGGCAAGGAAGCGGCCACCGGGCCGCTCATGTTCCAGGGCGACCACGGGCCGGTGGCGTTCCGTAACATCAAGTTCACGCCGAAGAAGTAACCGTCCAAGTCCCGAGCTGCGCGCAGTCGCTTTGGCGAGCCGGGAGCGTTAGCGACCGGAGTTTGAGACGCTTGCAAAATCTCCGGTCGCTAACGCTCCCGGCTCGCCGGATATGAATGCGCGAGCATTCCTAGCGGAGAACCGTCGTGACTGGCAAATCCTGGCTGTTCGTATTTGGGGCGCTATTCGTGGCCATCACTCCCCTGCAAGCCGATGAAGGCATGTGGCTGCTCAACGATCCGCCCAAGCAGCTCCTCAAGGACAAGTACCAGTTCGAGCTCACCGACGCCTGGCTGAAACACGCCCAGCTGGCATCGGTTCGCTTCAACAACGGCGGTTCCGGCAGCTTCGTTTCGCCCGAAGGCCTTCTCCTGACGAACCACCACATTGGCGCCGATGCGCTCCAGAAGCTCAGTCCCCAGGGCAAGGACTACTATCGCGACGGGTACTACGCCCGCACCCGCGCCGACGAGCTGAAATGCCCCGACCTGGAGCTGAACGTGCTTCAGTCCATCGAGGACGTGACCGACCGCGTCAACGCCGCCGTCAAGCTGGAGATGAAGCCGGCCGAGGCGTTTGCCGCCCGCCGGGCCGTCATGGGCGCCATCGAGAAGGAGTCGCTGGAGAAGACGAAGCTGCGCAGCGACGTCGTCACCCTTTATCAGGGGGGCCTCTATCATCTGTATCGCTACAAGAAGTACACCGACGTGCGCCTGGTGATGGCGCCCGAGCACGGCATCGCCTTCTTCGGCGGCGATACCGACAACTTCGAATATCCGCGCTTCAACCTCGACATCTGTTTCTTCCGCGCCTACGAGGACGACAAGCCCGCCAAGGTCGAGCACTTCCTGAAATGGAGCGCCACTGGCGCGAAGGAAGGCGACCTGGTCTTCGTCACCGGCCATCCCGGCACCACCAATCGCCTGGAAACGCTGGCGAAATTGAAGCATCGCCGCGACGTGACGCTGCCTTACACGCTCAATCGATTACGCACCCTGGAAGCGGCCATCTCGCAGTTCATCGAGCGCGGTCCGGACCAGGCTCGCATGGCCGGCAACGACCTGCACCGCGTGGCCAACGCCCGCAAGGCCTTCGGCGGCCAGTACCAGGGCCTGCTCGACCCCGCCATCCTCAATCGCAAGGACGACGACGAAAAGGCCCGCCGCGACGTGATGGCCAAGAAGCTCCCCTCCGCCGACTTCGCCGAGTACCAACGGGCCGAGGCACGCATCGCCGACGTTCAAAAGTCGCTGGCCGGCTTCGAACGCGACCACTTGCTCTGGGAACGAGGCGACGCCTTCTATTCCGAGCTGTTCGGCATCGCCCGGCAACTCGTCCGGCTGACGGCGGAGCTGGAGAAGCCGAGTGCCGATCGGCTGCGCGAGTACCGCGACTCGAACCTGGAATCGCTCAAGTTCCAGCTCTTCTCGCCGGCGCCCGTCCATGCCGAGCTGGAGCGCACCAAGTTGGCCACGTCGCTGTCCTTCCTGGCCGAGTGCCTGGGCGCCGATCAACCCCTGGTTGCGCAAGTCTTCGCCGGCAAGGCGCCCGCAGCCCGTGCCGAGGAGCTGATTGCCGGCACCAAGCTCGCCGACCCCGCCGAGCGCAAGCGCCTGGTGGAAGGCGGCGTCAAAGCCATCGAGGCGTCAACCGACCCGCTGATCCGCCTGGCCCGCCTGGTGGACCCCGAAGCTCGCCGACTGCGCAAGAAGCACGAGGACGAGGTCGAAGAGGTGGAACGCCAATCGTACGCCACGCTAGCATCGGCGCGTTTCAAGGCACTGGGTCGCACGGTCGCACCGGATGCCACGTTCACGCTCCGTTTCGCGTTCGGCGTGGTCAAGGGCTACCGCGTCGACGGTGCCGACCTGCCCTACACGACGACCTTCGGCGGCGCCTTCGACCGCGCCGACAAGCAGGGCCACAAGGCGCCGTTCGCCCTGCCCACGCGCTGGATGAAGGGCAAGGACAAGCTCGACCTGACAACGCCGTTCAACTTCGCCTCGACTGCCGACACCATCGGCGGCAACTCCGGCTCTCCGGTGTTGAACCGAGCTGGCGAGCTGGTCGGCATCAACTTCGACCGCAACCGGCATGGGCTGGTCAGGAACTTTGTGTATACCGAGGAGCAGGCGCGACACGTGTCCGTGCATTCGAAGGGAATTTTGGAGGTGTTGCGGAAGTTGTATGACGTGGAGGCGCTGGTGAAGGAATTGACGGTGGAGAAGTAATGGGCGAAAGCGCCATCACCCGATTCGCATTCGTCGGCGAGCGTCGGGGCGTAAGCCCGACGTGTGCGGCGAAGCTACGGTGCATTCCACGTCGAGCTTACGCTTCGACGCTCGCCATCGGCTGGACGCCATTCAGCCTGCCATTCCAATACAAAACGCCGGCGAGGTTGCTCCTCGCCGGCGTTTCGCGTGACTTGCAGAACCGAATGCGTTATGAACCCTTCTTGATCGGACTCTCGGCCGTCGTCTTGACGGTCGTCTTCTGGGTCTGCTTGAGTTCGACGGTGGTGGTCATGCCGCCGATCTCGATTTGCAGGGTGCCTTCCAGCGTCAGGTTCATTTCGGAGTTGTCGACCCGGCCGGCCTTGGGATCGAAGAAGACGGTGCCGGTCGCGTTCTTGCTCTCGAGCTTGGCTTCCTTGATCTTGAAGGGCAGGCCGCCCGCCGGGCCGTCGGCGCCGGGAGCATTGTACTTGAGGGCGGCGGTCACGCCGATCTTGGCGAGGCCCTTTTCTTCGCCCAGGAACTTGTAGGTGTACGTCGTGTCGTAGCTGCCGATCGGGCCCAGTTCCAGCTTGGTCTTGTTTTCCCAGGTCTCGTCCTTCTTGGCTTCGCCCTTGGGCGGCACCACCGCGAACGACGGATCGGCCATTTGCTTGAGAGCGTTCTCGCTGAGGATCTGGTCGAGCAGCGGCTTCATCTGCTGGTTGGCGGCGACGAGCTTCTTGAGGAACTCATCGCGGCCTTCGACCTTGGTGACCTTCATGTCGGGGCCGACGGTCAGCGTGAACTCGCTGCCGACGAGGGCCTTGAAGAATTCGGAGAGCGGATTGTTGGCGGTGCCCGGATTGGTCGAATCGTAGCTGATCGTGTTGCCGCCGATCACGATCTCCATCTTCACGCCTTCGATCTTCTGCTTGATGATCCAGTCCTTGTCCTTCTGCTCGACCGGCGTCCAGGAGAAGAAGAACGTCTGCGTCTGCTTCTGCTTGACGTCCATGCCCATGACCTTCATGTCCTGGCTCGTCTCGGTCTTGAGCTCCTGATAGAAGGGTTTGCCCTTCTCGAATTTCCACTTGATCTCGACGGGCTTGTCCTGCGCGAATGCCGGCAGGACGAGGACAACCAGAGACAGGGCAATCAGAGAAGAGCGCCGGAGCACGATAAATTCCTCCAACCGGGATGTTCTGTAGGAAGACGGTGCGTCTTCGGATTTCCAACCAGGAACTCTGAGTCTGTGCGAAAAGGGGGCAGGCACCGTTGCCGGAACGGCCCGAAGGGTGCTGCGCACAATGGTGCCTGCCCCCTTTTCGCACAGACTCAGAGATTTTAGGTGTTCAGCGCAGCTTCGCCAATCTAAAATCCCACCGGCGTCGGGTTTTGAAACCGCACCTCGCACGATGCAAACACCATGAACCTGCTGACGACCATTGCCGGCTCGATGATGGAAGGCTACTTCCCCAAGGGCTGGGACCTGAACAAGATCGATCGCCTGGCGACCGGCGGCCCGGCCGAGGCGTTGCGCCGGGCCTCCTGGTGGAACCGCGACTTCGAGCCGGTGCCGTGCAATGACTATGCCGACTTCGACACGTACATGGGCCACGAGATCGCGCGGGAGATTCAGACCTCGTATCAGGTCGGCCAGCCGTTGCTCCTGATCCTCCCGGTCGGGCCGATGGGCATGTATCGCTGGACGGTCTACTTCCTCAAGGAATGGAAGGTGCCGTGCAAACACGTCCACGGCTTCAACATGGACGAATGGTCCGACGCGGCCGGCAACACCCTGCCATCGAACAACCCGGGCGCCTTTCAGTATGCGATGGAGCACGCGTTCTACGGTCCGCTCGGCGAGCAGACCGTTCCACTCTCGCAACGGCACTTCGCGATCAAGAGCGAGCTGCCGACGTATGCGGCCCAGATTGACGACCTCAAGAAGAAGCAAGGCGCGCGGCTGGTGACGATCTTCGGCATCGGCCGCGTTTGCCACATTGCCTTCTGGGAGCCGCACTTCGCCGCCGAGTTCGCCAATGAAGCCGACTGGAAGGCGCAGACCCATCGCCTGGGTGCCAAGCTGCATCCGCTGACCATCGAGCAGAACGCACTGACGAGCTTCAAGAGCCGGACGACCCTGGTGCCGGCCTACGCCAACACAATCGGACCGGCTCTGTTCCTCGCGGCTGACAAGATCATCGGCGGCGCGGACGGCACTTTCAATCGCGGCATGCAATGGCAGGGCCTGTCGCTGCGCATGACGCTGCAGCACGAGCCGACGCCCTGGATCCCGAGCACGTTCATGCCGACCTTGCCGGGACGATTGTTCTTCCTCAAGGAGTTGGTCGAGCCGCTGGTCGCGGATTGCCATTGAGCGTGCGGTTCTATCGGCCCCAACATTCCTCGTTCCCAAGCTCCGGAGCCTGTGAACGAAATGCAAAGCGGGCTGCCGCACGCCGTGTAGCGGAAGTCACCGGACTTCCGTGCGACAGGGGTCCGTTCGGAACTCTGGCGAGTTCCGCTACATGAAGCGAGCCGTGTCGCAGCCACACGTCCAGCATTGCGGCCGTGTCTCCGTGGCACTTACATTTCTGTCCGTGCATTTTCCCGACCGCACGGACAGAAATGTCCGTGCCACCGGAGCGGTATCTCCTGTGGCTCGCCCAAAGTTATTGGCATTGGGCGGAATGCCATTAACTTAGGCAGGCGCCAGGCGAGCGGGGCGTGTAAACGCCCCGGTTGAGAGACCAAAACCGGGGCGT
>JAIEMG010000143.1 GCA_019752375.1 Gemmataceae bacterium | reverse complement strand
GTCAGGAATCAGGGGTCAGGAGCACGTTTTTCTGGCTCCTGACCCCTGATTCCTGACCCCTGACCCCTGACCCCTGATTCCTGACCCCTGATTCCTGACTCCTGACTCCTGACTCCTGATTTCCATGAGCCAGCGGTGGGACTCGAACCCACTTCGTCCGCCTTACGAGAGCGGTGCCCGGCCCGTCGAGCATCGCCGGCTTGAAATCAGAGTGCCCGGCAGGAGTTGAACCTGCCTCTGCTGCTTTGCAGGCAGCCGCCTGGGCCGCTCGGCCACGGGCACGTTCGAGCGGTGCATACGGGTGTCGATCCCGTACTTCTGCCGTGACAGGGCAGCGTGCAGTAGCCGCTACACCAATGCACCGAATCCTGCTTCGACAAACAAAAAGGCCAGATGTCGCGTGACACCTGGCCTTCAAAGGGCTTCGCGCCGAGAAACGCGGGTGTCAACATTGCCAAGGGCAGAAGGCCGTATCCGCCACGAAGGAACAGAGATTCGCTTGAAAGATGGCCGTCATTGTTTTGCCGGAGGCGTAAGTCGCGATCAAAACCATTCCGTCACACATTCCCTAGACGCATGGCGGGCGACGAGGTTCACGGCAGAAACCGAAAAACTCGGCGCCCGAGCCCGAATTGCCTATACCGACGCCTCCAGCCGGCCGTTGAGCTTCTGGCCGTTTCCTTCCTTCACATCGACCAGCAGGATGCGCCCATGAACCGGGTCGCCCACCAGCTTGACTTGGCGCGGGTGCTTGCGGCGACGGTGCCAGCCGTGGTCGTACTGTTCTTCCGCAAGTTGGCGAACCGATTCACCGCCGATCTGCTCGAACGCACGGCTGACGTGGCGCATGTCGAAGAATAGCTCCCGGTCGTCGGAGAGTTGCGCCACCGTGCGGATGCGCACTCCGGCGACGCCTTCGCTGAAGCCGATCCGTCGCAGGCCGTCCTCGCTGTAGGAGCAAACGTCACGCGAGGCCGCGTACAGCAATTCCACGGCACTGTCGTCCACGCCGACGAGCCGCAGGTTGGCGTTGATGAAGCCGAAACGCTTGCCCAGCGTGTGGAGACTGGCACGCAGCACGTCGGTGAAGTGCTCCTTCTCCAATGCCAGCATCGGGATCGCCTCGAAGCGGCGCACCAATTCGGGCCGCTTGTTGCCGTTGCGGTCGGTGAACGCCTCGGCAAGTACGTCCTTGACCTCACGCTCGCTCATGTGCCGGTGCAGACGTTCGGCGCCGGCATTGGCCGCACCCACGATGACGTGCCCGGGCCGGCGCACCGTCTCGCCATTGCCGGCTGTCAGGATGCCAGCGTCGAAGTAATTCATCAGCGCCGTGTACACGTCGGGGTGCATCTTCTCGATCTCATCGAAGAAGACGATGGCTGCCGCATTCTCCTCGGAAAAGACGTACAGGATGCCCTTGTCCGGACCGACGTAGCCGCTGGGCGAGCCGATGAGCCGCGCCACCGTATGCGACTCGGAGAACTGGGCTCCTTCGACGTGGAAGAACGGCATGTTCATTGCCAGGGCGAACTTCATCATCAGCTCGGTCTTGCCGACGCCCGTCGGACCAGGCAGCAGCAGTGCCAGCGGCCGGTCCACGTCGCGCACGCCGAGCACGTGGCTCTTCATGCGGGCGCCAATGGTGCGAATGGCCGGCCCCTGGCCCAGCACCTCAAACGGAGCGCGGTCCAGGAACTTGTCCACGGCCGTCTTCCGGTGGCGGATCTGTTCGCCGTCGGGCAAGTGGAAGATGGACGGCGCGGCTGCAGCCACGTCCTGCTCGGTCAGACCGTGAAAGCCTTCCATGCGCGCGTGCTGAGCGGCCCCGTTGAGCGTGTGCAGCACGAGGTTCAGGTTGTCCTGATCCGGCCGCCGCGTCCGCTTCACCAGTGCGGAGGCGAACTCGAAGATTTCGCGGCCGATCGGCTCTTCGAGCCCGAGCTTGCGCCGCAAGGCCGGCTCCTCCGCCAGCAGCCGGTCGGAGATTTCATCATCCATGAACGGCTGAATGAGCACCTGCGGCAGGCCCGGCAGCGGCTCGCGCATGCGCAGGATTACCTTGATGTGGTAGCGCTGCAAGAGACCCACGAATTGGCGATACTGCTCCAGGTCCTTGACCGAATCGGCGTCGACGACCAGGATCACGTTCTCGTCGTGGAGCGTCAGGTCGGACAAGACCTTGTTGATCAGGCCCAGGTCCGGCGTCAGGTTCATGTCGATGCCGAGGAACTTGCGGATCAGCATCTCCCAGATCTTGTCGAGCTTTCCCGGCTTGCGGACGCAGACCAGCGAGTGGTTTCGCAGCTCCTCGACGACGTTGCCTTCCATGAGCCGGCGCGCGAACGACCGGACCAGCCGCTCGTGCGGCCGGATGTAATCGCCCCAGACTTCGCGCGTCTTCTCGACGTCGTCCTTGATCTTCTCCTCCATGACCACCGCGCCCAGCTCCGGATGGAAGTTCGTCGTATCCACAATGCAGACGATGCCGCGGGTGGTCAGGTGCCGCTCGAGGACCTTGACCTCCTCGGACATGCCGAAAGCGTCGAGTTGCAGCGTGCGATAGTCGTCCAGGCTGGCGATGTCCCGGAAGACGGCCGGCAGCGTGCCGAGCTTGTTGGGATAATAGGACCGTGCGTAGACCTGGAACTGGTTCAGGATCGCCGGCGCGTGGTTGAAGCGCTCCACCGACAGCTCCTTGCACCGTGCAGGAACGTCGGAGAAACCCAGCTCCCGCAGGACGAGCAGGATGGCCTGGAGGTCGGGCTCGCCAAGGTATGCGGTATGCTCGAACGCATAGCGCAGATAGTCCTCCGGCTTCGGTTCCTTCTTGCCGCTCCACTTGCGGACGAGATAGGTGAAGTGCTTGCGCTCCGCGGCGCCGGGCAGACGGACGTGAGTCCGCAACGCGTCGACGAGCACGCTGACCTTTGGGTCGATCTTCTCGGGCAGGATGCGCTCGAGGATGAACCGCAGGCTTGGCCCCATCTGCGCGGGTACGATGGGGAAGTCGCGGAACTGCTGCTCGGCGATGCTGCCGAAGCCCTGCACCCGGTTTTCGCGCACGTGCTGCGCCGCCGCGGGGCTGAGCAGGAACGACGCCTGTCGCAGCCACTTCACACCCTGCCGGCCACGATCCGACCCGGTCGAGAACGCGCGGTCCAGGTATTTGCAGAACACCGCGCCGTCCGCGGCGCCCAGCAGGCTGAAGACGATCTTCTTTTTGTCCTGGCGAGCCCGTGCCAATTCGTCGCGGAAATTCCGGATGCGCGCCCGGCCGGACTCGGCGGCTTCGAGCTGTTGCAGGATGGTTTTTTGCTTGGCCCGCTCGCGGTCGGCCTGTTTGATCTTGTTCTCCAAACCGTCGATCTTGTTCGCCAGCTTGGCGTCCTCGCGCTCCCAGATCGACATTGCCTTCTTGTCTTCCTGGTCGGCCGGGGCGGCGAGATGGTGCTTGAGACGCTTCGTCCCGACCTGTCCCAGCTCCCGCTGCGACTTGCGATAGTCGCGCTCGCTATCGACGGAGAGTGCCTTGCGGCGCAGGAGTGCTCCGTCCGCGTTGCCGGTGAAAAGCCAGTCGATGAACTCGGCTGCGAGTTGCGCTTGTTCGTCGGTATCAATGTGATCGGTACTGAAGTCCGGCACGACCTTCGGCACCTTGATGCACACCAGCGGTATCGGAATGGTGGCGTCGGCGTTGCCCATGAAATCGTGCGCCGTGTCGATGGCTGCGTGCAGCAAGTCCGCCGCTTCCTTGTCGAGCGCGGCCGGCGCGGGCTTGGCGGCTTGATTCAGAGCGCTTTCCGGCGTGACCTCGGCGGCTTCTTCCTTCTCTTCCGCTGCGTACTCCTTCGTCGTGTTGATGCCCTGCACGACCAGGAAGCGGAAACGGTCGTTGGAGAGTCCTTCCAGCAACGAGCGGATGCGGACGAAGAATGGCGTACAAAGCCGCAAGTACCGGATCGCCTTGCGCGGATCATCGCAGCCGCCGGCGATGAACCGGCCGAAGAAGTTGACGCTGGTGACAGGGAATGGGAATTGGGCGATCAGATCGCGCAGATCGGCCTCGTCGAGCGCCCGCTGGTGCCGAAGGATCGACTTCAAGAGCTCGACCTGCGACCGCGTCAGGCCGGCGAAGCGTTGCGACAGTAGTTCCGCGTCGGTGCCGAGGAACGTCTCCGTGTCGATGTTGCCGCGGGCGAAGCTTTCCAGCAGGCCCGGCACGGCCGCGTCCACGGCATTGCGGCTCCGCTCGGCGTGGGCGACGATCTTCCGATCGGCCGGCAGGTAGCCCATGACATCCAGGAAATGGCGCAACGGCTCGCGATCGCACCGATCGGTGGAGGGACGCAAAAAGGCCGCCCACGTCATGACCGCTTGCGCAGCCGAGAGCTGAGCGCGGTCCAGTCCCAGGCGCTTCGCAAGTTGTTCAACACGCTGACGTTCGGCAGTCGCAGTCCCATCCGCGCACGCATCGGCCGCGAAGAGGCGAAGCATTTCGTTCGTTGCGGAAGTGTGTTCGTGCATCGGCTCCCTTTGGGGTAGGGGGGCTTTACTCCCTAAAGAGAGCCACGAACGGCGGCAAAGGTTCGGGGGGACCTGTTCGGGTGACTGGAAGAGATGCAGCTTGTTACTCTGTCAGGCGGAAATGGACTCTGGCCGCTTGTCGTTACGAGGCGGTGGCAACTTCGATCGCCAGTCGCTCCAGCCATTCGCCCATTGCGACCGGTGCTCCGTTCCAGTCCCGTTCGCTGGCGAGGCCAAGGACCGCAGCGGCCACCCGGCGGCCATCGACCTTCACGCCGTTCGCGAGCAGACGCTCATCCAGATCATCCAGCGCCGGCGTATCGCGCACGCGGACGTCCCGGCTTCGGTTGCGCAACGTATCGAGGGCGAGCTGACTCAACCATCCGACCGCCCGTTGTGGGTTGGATGTGTTCCATTCATTCTGCCGCGCAACCCCCAGCAGGGCGGTAGCAATACGGACCGGGCTGTCGGTGACGCCATTGTTCATCAACGCAGCGGCGAGTTCGTTGAGAGAAGCTGTCTGAGAGAGCGTGGTCATGGCCACTCCGCGACACTGAGGGTGGTTCTGCAAGTGCAATCTTAGCATCGGAGGAACGCGAACGGCAAGGACCGCGACACGGGGAATACGTCCGATGCGAATTGTTATCCTGCCGTCGCGATTCGATCGTGCACCGATTGGGAAAGTGCCGGAAGTCAGCCCCGCCCGAAATGCCTCCCAATTACCATAATTTTGATCACCGAACGATAGCGTCCTGTTTTGCGCCGGCACGAAAATTGTATGAGTTCTGCGAATGTACGGAGCTCGAACCAAAAGGTGGCATATGCAAGGCTTTTGGAAGAAGAAACGAGACCAATACAGCGTTCTGAAAATCGCTGAGCTGCGCCGGTTGGCAAGTCCGCAACAGCAGAGTCTGATCGACCAGACATTCGCCGACGATTGGTCCCGAGCGGTCGCCCTCCGCATGGTGCTGCGTGGGACGGCACCTGGGATCGCGGTCCGAAGGGTCTGGGAAATGGCGGTGAGCAACCCCTTGGGCAAACCCGTGACGTTGGTGCGCAACAATCCCTTTGGATTGTGAGTCCTGCAACGAAAACGGGCGTCCGGCTTTTCTGATTCCACTACGAAAGCGGCAGGCATCGCTCACCAGCCAAGGTTGGCCGGCGAGCGATGCCTGCCGCTTTCGCTACTTCCGAGTCTTCGCCTTCCGCTCCATTTTTGGCCGAGACTTGCGAGTGCCGTGGCCGTTGCCGTTGACCTCGAGCGGTCGCAACTCCTGGAAAGCCGGCGCGTCGACGCGTTCCCACCCGTTTCCTTCGTTCCACGGACCGGTGGCGTCGGTATCTCCCTCGTCACTCTCGCCGGTTGAGTCATTGAAGTACTGGTCCACCAGGCCCGGCGTCGGCGGAATGAGGCCCACGGATAAGGCGGGCTTGCCCAGGCTTTCCAGCGCCAGCAAGAACGCCTTCATGTGCGTGATCTCGCGCGTCATGAGGAACTGGAGTGCGTCCTTCGTGCCGGTATCGTCGCAGAAATTGATCAGTCGCTCATAGACGATCTTGGCCCGTGCCTCCGCGGCGATGTTGCTGCGCAGGTCAACATCCAGTTCACCGGTAATCTTCAGGTAGTCCGCCGTCCAGGGGTTGCCCATCGAGTTGCACAGGGTTGCGCCGCCACCGCCCGCGATGGCCACCAATGGATCGGCCTCCGCGGCGGTACGATCCGTTTTCATCGGCTTGAGGTGCATGCGGGCCAGGGTGCCGACGATCTCCAGGTGGCTGAGTTCCTCGGTGCCGATGTCCATGAGCATGTCTTTGCGCGCCGGATCGTCGCAATTGAGCCCCTGAATGGAGTACTGCATGGCAGCCGCCAGCTCGCCATTGGCGCCGCCAAACTGCTCCAGAAGCATGTTGCCGAATCGCGGGTCCGGATCATCGACGCGGACGGTGTACATCAACTTCTTCACATGGTGGTACATGGGGTTCCTTGCTTTGTGTGATTAATCAAAGGTGTTGTGACTTTGCGAGAGAACTTCGTCCCCCATTTCCGCGGTCCTTTGGGGACGCTTATCTCCTGGGAGTCGGGTGAGAGGGCCACCAGACCTGGTCCCAAAACTCGCGAACCGCGGCGACTGGCGGGAAAGCCTCCCTCATCGATGAGCAAAAGTGTCCGGACGCAAAACCCGGACACCGCCCTGCCCCTTTTTTTCGTAGAAGTTTTTTAGCTGGGACCGATCACTTTCTCTTTCAAGGCCTTTGCGACGTCAGCGACTTTGGCGGCTGCCGTGTGAGCCGCTTCTTTCACCTTCTCCACGAGTGTCGCGGACTTTCCCTGCTCAGCGGCAGGTTGGGTCGAGTCGTCCAGCTTCGCGGCCAGCCGCTTTTCCTCGCGTCGGCGTCTTCTGAGCTTCAAACGCGCTTTGTCCCCCGCACGATTGTGCCCCACGGTGAACCTCCGTTTGATCGACAATGTTTGGTTTGAGCAGCGGGCCAACGACAAGCAGAACCGGGCTCCGGCTCGGCGCCGAAGCCCGGTTCAGAAAGACGATCACGAGCGGTTGCGGTCGCGGGTGGAGCCGCGCTCAATCCGTTCCCACGCGTCGCGCGTGGCTTGTTTGGCTTTTTCCCACCCGAGCTTCGAGTTGGCCTTCGCCTTCTCCCAGCCGCGTTCCAGTGTCGGCTCGACTTCCTCGTAGCGCTGGTCGCCATAACGAGCGCGCGATTCCCAGCCGTACTGATAAGCTGGCCGGTACTCGTCATAGGTTGCGTTCCGATCGACATAATCGCGCGATTGGTAGTTCTGTTGCCAGTAGGCGTCTTCGGCGGTCGGGTCAATCGCTTCGGCCACCGCCTTACCGCTGAGACCGCCCGCAACACCGCCCACGACCGCACCGACGACGGCACCCACCGGTCCCGCCGCCGCGCCGATCGCTGCACCCGCTGTTGCGCCGCCAGCAGTTCCGACGCCCACACCAACGGGGTGAGCGCCCGGCTCGCCGGTGATCGGGTCCGCATTCCGGTCCTTGGCGTCGTTGCTACGATGCTGTGCCATAACAAAACTCCTTCAGAAGTTGGAAAGTGAATCTGCTCAGTTTCAATGCAAAACGCGTACCGAAAAACGGATGTGCTGCTTCATTGCCGGGGAAACCGGAAATACAAATAACGAGAGCCGCCTCATCAATGTCATGAGGACGGCTCTGGTGCTACGATAGGGGAGTGGATTACTGCGTGCGAACGCCCGCACGGCGTACATCGACCACGCGGCGGGTCACCATGGGAACACGCAGAACGCGGAACGTGGGGCCCGCGCCGACCAGGGCTCCGCCAATCGCCGCAGCCATCGACAGCGCGGTGCCCAGCAGAGTCCACCAAGCAGCTTGGTTAACGCGCTCGGCAATCGCCTCACGCGTTTGCGGATCCTCTGCCGTGCGTCGGGCCTCCGCCGGGGCGTTCTGGGCACGCCGCTTCATTTCATCGAGCGATTCTTGGGAAACGCCCGCGCGTCGGGCTCCGGCTTCCCAGTCGTCCGGCGTCGTCATCCGAGCCACTTCCGTACCCAGACCAGCCATGCCTGCCATAGCGCTGAACCCGGCACGAACGCCCATGCCCATCAAGCCGAGCAGCATGGCAAGCACCAGGCCCCACATGATCGCGCCATGGACGACCGCTTCCATCTTGTTTTCGCCCACCGCACACTGTGTCGTGACCCAGCCGCCAAGGAACAGGGAGGTGGCCGTGGCCAGGATGGCCCAGATGGCCCCGCCTGTCGTCAGGTTGTCCGGGTTGATGCGATCTCTCACGCTGAGCCCGATGGCCGCACCCAGAAGTGTGAAGATCAGGTAAGTGGCCAGGGCGATCACGGCGCCAGCGAAAATCGCGCCCCAGCTCACACGGCTGCGGACCGGCATCAGATCCTCAACGCCTACCATTTCGTGTTCCGTCATGCGTACATCCTCCTTAATGAATGTCACACCAGATGGGTCACCCGCCGTTTGCGGCGTTTGCCAGATATTTCAGCACTTCTCGTGCCGGTTGGCCGCCCTCTCTGGTCGAGCCAACGCTCCGCCATTGGATCGGGCGAAGGGCGAAGGTACACCATCCTTGCGAAGCGTCCGGCCGACCAGTAGACTCCTTCCATCCCACCCTTTTCCCTTCACAGGAGCGACATCATGCGAACATCGATTTGCCGACGGCTGATTGGGGCCATCGTGGTCCTGAGTGCGACCATGGGCCTGGCAGGTCCGGCCGCAGGCGAGGAGTTCTTCTTCAAGCCCAAGGATCGCATCCTGTTCCTCGGCGACAGCATCACCGAACAGTACGATTACACCAACTTCCTCGAATACTACCTGACCACCCGCTTCCCCAAGTGGGACCTGGTTTTCTTCAACGCGGGCATCGGCGGCGACACGGCCGGCGGCGGCAACAACCGTGCGGTACGCGACGTCCTCAGCGAGAAGCCGACCGCGGTCACGATCAACTTCGGCATGAACGACGGAGGCTACAAGGCGCCCGACGACAACATCTTCAAGAACTACATCAAGAACCAGACGGCCCTGACCAAGAAGCTCACCGATGCCCAGGTCCGTGTGGCCCTGATGGCGACCAGCCCGGTCGAAGGCCGTAAGCGTAAGGACGGCGAAGTCTACAACGAGACGCTCGGCAAGTTCGGGGACGCGCTCAAGGTCGTCGCCAAGGAGCACGGGGCGACGCACGTCGACCAATTCAACCCGGCCCTGGCAGTCCTCCGTAAGCTCGCCGAGGACAAGGCCGCCATTGATTGCTTCCCCGATTCGGTCCATACCAACGCCCGCGGCGGTCTGCTGATGGCCCATTCCATTCTCACCGGCATGCACGCCCCCGCCCTGGTCTCCGACGTCGCGCTCGAGGCAAACGGCAAGGTTACCGCTGCCGAGGGCTGCAAGGTCACGGACACCAAGGCTCAGAACGGCACGATCTCGTTTAGCAGGTTCGACGATGCGTTGCCCTTGGTCCTTTCCCCGGATCAGAAGGCGCTGGCGCCGTATCTCGACAACCTCTCCAAGCTGAACCGTTACGGCCTGAAGGTCAGCGGCCTGGACAAGGATGCGAAGTACGACCTGAAGATCGACGGCAAGAAGGTCGCGACCTATACCGGCGAGCAGCTCGGCAAGAGCGTCAACCTGGCGATGGAGGACCTCGGGCCAATCTCGGTGCAGTCGGGTGAAGTGTTGAAGGCGATGCTGGCCAAGAACCAGCTCATGCGTTTCCGGTACAACAATTACCGCCGCACCGCAGTCGGCGCGCCGCCGCTGCTTTCGGAAGAGGAGCAAAAGCAGTTCGCGGGATTCCGTACCCAGGAATTGGCCATGATCGACAAGGCCCTGGAGACGCAGCGCAAAAAGGTCTACGAGTTGGCCCAGCCGAAGGCTCATCAGTTTGAGCTGAGCCGGGCAAACTGATTTCACGCCGGTTGTAGCCGGCCCTACAGGCATAATTCTTGTAGGGCCGGCTGTGCCGGCCGCAACCCATCTTGCGTGCGCTGAGACACTCGCCGCGGTATCAATGCCAAGCGATCGCGCCACGCCGAAATTTCGAAAAGAAATCACTTGGCAACTCATCGGCTCGTCCGTTAGAATTCAACCCTAACTGCAAGAGATCGTCCGCCGACTCTCCCGCCATCGCAGATGACCCGGTTCCTTCACCCGCCGACCGAACCGGTTTCCCGATTGCTGACCGTCAAGGAAGAACGTGCCATGAACATGCTCCGTGTGCGCCAGGTTCTGCTCTTCCTTCTTCTGGTGTTTGCTAGCCGTTCTGTCATTGGCGCCGACGAACCTCCACCCGCCGAGAAACCCATCGGTAACGTGGTCGACCATTTCATCGACCTGAAACTCAAGCAAGAAAACATCACCCCGGCTCCGCAAGCCGACGACGCCACGTTCATCCGCCGTCTGACGCTCGACCTGGTCGGACGCATTCCCACCGCCGCCGAGACCAAGGCCTTCGTCGAATCAACCGATCCGGAGAAGCGAGTGCGGTTGATCGATCGCCTGATGGCCTCGCCGGGCTTCGTTCGGCACCAAGCCACGGAGTTCGACACGATGCTGATGTATGGCACTCAGGCCAGCATCCGCGACTATCTGGTCCAGGCGCTGACAGAGAATCGTCCCTGGGACCGCATCTTCCGCGAAGTGCTGCTGCCCGAAGAGACCGACGCCAAGCAAAAGGTGGCCGGCGAGTTCGTCCGCAAGCGGGTGAACGACCTCGATCGGCTGACCAACGACGTCAGCGTGGTCTTCTTCGGCGTCAACATCAGCTGCGCCCAGTGCCACGATCATCCCAAGGTCGAGGACTGGAAGCAGGACCACTTCTTCGGCATGAAGGCATTCTTCAGCCGCACCTTCGACAATGGCGGATTCCTGGCCGAGCGCGAAGCCGGCGTCGTCAAGTTCCGCACCACCGAAGGCAAGGATCGGCAAGCCCGCCTGATGTTCCTCAGCGGCAAGGCCATCGACGATGCCTCGGTCCGCGAGATGACTGCCGACGAGGCGAAGAAGGAGAAGGACCGGTTCGAAGCCTCCAAGAAGGCCAAGACCCCGCCGCCGAAGCCGACGTTCAGCGCCCGTGCCCAGCTGGTGGAGATGGCCCTTCAGCCGGAACAGCGTGAGTTCTTTGCCCGGTCGATCGTCAACCGCATCTGGCACCGGTTGTATGGCCAGGGCCTGGTGATGCCGCTCGACCAGATGCACTCCAAGAATCCGCCGAGCCATCCAGAGTTGCTGGAGTGGCTGGCTCGCGACACGGCGGAGCACAATTACGATCTCCGCCGCCTGATCCGCGGCCTGGTGCTGAGCAAGGCCTACTCGCGCAGCAGTCGCTGGCAAGGTGAAGACGCCCCAGCGCCGCGTCTTTTCGCGGTCGGGGCCGTTCGGCCGTTGACTCCGATGCAGATGGCCGCGTCGCTGCAAATCGCGACCGCCGCACCCGGTTCGTTCCCCGCGTTGGAGAAGAACGAGGAATTCGAAAAGCGTATCGAGAACATGGAAGCAAGTGTGCGGGGCTTTGCCAGCAGCATCGAGCAGCCGCGCGATAACTTCCAGATCGGCGTCGGCGAGGCGCTGCTCTTCAGCAATAGCGACCGCTTGCAGAAACAGTTCCTGGGCGACGCGGGTGACCGGCTGCTTGGCGCCCTGAAAGTGATCAAGGACGAGAAAGAGTTGGTGGAAGTCGCGGTGCGTAACATTTATGCACGGAATCCCACCGAGGAAGAGATTAGGGTTCTGATCGCCTATCTCCAGAAGCGCCAGGATCGTCCGATCGAAGCGTCCCGGCAAATGCTGTGGGCGCTGCTGGCAAGCACGGAGTTTCGGTTCAATCACTAGTGGAATTGGTAGCCGCAGGCTTCAGCCTGCGGTGGACGTCACCGCAGGCTGAAGCCTGCGGCTACAGGAGAATCGTCATGGCCGGACAACGACGCGGGTTCTTTTGCGGCTCGCTCGATCATTCGCTGAGCCGTCGGGGCTTCCTGGGTGCCGCAGCCGCCGGGGCCGCGACCTTTGCCACGGACATGACCGCCCTGAACGTCCTGCAGCAGCCAGCGTTCGCCAGCGAGCTGAAAAAGCAGCAGAAACGGGTCATCCTGCTGTGGCTCGCTGGTGGCTCCAGTCAGCTGGAAACCTGGGACCCCAAGCCGGGCGCTGCCACTGGTGGACCGTTCCGCGCCATCCAGACCGCCGTGCCGGGCGTGCAGATCAGCGAGCTCATGCCGAAGATGGCGCAGCGGATGAAGCACACCTGCATCGTCCGCTCGCTGAACACCAAGGACGGCGATCATGGCGGCGGCGCCAAGCTGATGATGCGTGGCCGGCGCGATGAAGCCAACGTGCAGTATCCCGATCTGGGTGCAGTGCTGGCCCGCGAGATGGGCCGCGTCGACAGCCAGGTGCCGGACTACGTCTCCTTCTATTTCGCCACGGAAGGCCGCGGCTTCGCTCCCGGTTCCTCCGGTTTCCTCGGCGCCCGCTACGCGCCGATGGAACTGACCCAGAGCATGATCCCCGAGAACATCCGCCGGCTGGCGGACATCAACGACCTCGATCATGCCGAGCGCGCCGATCTCCGCGACCTGCTCAGCAAGCAGTTCACCCAGGGCCGGGTCAACAGCACCACGTCCAGCCACAACGAGGCTTACCAGCGAGTTCGCGGCCTGATGTCCAGCGAGAAGCTGTTCGACATTTCGCAAGAACCGCAGAAGATGCGCGACCTGTACGGCCCCACGCAATTCGGCGAGCAAGTGCTTGCAGCCCGGCGCTTGATCGAAGCGGGCGTACCGTTCGTCCGCGTGGCCCGCGCGTGGTGGGATAGCCACGGCCAGAACTTCGAGACGCATCAGGAGATGGTGCCGGAGCTGGATCACGTGATGGCGACCCTGCTGGACGATCTCGAGCAGCGCGGCCTGTTGGAACACACGCTGGTCGTCACGCTGGCCGAGTTCGGCCGCACGCCGGGTATCAACGCCAGCCTCGGGCGCGACCATTTCGCGTCGGCCTGGAGCGCAACGCTCTCGGGTTGCGGCATCAAGGGCGGGGCAGTGTACGGCAAGTCCGATCCCACCGGCAACCGGGTGGTCGACGGCCAAGTCGGGGCTGCGGAGCTGTTCGCCACGATCTATCGCGCCCTCGGCATCTCGCCGACCAAGAACTACTACGTCGGTTCGCGGCCCGTGCCGCTGACCGAACCCGGCACCAAGGCGATCGACGCAGTGCTCGCGTAAAGTCTGTTCTGTGAAAAATGCACTGGCCAGGCGAGCGGGGTGTGTGAACACCCCGGTTCTAGTGTGCAAAACCGGGGTGTTCACACACCCTGCTCGCCTGGTTTATTCCTTCGAGCAGACGCTAAGGACCATTTGCTCTCATTCAAGGTGGCTGCCATGGCAAGCGCGAACCCCGACCAGTTGAAGCTCGCCCGGAACCTCAATAGCAAGGGCATCCTGTTCGGCATCGCACGGCTCGCGAACAGCAGCCGGGCGTTTGTCGGCAGCTCGGACTTCAAGGTCTACGAAGTCGACCTGACCGACGTGAAGGCTGAACCCAAGGAGTTGGGCGCTCACAATAGCTATGTCACCAGCGTGGCCGTCGCCGACAAGACGATCATCTCCGGCAGCTACGACGGCCGACTCATCTGGTGGGATGCCGAGAAGCGTTCCCAGATTCGCGCGGTCGATGCCCACGGCAAGTGGATTCGTCGCGTGCTCGCCACGCCCGACGGAAAAGTGGCGATCAGCGTCGCCGACGACATGAAGTGCCGACTGTGGGACGTCGAGAGCGGTAAGATGCTGCGCGAGTTGTCCGGCCACAAGGCGGAAACCCCGCATCACTTCCCGTCGATGCTCTACGCCTGCGCGGTCTCCGCGGACGGCAAGTACGTTGCGACGGGCGACAAAGTCGGCCACGTGGTGGTCTGGGACGTCGCCACCGGCAAGGAGCTGGCAACGGTGGAAACGCCGGTCATGTACACCTGGGACCCGATGCAGCGCCGCCATTCAATCGGCGGCATCCGCTCCCTGGCGTTCTCCGCGGACGGCAAGCAACTGGCCGTCGGCGGCATGGGCAAGGTCGGCAACATCGATCACCTCGAAGGCAAAGCCCGCGTCGAAGTCTTCGACTGGCAAAAGGGCGAACGAACTCACGAGTTCCCCGGCGACAAGTTCAGCGGCCTGGTCCAGCAGCTGACGTTCCACCCCGACGGCGAATGGCTGCTCGGCGCCGGCGGCGCGAACGATGGCTTCCTCCAGTTCTTTAACCTCAAGGACAAGAAGGTCCTGCGCCAGGAAAAGGTCGCCATGCACGTTCACGGCTTCGCACTGAATGAAGAGAGTGACACCATCTATGCCGTGGGGCACGGCAAGATCATGGTGTACGAGATGAAGGCCTGATGCCTGCGGTCGGACTTGCGAGAACTTCCCTCGAAAGACGTGCATTGTCTCGGGCATTTGCACCGAGGACCTCCCACGGCGAGAAGCGTGTCGGCCGCCATCAGGCTCAACCTATCGACTCCGCGACACCTTCACGTGATCGGCGCCGGCGGCGCCGCCATGTCTGCCATTGCATACATCGCGCGACAACTTGGACACTCCGTCAGCGGAAGCGATCAAGTCCCCTCCGCAACTCTTGATCGTCTTCGTGCCGCAGGTTGCGATGTGTGGTCGCCCCACGACACGAGTCGGCTATCTCCGCATATCGACCTTGTCGCAATTTCAATGGCCGTGCGCCAGGACAACCCCGAACTGTTGGCACTGCGCGACCGGAGCGTCGACGTTGTCACGCGCGCAGACATGATGGAGACCTTCGGCGCTCTGAAGCGGACGGTTGCGGTGAGCGGCACCGCTGGGAAGACAACGACGACTGCCATGCTTGCGATAATCGCCGACGCGGCTGGATGGCGACCGTCGTTCATCGTCGGTTCGAACATACTCGGCTTCGGCCCCGGAATGGCGTGGACGGATTCCGACTGGCTAATCGTCGAAGCGGACGAAAGCGATGCCTCGTTCCTTCGTTTCGGTGCGGAGGCGGTGATTGTCAACAACATCGCGCCGGACCACCTCGACTTTTGGGGCTCGGGGGAAGCGCTTGAAGCGGGGTTCGACGCGTTCGTAACGCAGGCCGCCGGACCGAAGGTCGTCAATGTGGACGACCACGGTGTTGCCGCATTGCAAGCGCGGATTGGGAAACCGCCCGGGCTCGTCACATTCGGATTCGCCGCCAACGCGGACTACCGGATCGAAGACTACTCAGCTCAGGGGCTGACGAGCAAGTTCAGGCTCCGTTGTGGAAACACATTTGTCGCCGAAGTCGCGCTTGCCGTTCCCGGCACTCACAATGCCGCAAACGCTGGAGCCGCACTCGTCATGGCCATCCAGCTAGGGATTGCGCCGTCCCTCGCCGCACAAGCGCTGGGCAGGTTCCACGGAACCGCCCGGCGTTTCGAGCAACGCGGCTCCGCGCGCGGTGTCACGTTCGTCGATGACTACGCGCATCTCCCCATAAAGGCGAGAGCAGCCGTCAATGCCGCACTGCTTGGTGGCTGGTCGCGTGTCATCGCCGTGTTTCAGCCGCATCGCTACTCGCGGACGCGGGCCCTCTGGCGTGACTTTGCCGACGCATTTACCGGGGTCGATCTGCTTGTGGTCACGGCTATATATGCTGCCGGCGAGCCGCCGATGGAGGGCGTAAGCGGACGCCTCGTGATTGATTCGGTGAGCGCGGCCCACCCTGAGCAACGGATTTGCTACTGTGAGTCGCGGACGGAACTGGTCGAATTGCTGGAGCAAGAGTTGCGGCCGGGTGATCTCTGCCTGGCCATGAGCGCCGGCGATCTCACGACCCTGCCGGACGAGATGATGTCCCGGCCGTGGGCTCGCGATGAAACGTGAGCATCGTCACCGCACCCGTCTGTTTGCGGATGTAGCCTGCCAGCGGGCCTTAGCCAATGACAACCAACCCTAGGTCCACGAGGTGCTGAGCTGCACGCGGAAGGTTCACTGGGCGCCAAGGCAGTGCGAACCGTGGAAGGGGCTTCGGACAGCGATGGATTGCGCTGTGGGATAGCAGGGGTTGTGGGGCACGTTTCTTAACGCGACTGGAAGTGCGAAGGCGGCACGTGTCCCACAGAAATCGCAATGAAGCCGGCCCGTGATGGTCTTGTCTCAGGCCGGCTTCAATGATTTCGATCAATGGTCGCTATTGCTCCGTCAAGCCTCGAAAAGGGGGTTGCTGATGGTGTGGCCGGCACAGCCGGCCCTACAATAAAGCCTCATGCAGGGCCGGCTGTGCCGGCCGAACCCTCAATCCAAGCCTTGAAGCCGCACTACTCTTTCTCCTTCTCCTTTTCCTTCTCTTTTTCCTTGGGCGGCGGCGCTTGTTCGGCCGGACCGGGGACGTAGCCTTGCAGCCGCTGGCCGGTCTTTACCGCGTCGGGCCGCATGCTGCCGATTACCAGGGCGATGTTCGCCTTTAGCTTTGCGTCCGGGGTGGCCTGGAACAGCGTGTGCAGTCCCTCGACCTGAGCCTTGGGCAGCACCGGGCCCTGCGTCTGGATGTGTCGGTTCAGCTCGGAGGCGGCTGCAGCACGCAGCTCGGGGCGAAGGGCGTCGTTCAGAACCGCGGCGGCCAGTTCGCGCTGGGCGGTACGCGTCGGAATGCGGCTCGCAGCCTCGACCGCCAGCGCTCCTAGCTCTTCCACGCGCATCGCCCGCAGGATGGTCTCTTCCGCCGGCTTCACGTTGTAGCCGGGTATTTCACCAGTGGCCAGGCGTTTCAACCAGAGCATGGCTTCGGTGGTCGTGGTCTTGCGCTCGGCTTCGGTCAAGGGCTGGCCCATCGCGGCGATGATGCGAGCAGGGATCTCCTTCTTCAGGATATCCGGATCGAGCGTTGCGTTCATCACCGAGACATTGCGGAAGCCCTGAGCGATGCGCTCGACACGCAGGACCGTCTCCGGCGGGCGGAATCCTTCGGCCGTCGGCGCCACGGTCAGAATGAGCGGGATGGCGCCCATGTCCACGTCGGCCCGCATCTGGGTCAACAGGTCGCGCAGCTGCGGATCGAAGATCTGCGGGTCCAGCATGATGAGGTCGATATCGCCCGACTGCTGCAAGCGCTGCATGGCCTGCTTGCCGGTGGTCACGACGATCGGCTGAAAGCCTGCTTCCTTGACCGCGTTGCCGACTTCTTCACCGCGCTGTCGGTTCGGATCGGCAATGAGCACGGTGGGCGCTGCATCGAAGTTGACCGAGCGACGCAGGATCTCGACGACACGGCCACTGGCCTGCGGAGGCGGGGATGTGCCGATCCGCAGGAGGGAGTCCGCAGCTGCGAACTGCACGCGACGATCGGGGTAGGTCAGGGCACGCACCAGCACCGGTTGTCCCTGGCTTTTGGGACGGGCTGCCCGGATTTCGCCCAGATCGCCCAGGGCTCGCACCAGGCCGAGCACCACGGGCAAGCGCCGTTCGCTCAGCGCCTGGGCCAGCGTCGCGTCGATCAGGTCCGCGTTGACCGTCGAGAGCAGCTCTTTGATGCGCGGCGATGCCTGGGCCAGCGGCTTGTCCAGGTTGTTTTCCAGCGCCTTGTCCACGGCCAGGCTCAGGAAGATCACCTGCGCGGGCTGATAGGTGGGATCGATGTCCAGGGCCAGGCGGGCGAACCGCAGGCCGTAGTGTTCCTCAGCCTTCGACAGCGTCGTCGTCTCGGCAACCAGCCCCTTGTCGGTCCACTTCCATACGGTCACGGCCTTGTCGTCGGGATAGCGGACCTTGTGGTTGTAGTAGCGTTCGGCGGCGCGAGTCAGCTCGGTACGGGCGGAGGGCAGCTTGTCGGGATTGATGCCGCGTTGCAGTGGATCGGCCCCCGCGCCAGGCAGCTTCTCCATGTCGGGACTGCGGAGGAGCTGAGCGAGCGCCTCGCGTGCCTTTTTTCGCAGCCGCTCGGGATTCTTGGTCGACGCGGCGATGTGCCAGAGCCAGGGAGTTGGATCGGTCTCGGGCCGGTTGGGCAGGAGCGAAAAGTCATCGCGATGAGCGAGGGCGTCGATCAGGTGCTCGCGAATCATTGGGTCGGGGATGTCCAGCGCTGCCAGGAGCGGCGGCACCGACTCGCGATTGAGGCGGGGCAAGGCGGTGATGATGGAGACGTATCCCGGCGTGCCGACCTTCTGCTGCAGGATGGCCATGATGTGCGGCACCGCGATGGCGCCGGAGCGACGCAGCTCGTTCAGCGCAAAGCTGCGCTCTTCCGGCGACGCGGCCAGGTTCGCGGCAAACCGGGCGATGCGCTCCGGATCGCCGTAATGCTCCTTGACGGTCTTGGCGACCAGCTCGATCCAGTCCTCGGCGGCCTTCTTGGCCTCGACGTTCAGCTTCGGATTGTCCGACCACTTCGGCACCAGGCGAAGACGGAGGAAGGACGACATGCCTTCCTTCTTTTCCAACTCGATGATTTCTTCCTTCTTCGGCTCCTTGGCGAGCAGGTTCTTCAGGTGCTCGCCGACGAGATCGAAGCGGCCGATCTCCAACTCGAACTTGATGGCGCGCCAGAACTCCGGCACGGTTTCGGGCTTGTTGAAGAACGTGCGGTAGTCGCCCTCGTCCTTTTTTTTCGGGTCTTTTTCTTCCTGGGCGTCGACGGAGCCCAGGAAGACGAGCGACACAACAAGAGCGCCGGAAAAGCGCATTAGGAATCGCATGAAACGGACTCCCCAAGGAAATGACGAATGAGCACTGACAACTTCGTTGGGCCAGACACTCTTGTCTGACTGGCCAGACAAGAGTGTCTGGCCCAACGGACGAGCGGGCGCAGGTGTTAAACTTCGATCTCCGGCCGCACCAGGTCCGCGTAGGACTCCCGGCGGCGGATCACGCGATGCGTGCTGCCATCCACGAGGACTTCCGCGGCGCGGGGCCGGCTGTTGTAATTCGAGCTCATCGACATGCCGTAGGCGCCGGCGCTAAAAGTCGCCATCAGGTCGCCGCGTTTCACGGGCGGCAGCCGCCGATCCCGAGCCAGGAAATCGCCCGACTCGCAAACCGGGCCGACGAAGTCGATCTTGTCGGTGCCGGGAATGTCGGCTTCGTAATCTTCCGGCGGCGCCGGAAAGCCTTCCGCGGGCGCTACCGGCCAGATGCGATGGAACGAGTCGTACAACGTCGGCCGGATCAAGTCGTTCATCGCCGCATCCTGGATGATGAAGTGCTTGCCGCCGGAATCTTTCGTGTAAATCACCCGGCTGACCAGCGCTCCCGCATTGCCGACAATGAACCGACCCGGCTCCAGCACCAGCTTGCATCCCAGCGCCTTGACGGCGGGCACGATCACCTCGGCAAAGGCATCCGCCGGCGGCGCCTCGTGCTTGCGGTAATGGATGCCGAAGCCGCCGCCCATGTTCAGGTACTCGATCGGGTGGCCTTGCTTGCGCAGCTCTCCGATCAACTGCTTCCCCTTTTCGATGCCTTCCTTGTAGGGCTGCGTCGTGATGATCGGCGAGCCCAGGTGCATGTGCAGGCCGACAACGCGGACGTTCGGATTGCCGACGACGCCCTTCGCCACTTCCAGGACGCTGTCGATATCGAGACCGAACTTGGTGCCCTTGACGCTGGTATCGGTCTTCACGTGCGTCTTGGGCGGCAGCGCCGGGTTGACGCGCAGGGCCGCCGCAGCCGGTTTGCCGAAGCGGCCGGCCACTTCGGCCAGCGCGTGCAGTTCCGCTTCGCTTTCTACGTTGAACATCAGCACGCGGTTTTCCAGACCGTCGCGCAATTCTTCATCCGTCTTGCCGACGCCGGCGTAGACGATGCGGTCGCCCATGCCACCAGCCTTGAAGGCGCGGTACAACTCGCCGCCGCTGGTGACGTCGAAGCCCGCGCCGGCCTCGGCCATCAGCTTGCAAATGTTCAGGTTGCCGTTGGTCTTGACGCTGTAACAGATCAACGGTTGCACCGCCGCGAAGGCCCGCTTCAGCTGGTTCAAGTGGTGCAGCAGGGTGCCCTTGCTGTACACGTACAGCGGGGTGCCGTACGTCTTCGCCAGCTCCGGCACCGGCACTTCTTCACAGTGCAAAACACGGTCGCGATAGTGAAAATGATCCATGACAATAGTTCACCACAAAGGCACAAAGGAAACAAAGAAAACCGAGAGAAATCCTCAAGAGCGCGAAGGGACGCCGCGCCAGCCCTCGTGACCGGGCTCTGCCCGGTCACGAACTGCTGGCGAGGCTCTGCCTCGCGGCGTCGCGCGGACACAGATGCACGCCCTGTCGATCGATGCGCCAGGCAGAGCCTGGGGGGCAGTCCGTGACCGGGCAGAGCCCGGTCACGAGGGTGGAGCTTCAGATGCGCAGGCCAAAGTCGCACTTTCTCGTTCTATTCCTTTTCGGGTTCCTTTGTGCTTTCGTGGTGAATCAGTTTTTCGCGCCACAATCGGAGTTGTCGGTCTACTTCCACCGGAGCCGTCGAGCCAACGCTTTGAAATGCGTGAAGAGCGTTGGCGACGCCCACGCTCTTGTATACCTCCGAACCGAGGCCGGGGCGAATCGCCTCGTAGGTTTCCGGCGGCAGATCGGCGAGCCGGCAGCGGCGTCCCTCACATAGCCGGACCAACTTACCCACAGCTTCGTGGGCGGAGCGCATCGGCAAACCTTGCTTGATCAGGAACTCCATGAAGGTCGTCGCGTCCAGATGGCCGTCTTCCAGCCGTGCCGCGATGGTCTCGCGCCGGAACTCGGTCTGCTCGATCAACGGCGCCGCGAGTTCCAGGGATGCGGCCACGGTATCGTGCGCATCGAACAGCGCCCGCTTGTCTTCCTGCAGATCGCGGTTGTACGCCAGCGGCAGTCCCTTCACCAGGACCAGCAGCTGCTGCAAATCGCCGACCACGCGCGCGGACTTGCCGCGGATCAGCTCCAGCACGTCGGGGTTCTTCTTGTGCGGCATGATACTGCTGCCGGTGCAGAACGCATCAGGCAGGTTCAGGAAACCGAACTCCGTCGTCGCCCACAGGATCCACTCCTCCGCCCAGCCGCTCAGGTGCAGTGCAATCGTGGTCAGGTCGAAGACGAACTCCAGCAGAAAATCGCGATCGCTGGATACATCGAGGCTGTTGGCGGCGACGGAATCGAAGCCGAGCTGCTTACGAACGTGCTCGCGATCGATGGGCAACGACGTGCCCGCCAGTGCAGCGGCACCCAGCGGCAAGACGTTGACACGCTTGCGACAGTCCGCCAGCCGTTCGCGGTCGCGCTGGTACTTTTCCACGTAGGCCAGGAAGTAGTGCGCTGCCAGCACTGGCTGCGCCCGCTGCATGTGCGTGTAGCCGGGCAACACCAGGTCGTGGTTGCGCTCCGCCGCGCCAAGCAGCGCCGCCTGGAGGTCGTGCAGGCGCTGATCCAACTCATCGATGGCGTCGCGGACCCAGAGCTTGACGTCGGTAACGACCTGGTCATTGCGGCTACGACCGGTATGCAACTTGCGGCCCAGGTCGCCGAGACGCTCGATCAGCGCCCGTTCGATGTGCGTATGTATGTCTTCGAGCTTGATCGAGAACACCATTTCGCCGCGTTCGATCTGCGCTGCAATGCCCTCGAGTGCTTGGACGATCTGCAGAGCTTCATCGGCACTGAGCAGGCCGACATGGGCGAGCATCCGCGCGTGCGCCTGGCTGGCCGTCACGTCGTGACGATAGAGCCGTCGATCGATTTCGATCGATTCGGTGAACTGTTCGACTCGGCTGTCGGTTTCGCCGCTAAAGCGGCCGCCCCAGGTTTTGCTCATGGTCGCTTTGAAAATCAGGCCATTGATCTACAACCGGCTTCTGCGTCGCGCCTCGGTGTAAGTCGCCTCCAGGTCCAGCGGCAGCGTCGGCCCGCGCCGCAGCGCAAGCGGAACCGTCGGCAACGATTGTCCCAGTACCAGCGGCAGCTGCCAGAGGTCGATCTGATCTCCGCCCGGCTCACGTCGCGCGGGACGATAGGCAGCGGCGTAGAGCCTCGTCTCTGTCGGAAACTGTAGGGCTTCTTCCAACTGCATCAGACTCACCAGTTCGTCGTGCAAGTTTGCCTGGCGCTCCGTCACCACGTCCACGATCACAAGGCCGATCCCTTGCTGCAAGCAGGCGGCACACTTGGCCGCAAACGCGCGTCGACTTTCGGGGCGATCCTTGTTGGCGGGGCTGACCAGTTCGATGGCTGCGACGAGCGTCATGCCGCCCGACATTTCAAAGACCTGCACCGCGATTTCATCGGGGAAGACCGCCGGCATGACGGCGGTGATCGTTGGCGGTGCCCACGTCTCCACGGCGACACCTCCTGCGTCGCCATTTCCTTCCAGACTGCGCGGAGAGCCTTGCTCCAGCGTCGCCACATCCACCTCTACCCGGCTGCCAACGTGGATCTGACTTTCCGCCAGATAGCCCTGGGGCAATACATTACGGTTCAAGTGCGCCATCATCTCGGTCGCCCACGCCGCATGGAATGACGCCCAATGACGGCCAGGGTAGAGCGGCGGATGAAAATGGTCCAGGAGCGGCATCAGCTTCCTCCCTTCCCCTCCAATCCTAACTCCTTGAGCTGCTTCGCGTCCACCGTCGCCGGCGCACCGGTCATCAGGTCACGCGCCCGCTGGTTCTTCGGAAATGCAATCACGTCGCGGATGTTGGCGGTGCCGGCGAGCATCATGGTCCAGCGGTCGAGGCCCAGGGCGATGCCGCCGTGCGGTGGTGCACCGTACTTCAAGGCGTCCAGCAGGAAGCCGAAGCGGCCCTTTGCCTGTTCCGGAGGCATGCCGAGGAGCGAGAAAACACGGGACTGCACTTCCGGGCTGTGAATACGAATGCTGCCACCGCCGCACTCGTCGCCGTTGATGACCAGGTCGTAGGCCTTGGCGCGCACCGTGCCCGTGTCGCTTTCCAGCTTGGCCAAGTCCTCGTCCATCGGTGCCGTGAACGGGTGATGGTTTGCCGCCCAGCGCTTCTCCTCCGCGTCCCACGTGAAGAGCGGGAAGTCGATCACCCAGGCAAGCTTGTAGTCCTTTTTCGTCACATCGACCATCTGCAACGCCGCCGCCAGGTGCGTACGCAGATTGCCCAACGATTGGCAGACCACGTCTTCGGTGTCGGCAACGAACAGCAGCAAGTCGCCCGGCTCGGCGGCCATGCGCTGGCGCAGCTGCTGCTGGACGCCGACGGGCAGGAACTTCTCGATCGACGAGTTGAACTTTTCCGGCTCCACTTTCACATTCGCCAGGCCCTTGGCGCCGAAGCGCTTGACGACTTCCTCCAACTCGGTCAGCCCCTTGCGCGAGAACTTCTCGGCAGCACCCTTGACGTTGATGCCGCGGACCTTGCCGCCGGATTCCAGCGCCCCGCGGAAGACCTTGAATTCCGTCTGAACCGCGATGTCGCCGATATCGACGATCTCCAGGCCGTAGCGGAGGTCGGGCTTGTCGCTACCGTATTTCAGCATCGCGTCGGCGTATTTGATGCGCGGCAACGGCAGCGGGATCGTCACGCCGACGCACTGCTGGAACACGTCCGCGGTCAGGCCTTCCATCACCTGGAAAACGTCGTCCATCTCCACGAACGACATTTCTACGTCGAGCTGCGTGAATTCCGGTTGGCGATTGGCGCGCAGGTCCTCGTCGCGCAGGCAGCGTGCGATCTGGAAATACCGGTCGTAACCGGCAACCATCAAAAGTTGCTTGTAGAGTTGGGGCGATTGCGGCAGTGCGTACCAGCTGCCGGGCCAGACGCGGCTCGGCACCAGGTAGTCGCGCGCCCCTTCCGGCGTGCTCTTGCCCAGGAGCGGCGTTTCGACCTCGAGGAAGCCCTGCTTGTCGAGATGATCGCGTATCAGCTTGTTCATGCGGTGCCGCAGGATCAGGATGCGCTGCAGGTTGGAACGGCGCAGGTCGAGGTAGCGATACTCCAACCGCAATTCCTCGCTGGCCAGGTCCTCTTCGACCTTCTTGCGGACTTCTTCCTTGGTGATGGCGGTCACTTCAAAGGGCGGCGTCGGGCAGCGGTTGAGGATTTCCAGCGCCTCCGCCTTGATCTCGACCTTGCCGGTCGCCAGGTTCTTGTTCTCGGTGCCGGTCAGGCGTGCGGTCACCTTGCCCTGGATGGCGATCACCCATTCACTGCGCATTTCGCCGGCGGCGGCGACTAACTCCGGCTTGTCCGTCTCGAAAACCACCTGCGTGATGCCGTAGCGGTCGCGCACGTCGATGAACACCAGGGCGCCCTGGTTGCGGTAGGTATTCACCCAGCCGTTCAGGATCACCGTCTGTCCAATGTGACTTTCGCGCAGTTCGCCGCACGTATGCGTCCGCCGCAGTTTCATGGGTTGTCCTTTGTCCGTGGTCCTTCGAGAATGCCTGAATGTCGGAGCCTCGGAGGAGGGTCGGGGTTCGCTGGTGTCGTCGCTTTCTTTTTACAACGGATGACGGACAATGGACAACCGGCGGTTGGGTGCAACCCCGTTTCTGCGCGACTAAAAAGTTTGCAAAACGATTTACTCGAAGCGCTCTCGTTGGTCCGACACGCGGTCGTTCGCCCGACGCGCAAGCGAGGGATCAATTGTCCGTCGCTTGCGCGTCGGGCGAAGCGTGAGCCGCAGGTGTGGTTGGCTCAGTCTCAAACGGTGCGATCGGTCCCACACCG
>JAIEMG010000020.1 GCA_019752375.1 Gemmataceae bacterium | reverse complement strand
TGTCCTCGTGACCGGGCTCTGCCCGGTCACGCACTGCCGGCGAGGCTCTGCCTCGCGAACCTTCTCTCACGGGATCGACAAAGGTCGGACGGCTCGCGGACCGTGCGTGACCGGGCAGAGCCCGGTCACGAGAATCAGGTTTTCTACAAAGCAGTCGGGAGTCATTTTTTCTCGAAACGACTTTCGACCTTCGACCCCTTCGGCCCCTTTTCCAAGGGCACCGTCGCCTGGCGCCCGCTTCAATCGCGGGCACCGTTGCCGCTGAGCCGTTGGGCCTTTTCCACCAACTGCACCAGCTCGGCGCGGTGTCCGCGCCCGTCCAGTCCGAGCGAGCCTTCCGCAAGCCGGCGGACGTCCGCATAAGTGATCTCGCCCTTGTGCTGCGAGTCCCGCAACAGTTGGCCGAAGGCGGCGACCGTGGCGGCGAAGCGGAAATCCTCCGGAGCCTTGTCAAACGGAAGGCCGCCGCCAGCGATGGTCTTGCTCATCAGCTTGCTTGCTTCCTCACGCGGCTCCTTGTAGCGCAGCTTGACGGTTAACAGCTCGCCGTCGTCGGCCACCGCAGTCAGGTCCGCCGGCTGCTGGTACTTGAGCGGGTCCACGCCAGGCGCGTTTCCCTTCCCTCCGGCCGGCACCACTTCGTAAAGGGCCGTGACCGTATGGCCAGCGCCCATCGGCGTCGCCCCCGTCGCGTCGTTGTTGAAGTCCTGGGCGCGCAGCAACCGGTTCTCATACCCGATCAATCGATACGCCGCCACGCGCTTGGGATTGAATTCCACCTGCACCTTGACGTCCTTGGCCACCGTGGTCAGTGCGGCACCTTCTTCAACGAAGACCTTCCTGGCCTCTGCCAGCGAGTCGATGTAGGCGTAGTGTCCCGCACCCTTGTCGGCGAGCTTCTCCAGCGTGGCGTCCTTGAGGTTGTCCATGCCAAAGCCAAGGATCGTCAGGTAGACGCCGCTTTTGCGCTGGTCCTCAATCAGGCGGACCAGCTCGCCCTGACTGGTCACGCCGACGTTGAAGTCGCCGTCGGTGGCGAGGATGACGCGGTTGACGCCATGCTCCATGAAGTTCTGGCGAGCGATCCGATAGGCCAGCTGGATGCCCTCGCCGCCGTTGGTGCCGCCGGACGCGCGGAGTCGATCGACGGCTTTGCGGATGGCGTCCTTGCGGTCGCCGGTCGTGGACGGCAAGCGCACGCCTGCCTCGCCGGCGTACACGACGATTGCCACGCGGTCGCGATCGGTCAACTGTTCGATGAGGAGGTTCAGGCCGGCCTTGACCAGCGGCAGTCGCTTGGGCGCGTTCATGCTGCCGGAGACATCCACGAGGAAGACCAGGTTGCGCGGCGGCATCGCTTCGGGTGCGATCCGTTTCGCCCGCAGCCCGATCCGCACCAGCCGGTGGGCGTCGTTCCAGGGGCAGCCCGCGGCGTCGGCGGTGATCGAGATGGGATGCTCGCCGGTGGGTTCGGGGTAGTCGTAGCCGAAGTAATTCACGAAGTCGGCAACGCGGACGGCGTCCTTCGGCGGAAGCGCTCCCTCGTTCAGGAAACGGCGCGCGTTGCTGTAGGAGGCCGTGTCCACGTTGACGGAGAACGTCGAAAGCGGATTCTCGCGCGCGGCCATCAGGGGGTTGTCGTAGATGCGGTCATAGTTCGCCGTGCTCGGACCATTCGGATCGTCCGGCAGTCCGCCCAGCCGGTCCGGCGAATGCGTCGAGTACGAGTAGCCGCCGCCCCCGGAGGTAATGCTGGAGCCAACCGTCGAGAACGTAAGGTTGGCCTTGCTGCCGATCGTGGTAATGGATGCCGCGAAGACCAAACCGAGGATCGCGAAGCAGCCAACCACCGCACCCCAGGAGATCCGGGGCTCTTTGGGTTCACTCGCCATGAAATCGCT
This sequence comes from Gemmataceae bacterium, assembly GCA_019752375.1. Classification (GTDB taxonomy): domain Bacteria; phylum Planctomycetota; class Planctomycetia; order Gemmatales; family Gemmataceae; genus JAIEMG01. The sequence continues at coordinate 23,202 of JAIEMG010000020.1, read as the reverse complement.
CCTTTGAAAGTCGTGTGCATGGGGCTCCATCGGGTAGATGCACGCGACGGCAGCCGACCGGACACGAATTTCGGGCGAACTGCGGGGTTTGTTTGCCTGCTGCCCACGGGAACTCCATAATTGAGCGGCACGGCAACCTGTCGCGATATCCCCAGGATCTACCCATGGCTCCGGACCGGTCCTTCGATGAGTTGATGCGCCGACTCCGGGCCGGCGACGCAGCGGCAGCAGCCCAGGTCTTCGAATGCTTCGCTCAGCGACTGGTTGGACTGGCCCGCGGCCGGCTGGGCCGGCTGGGCCGGCAGGTCCGCCGCACGATCGACCCGGAAGACGTGCTGCAATCGGTCTTCCGCAGCTTCTTCGCTCGTCAGGCGGCCGGACAGTTTCAGTTCGATGGTTGGGAGAGCCTGTGGGGAATGCTGGTGCTGCTCACCGTGCGCAAATGCGGTCGCAAGGCCCGCCATCTGCAGGCGGCACGGCGGGACCTGCGCCGAGATGCGGCCGGTGCGGATGATCTGGAGAAACCGCTCGAGTGGGAAGGACTCGCACGCGAACCCAGTCCGGCCGAAGCGGCCGCGTTGACCGACCTGGTGGAGGAACTGCTGCGCCGGTCGCCGGAATCCGAGCGGCCAATCCTCTTGCTAAGCCTGGAGGGCTACTCGCAACTCGAGATCAGTGACCGCGTCGGCTGCACCGAACGGACCGTGCGGCGCGTGCTGACGCGAGTGCGGGACCGGCTGCAGCGGTTGCAGGCCGACAACCATGAATGACCTCTCGAACTCCGGTCTGTCTTTGGACAGCGCCGCCTGGGCCGCGCTTGAGCCGGTCATTCGCCGCTTCGAGGAAGCCTGGCGGGCTGGGCAACGACCCGCCATCGAGGATTATCTCCCCGCCGAGGGACCCGCGCGCCGCGCTCTGCTGCTCGAGCTGGTTCACGCCGACCTGGAGTGCCGACTCAAGGCGGGCGATGCCGCCAGGGTTGAGGATTACCTGCACTATCCGGAGCTGGCCACGGATCGCGAGGCGCTGCTGGACCTCATCCGGGCCGAGCATCATCTGCGGCAACGGAAGGAACCGGAACTGGACCTCAGCGCCTATGGCGAGCGCTTTCCCCAGTGCCGCGGCGACCTGCATTTCACGCTTCCCGCCGGCGAAGCTCCTGCCGCCGCGGAGGACCTGCCCGCGATCCCAGGCTATGACGTGCTTGCCCTGATTGCCCGCGGAGGAATGGGAACCGTGTATCGGGCACGGCAGCCGCGGCTGGACCGGCTGGTGGCGCTCAAGCTCCTGGCCCCGGAGCTGGCGGATCGGCCCATCTTTGCCGAGCGCTTTGTCCGCGAAGCTCGCACGTTGGCTCGACTCAGCCATCCGCACATCAATGCGGTCTACGATTTCGGCGAATGCGGCGGCCGCTACTACCTGGCCCTGGAATTCGTGGAAGGAACCGATCTGCGGCACAAACTCCGCGCGGGACCGCTGACGCCGGCCGACGCCGTGGCCATTGCCTTGCAGGTATCCGACGCCCTTCGCTATGCGCATGAGGAAGGGATCATTCACCGCGACATCAAGCCGGAGAACATCCTGCTGGACGGCAAGGGCCGGGTGAAGGTCGCGGACTTCGGGCTGGCCAAGCTCTGTGCCTCCGGCGATGGGCAAGCCGCTCTGACGGGACCGCAGCAGGTCATGGGAACCGTCCCCTACATGGCGCCCGAACAATGGTATCGGCCACGGGACGTGGATCACCGCGTCGACATCTATGCGCTCGGCGTCGTCCTTCACGAAATGGTCAGCGGCGAATTGCCGCTCGAACCTTCCCGACTGGCCACGGGAACGTGGGCGGGCGGCCGCCCGCTGGGTGCGGTCGTCGCCAGGATGCTCGAACGCGAGCCGGCGCAACGCTATCCGAACATCGGAGCCGTGGCGGCAGACCTGGCGAAGGCGGCCGAGTCTTTGCGCAGCGCCGTGGATGCTTCCACACGTCCGCAGGCAGGCGCCAAAGAACTGTCGCTGCGGTTTGTCCTGAGCGCGACGGCGGTGTTTCTGCTGGGCTGGATCGCCACCGGGGCACTGGCAAATTTCGGGCTTCCCGGGTTGCTCGCGGCGGCCGGCGGCATGGTCGCCCTGGATTGGGTCCTCGGTCGGAAGGAACTGGCCCGCTTGCCGAAACTGCACAAGGCACTGCGGGAAAGGCCTCGCTCGCAGGCAACGGCCAATGACAGCTTGGCGCTGGTCCTCTTGCTGATCGGCTTCGGCGCACTGGTTGCGTCGCACTACGCATCCTGGGACCGCTTCACGCTCGATCCATCGCGCTTCGTGACCACGCATCGCCATTACGAACATCGCTTGCTGGGGCAGCTGAAAGCGTACCAGACGCAGGCGCCAGCGGTGGAGGTGGTCAACCGGGACGCGTTGATCGTCTCGGAGGGCCCGCAGGCCCTCTGGCTCTGGCTGTCCGGCAGCCTGCTGCTGGTGGGCGCGGCCCTGTGCCGGCTGGAGACGCCCCGGCTCCGCAATACCTGGGCCGGTCACTGGTGGCCCGCCCTGGTGCGAAGCCTGACAATGATCCTTTCCCTGACGATCGTCACGACCCTGAGCGGGATCTCCGGTCATTTCAGTACAAGACTTCGGCAGGTGCCGGTCCGGCAGTGCATCCTCAATGCGGACGCGGAGCAAGCGAACGTCCGCCTGGAGCGCTGGGCCGCGGAGGAAGATTACGAGCTGCGCTTTGCAGGCAGCTGGGGTCTGGAGACGGTGCCCGATCGGCGGATCGCGGCGCAGGTTTTCTGGTTCGAGGCCCGCCCGCAAGGCATCTTGGACCGGTGGCAGCTGACCTGGCGCGGCCCGCAGCGATCGCGACCGCTGTTCAAGATTCAGTGTCTCAGCGGCGGTACGCCGCCGGAAACCATCGTCCGGATCGATTCGGGGGTCGTGGCTGACGACTCGGCCGATCGGGACGACGGGGAAGGCATCCTCGACCGCTTACAGAAAGCGCTCGCGAGCGATCGTTAATGTTGTGGTAAACCTGGGAATGGGGTTGGTGGAATGGTTCGGCCGGCACAGCCGGCCCTACAAAAAGGCCCGTGTAGGGCCGGCTGTGCCGGCCGAGTGTTGAATCCAAGCATTGAAGAAGCGCCAGCCGGCGGACTGTCTCTGTGATTCGTTTGATAGCGGCTCCGGCACACTGGGAACTGACCAGCAGATTTGGCCAATCAGGGAACTGAAGGAGCAAAGGGGACGCAGGACGCAGCCCAAATCGGCGACACCAGCACTTGGCAATTAAGGCGTTGTATCGCCAATTTGAGCTGCGTCTTCTTTCTTCCCTTCAGTTCTATTCCATTAGGAGATCGGAGATGCGGACATTGGGATCAAAAAAGCCCTCAAATTTTGCTCGAAGTCCCTCAATTGACTCTCGTAGAGACTCAATTGTGTCGCGGTCGCACTGGTCAGGAAACGTCAAGCACACCATCGCCCTGATCGATGTGTTAGGCGACATCAACAACTCACGCACATCATGTTTAGTCACGTTCACTAGGTCTCTACGCCACCAACGGAAGACGACCAAGTCTGCCTCGCCGCCTGAACGCTGAAGGTAGTCGATGAGGGCGCGGTGTGCGCGTTTAGACCACAATGATTGCGTGTAGACTTGAGCGAGAAGACTCGTATGGTACTGGCGCATGTGCCCAGACGCTAGACCACGACAAGCGCATCCTACCATCCGCCGATGTTCGGTGCGCAGTACCTCGTTCACCGCTCGTTCCTTGGCTTGCCAGTCACTCTCGCGACGTTCAAACGTGCTGTTTATGCGATTCGCAACGCCATTCAAAGTCTCCTCGCCGGCCAGTTCGATATTGACATCCAACCACTTAGTAACATCGGCAATGCACCTAAGCTCCATCCCCTGGCCTTGCAATTGCTGTACGCTCCAAGTAAATGCTAGCCGCGCCTTCCCGGCGGGAATGCGAGAGAAGCTGTGATGCAAGTAAAGCACCCTCGACAAGACATCGCCCGGCTTTAATGTCCTTGATGTGACGATTCCACAGATTCCAATGGGCCCAGTAGTTACTCGCTGTTCCCAATGAGCAGCCCCCTGAGCCGAGACCTCGACCCCGGCAACGTCAGCCAAGTCGGCAACCTGAATGTCATCGACCCCTAGATATTTTAGGGTGAGGCGAATTGAAACGGGCCCGTCCTCACATGCGGACAAACATTCGGCATGCAACGAGAACTCGGGCCTAGTCGCATCCCGGGTATGCATGAGCGGGAGAGCTATCAGGGATACGCATGACAAGATAATTGGAGCCATAAGCCACCCCTAGAGATCAGCACTCGTTACTTCATCGCGGGCGCAACAATTTCCGTCGATTGTCCCTTAGTGTCCGCCTCTGAAATCTTGCCCACGTCTGCGCCATTATTTTTGAACCCTGTTTTCCCGATAATAATGACGTATTTTTTATTGTCGTCTCTATGTGCCGTGACGTAAACCACTTTATATCCAGAGTTTGGAATTACCGTCTGGTTCACGTCGTCTTGCTTCAAGCCCGTTCGTTTGTCTGCGAATATAAAGTACTGGAGTAGAGCCCCTGCCGAAATGGGCTTCTTATCCTTGTCCACATACGTGTCAATAGCCTTCCGGAACGTAGCGGCTGCTTCGGCCGCATCCTTTCCGGCATACCCGCCGGCATGCAAATCCTGCCCGGTCTCTGCCTTATGCCAGTTGCCTACTGACAGCGTGTCGAAGATTTGTTCAACTACCCCGGTCGCAGACTGCTTTTCTATGATTTCCTTCATCGTCACTTGATCTAAATCTGCCAATACACCCGAGTCGCTCTTTACTTCGTAGTTGTAGTAGGTTCCCCAGAAGTACGTCTGTCTATTGTTGACCTTTAGTGACACGCCCGGTGCCGGCTTTGGGTCTTTCATCTCGATCCCGCTTGGTATTGCCGCGACACTGAACCCCGGCGTGCGCATAAAATCCTGCTCGACAACCTTCATATCCGTCCAAAGTTCTACTTTCAGATACAGCTTGCCGGCGTTGCCACCACCATCCTCTCCAGTAGCCTCCGTTTGATTTATCCCACGGACGGCTCGATTGTAGGTTCCGGCGTCGAAGAAACCCAGCCAGCGGAACGCTTTCCCATCCCCAGAGACCAACTTCGCGCTCCCATTTGCTGGTTGCTCGTCGCCGGCCAGCCTTACCCAGACTGCCTGGCCGGCCTTCAGCCCTGGGCCAATGGTAGTGCTGAAGAGTGTATCCACACGGGGCGGGATGCGGTTAGGCATCAGGGCCGGAGTATTCGCGGCGCGCACCAGTTTAGGGAACTCAATCTTGACGTTGCCGAAGGCCATGCCCGCCTGGTTCTGCCCATCCACCTTGGCCTGCAAGAACACGTCCGCTGCCGCCTGACTTTCTTGTTGTGGCGTATACAGGACGGTGACCCGCTGGCCATCCTGCATCGGAAACGCGGGGACGTCGATCGTGCCGCGCAACGTCGGCGAAATCGTCAGTTCCACCGAATGCGAGACGCCGTCGGGGGCGTACAGGAGGATGCCGATCGGGATGGGCTGCTGGGTCGTGGCCGATGCGTCCATCAAGGCGAAGTCATCGTCCGGCCGCAGCGTGTTGTTCATGACGAAGAACACTTGCGGGGCGGTGCCGCGGACGATGATCCACGCGAACGTCCGCGTGTCGGTGTCACCGCCGCCACTAACGCCGATGGTGACCTGCGTCGTGGTCGTCGTGGTGCTGCCGCTGGCCGCGATGGTGCCGGAAATCAGGCCGGTGGCCGAGTCGATGCTCAACCCGTCCGGCAAACCGACGGCACTGTAGGTCAGCCCGGAGCCGGCGTCGGAGCGCACTTCCAGCTGCAGGGCGACCGCGTTGCCTTCGCGGTGGATTTGATCGTCGGGCCGCCACAGCCGGTTGGTCTCCAGCACGGTCCAGGTGAATGTCTCGCTATCGGTCTCGCCGCCGGAAGTGACCGACACCGTGATCGTGTAGATGCCGCTGTCCGCTTCCGCCGCCGTGAAGGCGAGAGTCCCGGTGATGACGCCGGTGGAAGCACCGATCGACAAGCCGGACGGCAAGCCGACTACGGAATAAACCCGGCTAACGGCGCTGGCATCCCTGTCCCGGATGACGAACTGGATCGACTCGCCTTCCTCGTCCACTTGATTGATCGGCGAGACGAGCCGGTTGGTGTCGCTGATGGTCCAGGTGAAGGTCCGGCTCACCGTTGACATTCCATCGGTGACCGAAACCGTCACGCCGTAGCTGCCGCCCGACGCCTGCGCGGCCGAATAATCGATGGAGCCAGAGATCAAGCCGGTGGCACTGTCCATGCTTAGGCCCGCCGGCAATCCCGAGGCGCTGTAGACCAGCGTCCGGTTGGAGGGTTCGCCGGCCAGGACTTGCAGAGCGACCTCCGCGCCCTCCGCGTTCGCTTGCGGTCCCGGGTTTTGCACCATCAAAATCTGATCCACCGGTAACGCGGTGCGGAAGATCACATAGTGGCCGTCACTGCTGGAGTCGGCACCGAGCGTGTCGTGCCAGACGAGTTGGGCGTCGTCGGAGAGTCCCGGAATGGTTCCCCAGGGCGCGTCTCCGTTGGCCGCGGAGGCGGCGGGGTTCGCCCACGAGGCGGCCGCGACGGTGCTCATCACCTCGGCTAGAGACGGGAGGACTCCGTCCGGCCCGGGATTGGCACCCTCCGCCACCGCGTACTGCCAGTGCGCCAGGTCCGACACCAGGCCGACGCCGTTGGGCAACTCGAACTGGCCCGTCCACATCTGCGGCCCGCCATCGTCCCAGACGAGGACGTACAGGTAGTCGCCTGTCTCGATGTGGAAGTCGTAAGTTTCGGCCAAGGACCAGTTGGCGGCCCCAGGGTTGCCGGCGGCGCCGGTCTCGTTGCGGCCGACGAGCGTCAGCGCGCTGCCGTCGCCGGCGCCGAAGTAAAGGCCGTAGTGATTGTCAGCCGTGAGCGTGGCCCGGACTCCCGTCGTGGAATTGACGCCCACGAAGACCGTCGCCGTCGCCGTCCAGCCGAACGAATCGCGGATCGTGTACTCGAAGGAGTCGAAATCGAAGAAGCCTGTCGGCGGCTGGTACGTGATGAAGTCGTCGGTCGGGTCGGCCGTGCCATTGTCGTTGAGCGCGACCGTGCCGCCCTGAGCGCTCGTCGCGGTCACGGCGATCACGCGGAGGGCATCGCCGTCGCCATCACTGTCGTTGGCAAGGACGTCCGCAACGCCGAGGTGAAGCGGCGTGTTCTCATTCGTAATCGCGAAATCATCGCCGGCGTCAGGCGAGCGGTTCGTCGGGCTGACCGGCGCCACGGTCCGGAAGATGACATAGTGCCCGTCGGTGCTCGAACCGGCGCCCAGCGTATCCGGCCAGACGAACTGCACGTCCTCCGATAATCCCGCAATTGTGCCCCACGGCGCGGTCCCCTGCGCAGCCGATGCCCCTGGCATCGCCCAGGTCGCCGACCCAATGACACTCCCCAACTCAGACAGCGCCGGCACCGCACCCGTCTCTCCCGGATTCGTGCCCCCGACGGTGTACTGCCAGTGCCTGGTGTCCGAGACCAGCGTCACGCCTCCGGGCAAGTCGAACTGGCCCGCCCACATCTGTTGCTGGCCATCGTCCCAGACCACTACGTAGATGTAATTGCCAACGCCCGGGTCGAACGTGTGCGTTTCCGGCAGCGACCAGTTGTACGTCCCCGGGTTCCCGGCCGCGCCCACCTCGTTGCGGCCCACGAACGTCAAGCTGCTTCCATCCGCGCTGCCGAAATACAGCCCGTAGTGGTTGTCCGCCGTCAACGTCGCCGTGATCGCGTCCGGCGAAGTCACGGTCACAGTCACCGTGGCCGTCGCGGTCCAGCCGAAGGCATCCTGGATCGTGTACTGGAACGTGTCGGTCCCGAAGAAGCCGGTCGGCGGGTCGTAGTCCACGAAGTCGTCGGAGAAGTTGGCCGGCGTGCCGTTGTCGTTCAGGCTCGCCGTGCCGGCCTGGCTGCTCGCCGCCGACACGCTGACGACGCGCAGCGCATCGTTGTCGGCATCGGTGTCGTTGGCCAGCAGCGTCGCGGCGGCGATGTCCAGCGGCACGTTCTTGGTTGTGGCGGCGCTGTCGTCACCGGCGGTCGGCGGATGATTGGCCGGCACCACGGGGGCACTCGTGCGGTAGATGACGTAGTGGCCGTCGCTGGTCGAATCGGCGCCGAGCGTGTCGTGCCAGACGAACTGGGCGTTGGAGGAAAGACCGGGAATCGTGCCCCACGGAGAGCTGCCGTTGGCGGCCGTTGCGGCCGGGTTCGCCCAGCTTGCACCAGCGATGGTTGCGGCCACCGCGCTCAAGGCGGGTACGTCGCCGTTTTCGCCGGGGTTGGCGCCGGCGCTCACGGTGTATTGCCAGTGACTGGTGTCCGAGTAGAGGGGAACGCCGTTGAGGTCGAACTGGCCGATCCAGCCTTGCGGGCCGCCGTCGTCCCAGGCCAGCACGTAGAGGTAATCGCCGGGCGATGCCTGGAACGTGTACGTTTCGGGCAGCGACCAGTTGTAAGTTCCTGGATTGCCCCAGTAGCCGGTTTCGTTGCGGCCGATGAAGGTGAGCGCGCTGCCGTCCGCCGAGCCGCGATAGAGGCCGTAGTGGTTGTCGGCCGTCAGCGTGGCGCTGATGGTTTCCGTGCCGGGGAAGCCCACGGCCGGCGCCAGGCGGTCCTCCAGGGATTCCACGCTTGGCTTACACCGAAGGAGAGCAAGGGGGGGGGTAGGCCTTCGACGGACTTTGCGGGACCGAGAACCGAACAGGGTGTGCAGCAAGGTGTGAAACAGACCAGCCATCGGGCGCTACCTCTTCGACGTTGAGGGGAGGGCGTCGACCCACGACGGGGCGATGCAGGTAAGAGCGAGTGTGAGCGCGGTGGATTGCGTTGTCAAGTGAAGAGTGCCTGAAGGGTGCAAACCTGCAAACCCGCTTCTGTGCAGCTTCATTGCGGTCGTTCGCCCGACGCGCAAGCGAGGGATGAAGTGTCCCTCGCTTGCGCGTCGGGCGAACAAATCAGGCGTTCGGTTTTGTTCGTCTGTGTTTTGAGGATAAATGGTCCCTCGCTTGCGCGTCGGGCGAACGGGGACGAGCGAGGGATGAAGTGTCCCTCGCTTGCGCGTCGGGCGAACGAGGACGAGGAGGTGTCATGTCTTTCCCACCATCCCCGACGCCCGCAGCAGCGTCTCCTGCACCGTCAAATCGTGTTCCATGCTGAAGTCGGGCCGCTTCTTGCCGGCGATGCAGGCGGCGAACTCACGCAGGTCGCCGATTTGCAGCGTCGCTGCCGGCAGCTCAATGCGTTCCCAGTCCTTCGCGCCGGCCTGGAAGACGTCGATGGGCTGCACGTTCTTGTTGGCCAGGTGGCCGCTGCCGAGGTGCGGGATGATGCAGGCGCCTTCGGTGCCATAGACTTCGAAGCGGCGCGAGTGCGGGGCTACTTCCAGGGCCGGCACTTCCAGGATGCCCCAGGCATTCGCGAAACCGCACACCGCGACGGCATTGTCGATGTACGCCGCCGGGCCTTCGGCGTGATGATGTCCCAGGAACGGCGTCACCGTCTTCGGCTTGCCCAGCAGCGTCACCATCAGGTCCACCATGTGGCCGGCCATCTCGAAGAACATGCCGCCCTTGTAGGGCTTCAGCTCCTCGACAAAGCGGGCGTAATCGTCCAGCGGCTTGGGCAGGCGGGCGCGGAACTCGTAGATGCGTCCCAGCTGCCCCTTGCGCACGCGCGTCAACAGTTCCTGCACCGCACTCATGTAGCGGAACAGGTAGATCATCTGCACGTGCAGGTGCTTGCGCTGCGCCAGTTCGAGAAGGCTGCGAAACTCGCCGAGATCGACGCCCGCGGGCTTCTCCAGCATCACCGGCTTGCCGGCTTCCAGGGCCAGGCGAGCGAGCTTCAGGTTGTCGTGGACTCGGCCCTCGACCACGACGCCGTCGAGCGGTTCCTTCAACAGCTTCTCGGCACTGGCGAAGACTTTCGCGTCCTCCAGCTTCCACTGCTTGCGCCGGCTGGCGACGACTTCCTTATCGGGGTCGTGAAAGCCGACGAGCGCGAACTCCCGGGGATGAGCGGCGACCTGACGCACGATGCCATCGGCGTGCGTGTGCCACATGCCGAGCATGGCGAGTTTGAGCATGGTGATTCCTTGACTCCTGCCGAGTCCCCGGGAGAATGATCTAAATGAAGACGATGGAACCCATTCCTGACCTTCCAGCAGACCTTGCGGCCGACACGCAGGCGATCCTCGACAAACTTATGACCGGCAAAGTCGTCGATCCGGAAGTCGCCCGACGCATCCGCGAGCGAGGCGATCGCATCCGAGAAGCGATTCTTCAGAAGCACGGCGTGCTCGATATCGGCGTCCCCGCCATCCGCGAACTTCGCGATGGATGAAGCATGACCACTGAGTCTCACACGACCGTCTCGCCGGAGCTGTTGGCGGAGCTGCAACACGCCGCTGACCAAGCCGCGAAGGGCGTCCGCGACCCCGAAGCGATGCGGAAAGCATGCGAACGCATGGACCGCATGCGCGAAGAGATCCAAAAGAAGCACGGCATACTCGACATCGGCGTCCCCGCGATCCGTGAGCTGCGCGACGAATGAAGTATGTCCTCGATTCATGCGTGGCGTTCAAGTGGGTGGTCACCGAGCCGGACACTGACAAGGCCCTCCGACTAAGGGAGGCGTTTCGAAATGGTGTCCACGAGCTGATCGCGCCCGATATCTTCCCCATTGAAACAGGACACGCCCTCACTCGCGCGGAACGGCAAGGACGAATCACGCCTCCGGACGGCTGGGCGGCCTGGCTCAGTGTGATGGCTGACTGTCCGCAACTCGTTGCCTCGATCCCAGACATGCCTCGTGCCTATGCGATTTCGTCCTCCATCCGAACGGGAATCTACGATTGTCTGTACGTCGCCTTGGCGGAGCGAGAAGGCTGTGAATTCGTCACCGCGGACGACAAGCTGATCCGGAACCTTCAGGTTCACTTCCCGTTCATCGTGCCATTGTCGTCGCTCACGTAAGGAGAACCGAAGGGGATCCTGGAGGCACTAATCATAAGCCTGAACACAGGCGCCTATCACAGCGGGCGAAAGAGCCGTCAGCAAGAAGGCCAAGACGGTTCCCGGAACCAAGATCGCTATCCATCTACTGAGTTCCTGGGAGAACTCAAGATTCTTAAACGGCTCCGCAGCACCGCACTTCGGGCCGTATTTCCATTCCAACGCAATAGGGCCACCGCACTTTCGGCACGTCGAAGTCATTACTTTACTTTGCCCCCACCTTCGGTTTTCACTTCCTGACACCTTCGGTTTTCCCACCTTCGGTTTTCCCCTTGTCCGCATCGTGAAAGCCGACGAGCGCGAACTCCCGGGGATGAGCAGCGACCAGACGCACGATGCCATCGGCGTGCGTGTGCCACATGCCGAGCATGACGGGCATGGGTTTCCTTCCAGATTCAAGAAGAGGTCGGTGGCGACCCTTGGGACGGTGTCTCCGGTGCGTTCGGGTTCATCGCTTCGGGTTGATCGGTGCCCCGAGCAGCCTCTTCCTGAATGATCGGCGTGGGTGGGGGCATGCGGTCCTTGATCGTTTGGATCACCATCGCCGTGCTGGAATGGTAGTAGTAAGCAAGGACGGCGCAAATGATGCCCGCAAGGAAGAAAATGATGCACCCGGAGACGAAAAACACCAGGGCGACCGTTGCTTCAATCCTGGTGGTCAGGAGGGTGAGGAGGAACGAGAAGCCAAGAGGCAACAGGCCGATGGCGAAGTTGAGGAAAATCGAACCAGGCGATCCTCGACTAATCGTGTCCAGTTCCGCTTCAGTCACGGTGTAGATTCTTAACTCACCAAGCGGCGCCACACGAAGGACCGGCGCCACCTGGTGCAATTCTTCCCGTCTTCTTGCTGCCACGGGGGCGACTCCGTCATGAAGTAATCAGGATACGGCTGTGTCCGAAAGGACAAGCGCGGACGCGCGGACCATTCCCGGCGCGCCGCCCAGATCAACCACGAGGTGCCATTTCCCGCTCTGCGGCGCCCGGATCCGGAAGGGACTTCGCGTGACGTACCCGCCCTGATATCGATAGGGCTTTCCTTGCTTGTATGCCAGAAAGTTGCTGGGGTCCAGGAGTTGCACGTTGGCGGGATGGTCCAGAGTCACCTCGACCACGTCGTTCGGCGTCAGATCCAGTTCGCGATCGAGAAAGTTCATGGCACACCCGTTTGTGAAGCGCGGATCGGTCCTCGGCACCGTCCAGATCATTATATGACCCGTCTTTTGCGCCAGGACCCCCGATGCGAGGGTCCTTTTTCCTTGCGGCCTCCTTGCGAAACCAACTATCCTAATCTACGGTCGCCTGCCTCGACACCGGCCATCCCGATTTCTCCGCGGGTACCTCCGATGACTCATCCGGTCTCTCAATACGTGCGCTTCGGCCTTGTCGCCTTTCTCGGTCTGGCCCTGGGCGCGACGGCGACGCTGGGGCAGTCGAAGGACCCGCCGCTCGATCCCGATCATGCGGCCAAGATGACGCGCGGGCTCGACCTCTTCAAGAAGCACGTGCGGCCGGTGCTCGAAAAGAGCTGCCTGCGCTGCCACGGCGGCAAGGACGTGGAATCGGGCTTCGATCTCAGCGATCGCGAAGGGCTGCTCAAGGGCGGCGACGCGGGGCCGTCCGTCATTCTCGGCAAGGGCAAGGACAGCTATCTCACCAAGCTCATCACGCATGCGCGCGAGCCGCACATGCCGCACAAGGCACGCAAGCTCTCCGACGAAACCATCGGCCACATCTCGGCCTGGATCGACAATGGCGCTCCCTACGACGAGCCGCTGGTGGTGCGGAAGAAGGGCCCGTCGTGGACCGAGACAAAGGTGGCCGAGGACGCCCGCCAGTTCTGGTCGTTCCAGCCGCTGGCACGCGTCGAGCCGCCGGCGGTCAAGAACATGGCTGCGTGCAAGACGCCGATCGACCGTTTCCTGCGCGCCAAGCTGGAAGCAGCGGGGGTGGAGCCGAACCCGCCGGTCGGCAAGGGCCAGTTGATTCGCCGCGTCTACTTCGACGTGACCGGTCTGCCGCCGACGGTCGAAGAGCTGGAATCGGCACTTGCTGACAAGTCCGAGCAGTGGTTCGAGAAGCTGGTGGACAAGCTGCTGGCGTCGCCGGCCTACGGCGAGCGCTGGGGACGGCACTGGCTCGACCTGGCGCGCTGGGCCGAGAGCCACGGCTTCGAGCACGACACCGATCGCCTCTCGGCGTACCACTACCGCGACTTCGTCATCCAGGCGCTCAACGACGATTTGCCTTACGACAAGTTCGTCAAGTGGCAGGTCGCCGGCGACGAGTACGAGCCGAACAACAACCTCGCGCTGACCGCGACCGGTTTCCTGGCGGCGGGCGTCCACAGCACGCAGATCACCAAGAAGGAAGTCGAGAAGCACCGCTACGACGAGCTGGACGACATGACGCAAACCGTCGGCACCGCCATGCTCGGCCTGACGCTCGGCTGCGCCCGCTGCCACGATCACAAGTTCGACCCGATCCCGCAGCGCGATTACTATCGGCTGATCTCCACGTTCACCACCACGGTGCGCAGCGAAATCGACCTGAACACCGATCCCGTCGGCTACGCCAGGGCAAAGTCCGCGTTCGACAAGGAGCACGAGCCGCTCGTCACGGCACTCAAGAAGTTCGAGACGGAGCAATTGCCGTCGCGCCGTGCCGCCCTGGAGAAGGCGTGGCAGGCGAACCCGGACCGCCTGCGCTGGGCCGCGATCGATGCCTACCAGCCGCGCGCGTTGCCGCTGTTCCCGTTGATCGAACGGCTGAGCACGGCCGATCCGGAATGGATCAAGCTGGTCAGTGCAGTCCAGCAGCACGAGAAGAAGGCGCCGAAGCCGACGCTGGTCAAGGCGTTGATCTCGACCGAGGGCCTGCCGGCGGTGCGGCTGCACACGCAGGGCGGCGACTTCCTCAATGAAACGCACTTCCTCAAGCGCGGCGACCCGGACAACAAGGAAGGCGTGGCCACCGCCAGCTTCCTCCAGGTATTGATGCCTGGCACCGACCAGGAAAAGCGCTGGCAGTCAGCGCCGCCGCAAGGCTGGCGTACGTCGTATCGCCGCCGCGCCATGGCGGAATGGCTGACCGACGTCGACAACGGGGCTGGCCGGCTGCTGGCACGCGTGATCGTCAATCGCCTCTGGCAGCATCACATGGGCAAGGGCATCGTCGCCACGCCGAGCGACTTCGGCGTCCGCGGCGAACGGCCGACGCATCCCGAGCTGCTCGACTGGCTGGCGACCGAGCTGATCAAGAGCGGCTGGCGCCTGAAGACAATGCACAAGCTAATCCTGACGAGCGCATCGTATCAGCAGGGCTCGCAGCGCGACGAGGCGAAGCTCAAGGCGGACAGCGAGAACCGCCTCTTCTGGCGCCGGCAACCGAAGCGGCTCGAAGCCGAGGCCATCCGCGACGCGCTCTTGACCGTCAGCGGCGAGCTGGACGCGAAGATGTTCGGCCCTGGCACGCTGAAACCGGAAAGCCAGCGGCGCAGCATCTACTTCACCGTCAAGCGCAGCAAGATGATCCCGATGATGACGGTCTTCGACGGCCCCGACGCCCTCGGCGGCCTCGGCGAACGCCCGACGACGACGATTGCCCCGCAAGCCCTCCTGCTGATGAACAACCCGCAGGTGCGCGCCTGCGCCCGCAGCATGGCCCGCCGCATCGCCCCGGACGCCAAGGTGCCGCTGGAAGACGCGATCAAGTCCGGCTACCTGCGTGCGCTGTCGCGACCGCCGAGCGATGCGGAGCTGAAGGATTCCCTGTCGTTCGTGAAGGAGCAGCAGGACGCGTACAAGGCGACCGGCAAGGGCGACGGCCGCGAGGCGGCGCTGACGGCGTTTTGCCAGGTGCTGATGTGCTTGAATGAGTTTGTGTACGTGGATTGAGGGGAGTTTATGGACCCGATCCAGGCTCGGCAGAAGAACCAGGCCGCATACCGGACCTTGAAGTCAACGATCGACCAGAGCTATCCAGCGGGGCAGTTCGTGGCGATCCTTGAAGGGAGTGTCGTAGCGGATGCATCTGGTATTCCCGAATTGACTGCAGCCCTGACGGCACGGGGCAGTAACCCGAAGGAAGCCCTTGTGATCCAAGCTGGGGTGGAGTATCCCGAGGCGGCAATCATATTTGCTGCGAGCTATCGGCGATGAGTACGAGATCGCGGGAGCAACGAAACTCCTACAAAGGTTCACCGCAATGCCCCTGGGTCCGTTTGCAATTGATCGCGGCGGATGGCAGTGTCCAGGAAGTCGAATGAATGGCCGACAGGGATGGATCCAGCGAGGGCAATGGGGGAATCGCGTGGATGGCCCGCAAACTGCTCTTCACGGTCAATTCGCCTCTGGGCTACTGTGTAGCGCTGACACGCAATCGGTGGCGGGAGATTGTTCGTTACAAGCACCCGGCCCTAGCTGGCCGACATGGCGAAGTTCGCCACTGCGTGGAGGATCCCAGCGTCATTCGTGCCAGCGTCAAAGATTCGGAGGTCCACCTCCACTATCGAACATCGGATCGAGGTTATCTCTGCGTTGTTGTTGGCGCCGATGATTCCGACCAGCGGTTCGTTATCACTGCCTATTACACGAAAGACCTCAAACAAGGACAGGAATTGTGGACAAAATAAGAGTTTATTACGATCGCACGGGTAACACGCTCAGCGTCTGGTTCGATGATCCCAAAAAAGAGTATGTTTGCGAGGAAATCGCCGATGATACCGTCCTCGTCAAAGATCGACGCGGCCATGTGATCGGCTTCGAGCGACTGAATTACCTGTCACGCAAGCAACAAGCACAAGGGCTCAATGTCCCCGTGGAAGTCCAGACGCTCTAATTCAACTCGTGGTGAGACTCATGACCCATCCGAGCTTCTTCGCCCCGCCGTCGCCCGCTTACGTCTCCCGCCGCGACTTCCTCCGCCGCGCCGGCAGCGGTTTCGGACTCGTCGCGCTGTCGGGCCTGCTCGATCGGGAAAAGCTCCTGGCCGGGCCGACGGCGAATCCGTTGGCGCCGCGGCCGGCGCACTTCGAAGGCAAGGCCAAGTCGGTCATCTGGCTGTTCATGAACGGCGGGCCCAGCCAGGTCGATACCTGGGACTACAAGCCCGAGCTCGTCAAGCGCGATGGGCAGGAGCTCAAGGGCTTCGATCCCGCCACCGGCTTCTTCGCCGGGCAGGTCGGGCCGCTCATGAAGTCGCCGTTCAAGTTCAAGCAGCACGGCCAGTGCGGTGCCTGGGTCTCGGACATCTTTCCGAACATGGCGAAGCACGTCGACAAGATGGCGTTCCTCTATTCGTGCTGGACCGATTCCAACAACCACTCGCCGGCGCTGCTCAAGGTCAACACCGGCATGACGCGCATGGGCTTCCCGTGCCTGGGCAGCTGGACCACCTATGGCCTGGGCAGCGAGAGCCAGAGCCTGCCGGCGTTCGTCGTCATGTACGACACGCTGGGCCGCGGTTTGCCCAAGGGGTATAGCCAGAACTGGGGCGCGGGGTTCTTGCCCAGCATCTACCAGGGCACCGGCTTCAAGCCGCAGGGAGCGCCGATCGAAGACCTTCTCCGCGGCACCGACATGACCGAGGAACAGCAGCGCGCCCAGCTCGACCTGCTGGCGAAGCTGAACAAGCAGCGGCTGGACAAGGCCCCCGCCGAGCCGGAGTTGACCGCACGCGTCGAGACGTTCGAGCTCGCCTATCGCATGCAGATGGCTGCACCCGAGGCGCTCGACATCCAGCGCGAAACACCGAACATCCACAAGCTCTACGGCGTGGACAATCCGAAGTGCGCTCACTTCGCCAAGCAGTGCCTGATGGCGCGTCGGCTGGTCGAGCGCGGCGTGCGCTGCGTGCAGATTTATTCCGGCGGCGAGGAGAACGAGAAGAGCTGGGACGGCCACACGAACATCGCGGCCAACCACAGCGGCTTCGCGGGAGAGACCGACGTCCCCATCGCCGGCCTGCTGGCCGACCTGGAGCAACGCGGCCTGCTGGAATCAACGCTGGTGGTCTGGGCCGGCGAGTTCGGGCGCTTGCCGGTCGTGCAGAAGGGCGGCACGGGGCGCGATCACAACCCGCACGGCTTCACGGCCTGGATGGCCGGCGGCGGCGTCAAGGGCGGCACGCTCTACGGCCAGAGCGATGAGGTCGGCTTCAAGGCCGCGGTCGATCGCGTCAGCGTTCACGACCTGCATGCGACCATCCTGCACCTGATGGGGCTCGATCACAAGAAGCTGACCTATCGCTACAACGGCCGCGACTTCCGATTGACCGACGTCTACGGGACGGTCATCAAGCCCATCCTGGCCTAGGTGAACGGCCGACACAGCCGGCCCTACGGTAGCGACCACCGTAGGGCCGGCTGTGCCGGCCACAAGACTTGAAGAGGCACGAGCCGCTACTTCAGCATCAGCCAGACAACGACGCCGACGATGGCCAGCAGCGCTGGCGGGATCACGAGGTTCCACAGGCCGTCGATAACCTGGTCGCGGCGCTTGTTGAACTGGTCCGGAAACAACATGGCCAGCAGGCAGATAACGGGGTCGTACATGGGACGGTTCTCCTGAAGGGGCGGCTCTACAGGAGAGAACGTCCAATCGACGTCGGACCGGACAAAATAGCTGCCGATTTTGGCCCTGCCATGCGGCCCGGAGGCGGCGTGTAGGACTTTACAACGATCGCCACCGCTCCCACAAACAACGCCAAGCTTGCCAGCACCACGAGCCAGGCCATCGCGTCCGGCGTTGGAACTCGCACGCGCGTGGCGGTCGTCGCGGGCGGTATTTCCACGCCGACAAACGGCGGCCGCCATGGCGAAGCGCCGCTGCTCGAGTCGTCGATCAGCACCGCCTGGCTCTTGTAGAACGCCCAGCCCACCGCTGCCACCAGCAGGACTGCCGAGCCATAAACGTACCACGGAATCTGGCCCGCCGGCATGTCGAAGGCTGCCAGGGCAGGGATGTGCATCGCCAGCACGCTCAGCGAATTGTTGGCCGTGTGCAAAATCATCGGCACCAGGAGCGACCGGCTGGCCAGGTAGCAGAGGTGAAGCAGCACGCCGATAAACATGGCGGGCACTGCTTGCCGTGGCTCGATGTGGATGGCGCCGAACAGCAGAGACGTCAACAGCACGCCGCCGACGACGCCGTGCCGGCCCACGATTCCCCGGCCAAAGAAGCCCCGGAACCACAGTTCCTCGCCGATGCCCGGTCCCAGGCCAATCACCAGCACGGCCAGCGGCCAGGGCCAGGCCCCAAAGATGGCCATCATCTCGTCGAGATCGATGACGCTCGGCGCCACCTGCTTGACCAGCCCTTCGATCCCCATGCTGATGACCATGATGCCGGGCAGCCCCATCACGGCCAGCAGGAGATGCGACAGGCTTGGCAAGCGCACGGCCAGGATCCGCGACCATCCTTTGCCCACGATCAAGCGAATGACCAGCAAGGCCATGGCGACGGTGGTGACCTGGGAAGCCAGCAGCGCCGCCAGCATGGCCTGCACGTACACCGGCGACCGAATCAGCGCCTTCGCGTCCGTCAGTTCTTCCGGCTTCAGATCGCGGAAGGAGGCGGCGATGAAAATCACCACGGCCAGGATCGACGGCAGCAGTTGCGTGACGATCAGGATGCCGAAGCACCAGAGCACGGCCCACCAGAAGCCCGGATGCGGCGGCGGCCGCACCGGCAGGACGGCGGGTATCATTTCGGGGGGCGCTTCCGAAGGGGGCAGGGCCGCCGATTCGTCCGGTGGGCGAAAATCGTTGCCGTCGGGCATGACGTCTCTGAGGGTTGGGAGAGTTCTTTCGGCTCGGTGTTCCCATGACCACACGACCACGGCCGCGCGAATGGAAACGCAGCGACTTGAATGTACTTTGGAGGGAGACCGACCGCAACGGTTGGGTGTCGTTCGGCGCTCGTTCGCCCGACGTGCAAGCGAGGGGCAATTCATCCCTCGTTCGCGCGATTTGAAGTTGCGCGCCGCGAAAAAACATGCTCGGGGGTCGTTAGCCGGACGCGCAAGCGACGGATGGGTTTACGTTTCACCGTCGCTTGCGCGTTTTGAAGTTGCGCCCTCGTCCGAGACTCCTCATCAATTCGCTGCGTCTGTTCTTTACCCCGAAGGGGTTGCGTGACATAGCCCAGGGTTGCCGTACTCGGCTACCCTGGCTGGACGGCATCCTTGACCCCTACCCTGAAAGGGTTGTGTAGACCGCTTGCCATACGGTTACACAACCCTTTCAGGGTAGGGGAGTGGGGGCGTGTCGGTCCCAGGGTAGCCGAGTACGGCAACCCCGGGCTATGCCACGCAACCCCTTCGGGGTAAAGAAATACGCCGTGAAATTCACCAAGCGAATCAAACAATTGCGCAACTTCAAAACTTGCGCGTCCGGCTAACGACCCCCCGCGATTTTCCTTGGGGCTTTCGTAACGCGCAACTTCAAAACTCGCGCGTCGGGCTAACGATCCCGTGTCGCGGCGCACATTCGCTCTTGCTTCACGCTGTCCAGCGCGGAGCGCACCGTCTGGGCCAGCTTTTCCCGCCCGTAGGGCTTGCCGATGAAACCCAGGATGTGGGCGTGCTCCGCGCTGACGTGATCGGCGAAGTAGCCGCTGGAGAACAGCACGCGCACTTCCGGGTCGATCCGCAAGAGCTGCCGAAAAGCGTCGTGGCCGGAGAGGCGGGGCATCGTCAGGTCGAGGATGACCAGGTCGATGCGGTGGCCCTCGCGCTGGTAGACTTCCACGGCTTGCATGCCGTCTTCCACCGCCAGCACCTGGTAGCCGGAGCGCTTCAGGATTTCACTCCCCAGGTCGCGCACCATTGGTTCGTCGTCGGCCAGCAGGATCGTCTCCGGGCCCGAACGCCGGACTCGATTGGCCAGGGCGGGCGGCGCGGCCAGCGTCGCGGGGCCATAACGCGGCAGGTACAGGTCAAAGCAGGCGCCGAAGCCGACGGTGCTTTCCACTTCGATCCAGCCGTGATGCTCCTGCACGATCCCGAACACCAGCGCCAGGCCCAGGCCGGCGCCCTGATCGGCTTCCTTGGTCGTGAAGAACGGCTCGAAGATGCGCGGGCGGATCTCCGGAGCAATGCCGCAGCCGGTATCGTAGGCCCGCAGCCGCACGAATTCGCCGGGCTGGGCGTCCAGCTCGGCACGCAGGTGCTCCGGCGTGATGGTGACGTTGGCCGTCTCCAGCGTCAGCGTGCCGCCGCGGGGCATCGCGTCGCGCGCGTTCAGACACAGGTTCAGGATCGCCTCGCCCAGCTGGTTGGCGTCGGCGTAGACGAGCCAGAGGTCTTCGCCCGGCTCGAACTCCACCTCGACGCGGGGATCGAGGCCTTTGCGAAAGCGCTCGATGGTCTGCTGCACCGTCTCGTTCAGGTTGGTCGCCTCGGCGCGCAGGGCGCAGCGGCCCGACACGGCAAGCAGGTGCTTGACCAGCTCGGCGGCGCGCAAGGCCGCGGCCTCGATCTGCGCCATCAGCTTGCCGTTGGGGTCTTCCTTCGGCAGGCTCGACAGCACCAGGGACGTGTTGCCGAGGATGGCGGTCAGCAGGTTGTTGAAATCGTGGGCCACGCCGCCCGCCAGGCGGCCGATGGCCTCCATCTTCTGCGCTTGCCGCAAGTGCTCCTCGCTCAGCTCGCGCAGCTTGTCCATCTGCACGCGGTCGCTGACGTCGCGGAAGACCAATGTGATGCCGGTGAAGTTGCCGGCCGGATCGTGGATGGGCGATGCACTGCCCTCGACGGGCGTGTCTCGCCCATCGCGGCCGCGCAGGGCGCAGTGCTCGGGCAACGCGACGGTTGCTCCGTGCTGCACGGCGCGGGCCGCGGGGCCCTCCAGGGGAACGCCGGTGCGGTAATCGTGGAAGGCACACACCTCGGCCAGGTCTTTGCCCAGCGCATCGTCGCGGTGGCAGCCGGTGAGCGCCTCCGCCACGGGATTCAGGAAGCGGACGCACTGCCTGGCGTCCGTGGCAATGACCGCATCGTCGATGCTGTGCAAGATCGCGGACAGCCAGCGCTCGGCTTCCTTGATGCGCTGCTCCATGCGGTGCTTGTACAGCGCTATCTCGATGGTCGTGTGCAGTTCCTTCTCTTCATAAGGCTTGAGGAGATAGCCATACGGCTCGGTCGCGCGGGCGCGGCGGAGGATGCTCTCGTCTTCATAGGCGGTCAGGTAGACGATCGGCACATCGTGGCTGGCGCGGATCTGCTCGGCGGTCTCGATGCCGTCCATGCCGCCCTTGAGCACGATGTCCATGAGGACGAGGTCGGGTGCCGCGCCGGCGACCTGCTGGAGCGCCTCCTCGCCGGTCGAGGCAATGGTGGGGACGCGATAGCCCATGTTTTCGAGCTCGCTCTGGATGCACTTGGCGATGATGCCTTCATCTTCGACGACCAGGATTTGCGTGTGAGACATGGCAGCCTTCTCCCAGGGTTTCCATCGGTCAAACCAATGGCGCACGATCCCCGCGTCCCAGGGCGTCGCTGCGGCTGGGAAATCGGTCCGGACAGGGATCGGCAAACTCGACGCGAAGAGGGGGGAAGCGGTGCGGCGCCAGAGGTGACGTGGGGCAGTGGGGACGTGATTGCCCACCGACCGGGGGTGCCGCTCCCTCTCAATTCCGACAACGGTCATGACAACCGGCAAACTGGGAACGATTCAACTTTAAGGCAGGAGCATGAAATTGTCAAAGAAATCGCAATTTTGAATATGTACAAAATTATATTATTCTCCCGCTGGGGTCGCGGCTAAACGGTGGTCGCGTTTGTAGCGCTTGCCTGTCCGCCGTGGCTTTCCTATTTGGGGCGTCCCATTGGTAAAAGGTGGCCTGAATTGCCGATGTGGAGATGGGGTGCCGTAGTGCACTGCGGTTGCAAATCCGCGTTGGGCCGGTATAGTCGGCGTGTTTTGCCGGCAGGACGCCCCCAACGAGCAGGATGCGCTCTCATGACCTTGTTGCAGGTACACAACCCGAGTGCCGTGTCCGAGACCGACCGCCTCGAATACGCGCGGCAGGTGCTTCGTACCGAGGCCGCGGCGCTGGAGATGGTCGCCGGGCGGCTCGATGACACCTTCCTCCAGGCCGTCGACCTGGTGCAGCGCTGTCCCGGACGCGTCGTCGTCACCGGCACCGGTAAATCGGCCGACGTCGGCCAGAAAATGGCCGGCACATTGAACTCGACCGGCACGCGCGCCTACGTCCTGGACGCCACCCGCGCCATGCACGGCGATCTCGGCATGGTCCACCCCAACGACGTGGCCTTGGTCCTCTCGCACAGCGGCGAGAGCGAGGAAATCGTGCGCCTGCTGACACCGCTGCGTCAGCTCGCGTTCGGCCTCATCGCGCTGACCGGCAATCGCAACAGCACGCTGGCCCAGCGCGCTGACGTTGCCCTGGCCTATGGCCCCCTGGAAGAAGTCTGTCCACTGGGCCTGGCGCCGAGCACCAGCACGACGGTGATGATCGCGCTGGGGGATGCCCTGGCATTCGTCCTGAGCCGGATGCGCGAGTTCACGCACGAGGACTTCGCGCGCTTCCATCCTGCCGGCAGCCTGGGACGCAAGCTCCTGAAAGTCGAAGCCATCATGCGCTGCGGCTCCGAGCTGCGGCTGGCGAGTGCCGAGGCGACGGTGCGCGACGTTTTCGCACAGGCCCGTCGACGCGGCCGACGCACCGGTGCGGTGATCCTGACCGATGCCGACGGCCGCCTGTCCGGCCTGTTCACCGACAGCGACCTGGCCCGGTTGTTCGAGCAGCGGCGCGATGGCGCGCTGGACCGCCCCATCCGCGAGGTGATGACGGCGCAGCCGATGACCGTGGCCCTGGGCACGCGCGTGGTCGATGCCCTGGAACTGCTGCGCCTGCGCAAGATCAGCGAGTTACCCGTCGTCGATGCCGGCGGCAAGCCGGCGGGGCTGCTGGACATCACCGACGTGATCGGCTTGCTCGGCGTCTCTGCATCGGACGATGACGTGGCCGCGGCGTGAGGGGATGACAAGGTGACAAGGTGACAAGGTGACAAGGTGACAAGGTGACAAGGTGACAAGGTGACAAGGTGACAAGGTGACA
>JAIEMG010000348.1 GCA_019752375.1 Gemmataceae bacterium | reverse complement strand
AACCGCCCTTTCGTGGCGAGCCGGGAGCGTGAGCGACCGGAGTTCTTCAAGGTCTCGAAAAACTCGGGTCGCTCACGCTCCCGGCTCGCCCGAGGATTTCGGGGTTTTCTACAAAGCAGGTCAGGCACCGTTGTAGAATCCTCGTTACCGGGCTCAGAGCCCGGTAACGAGGGATACTGATGACCAACGAGTTTGTGTTTGTCGATTGAACGCCGGAGTGACGATCATGTCGAATGCAAGTCTGCCGATCGTGACGCGCCGCCAGATGCTCCAGCGTTGCGGCATGGGATTCGGAATGATCGGCCTGGCCGGCGTGCTGGATGACGCGCGGTTGCTCGGGGCGCCGCCGCCTGCGTCCAACCCGCTGGCGCCGAAGCTGCCGCACTTCGCACCCAAAGCGAAGCGCGTCGTCCACCTCTTCATGAACGGCGGCGCCTCGCACGTCGACACGTTTGACCCCAAACCGGCCCTCGACAAGTATCACGGCAAGCCGCTCTCCCGCACCAATCTTCGCACCGAACGCAAGACCGCCGGCGCCCTGCGATCGCCGTTCAAATTTCAGCGTTACGGCAAGAGCGGCATCGAGGTCAGCGAGCTCTTTGCCCAGACCGCGGCGGCCTGTGTCGATGACCTGTGCGTCATTCGCAGTCTGCACGCGGACGTTCCCAATCATGAGCCGTCGCTGTGGCTCATGAACTGCGGAGACGGCCGCTTGCCGCGGCCGAGCTTTGGCTCCTGGGCGACCTACGGCCTGGGCAGCGAGAACCAGAACCTGCCAGGCTTCATCGTGATGTGTCCCGGCGGCTACCCGATCACGGGCACGCAGAACTGGCGCTCCGCCTTCCTGCCGGGGGCCTATCAGGGCACGTATGTCAACACGCAACACACCGCGGTCGAACAGCTGATCGAGAACATCCGCAATGCATCCATGTCGAGTGCGGAGCAGCGCCGTCAACTCGACCTCGTTCGCCAATTGAACGCGGCCCATCTCGAGCAACGAGACAACGACGCGCCGCTGGAGTCGCGTGTGCAGTCGTTCGAGCTTGCCTTCCGCATGCAGAGCGAAGCGGCCGACGCGTTTGACGTCAGCAAGGAACCGCTGGCCGTTCGCGAGAAATACGGCAACGGCGTCCACGGTCGGCAGCTGCTCATCACACGGCGCCTGCTGGAACGTGGGGTGCGCTTCATCCAGGTCTGGAGCGGCGCCGGTCAGCCGTGGGACAACCACGACAACATCGAAAAGGAACATCGCCGCCTTGCGGGCGAGTGGGACCGGCCCATCGCCGCCTTCCTGCAGGACCTCAAGCAACGCGGCATGCTGGACAGCACATTGGTCCAGTGGTGCGGTGAGTTCGGTCGCACACCGGTGGCTGAGTTGCCGGGGCTATCCGGACGCGACCACAATCATTACGGCTTCAGTGCCTGGCTGGCGGGCGGCGGCGTCCGCGGCGGGATGGTTTACGGAGCGACGGACGAGTTTGGATTCCAGGCTGTGGAGGACAAGGTCCACGTTCATGACCTTCATGCGACGATGCTGCACCTGCTCGGCTTCGACCACGAAAAGCTGACCTATCGCTACGCCGGACGCGACTTCCGCTTCACCGACGTGCATGGGCAGGTCGTCAAGGAACTGCTGGCGTGACCGTCTCGGGCCTTCCGCTCCCCCGCGCCCGTCGCCAGTCGCGGCTACGATAACGCAAGAAGGGCGGTGGGGCTGATCGATTCAGCCCCACCGCCCTTCTTGCACCATCGCGATCGGTGGGCTCAGCTGAAGGCGCCCTGAATATAATCTTTCGTGTGTTTTTCTTTGGGATCGTTGAAGATCCCCTCGGTGGGACCGTATTCGACCAGGTAGCCGGTGCGTGCGCCCTGGGTGGTGTCGACGTACAGGAAGCCGGTCATGTCCGCGACACGCTTGGCCTGCTGCAGGTTGTGCGTCACCGTGATGATGGTGAAGCGTTTCTTCAATTCCAGCATCAGTTCCTCGATCTTGCGAGTGGCGACAGGATCGAGGGCCGAACACGGTTCGTCCATCAGCAGGACCTCCGGTTCGGTGGCGATGGCGCGGGCGATGCACAACCGCTGCTGCTGACCGCCGGAAAGCGCCAGGCCGCTCTGGTGGAGCTTTTCCTTCACTTCGTCCCAGAGTGCTGAACCGCGCAGGGCCTGTTCGACTTTGTCCTGGATGTTGCCCTTGTAGCCGTTCAGCCGCAGTCCGAAGGTCACATTGCGATAGATGCTCATCGCGAACGGATTGGGCTGCTGGAAGACCATGCCGATGTGCCGGCGCACTGCCACCGGGTCGATCTTCGTGTCGTAAATATCCCTGCCGCGGAAGTGAATGTGGCCGTCGAAGCGGAAGCCGCGCACCAGGTCGTTCATGCGATTGATCGACCGAAGCACCGTGCTCTTGCCGCAGCCGGAGGGACCGATGAAGGCGGTGATCGCGTTGCGCTTGATTGCCAGGTCTGTGTCGCGCACGGCCTTGAAGCTGCCGTAGTAGAGCGCCTTCAGCTTGACCTCCACGATCGAGTGGCCGTTGCCATTACCGTTGGCGTGCGCGCCATTGGCGGGCACGGGCGCCGGTGCGGCGGGTTTGATCGTGGCGGGCGTGGGAGCGTGGTCGTGTGTGTCCATGGCCTGTTCCTACTTGGTGAATGACTTGCGGAGATAGAACTGAGCCGCGATGTTCAGCCCGAGCACGATGAGCACGAGCACCAGGGAGGCGGCCCAGGCGATTTCGATCAAGTTCGGGTATGGCTGACCCGAGAAGTCGTAGATGATGACCGCGAGCGACGCGGACGGTTCATGGAGACGGCGAATCCAGTAGTCGCTGAACAACGCCGTAAACAACAAGGGTGCCGTCTCGCCGGCAGCGCGCGCGACTGCAAGCATCACGCCGGTGAGGATGCCCGGCCGCGCCGTCGGCAAGATGACCTTCAGGATCGCCTGAGTTTGCGTGCAGCCCATCCCGATCGCGGCTTCGCGCATTCGGTGCGGGACCATGCGTATGGCGTCTTCCGCGGTCAGGATGATCGTGGGCAGCATGAGGATGGATAGCGCGACACCACCGGCCAGGGCGGAGAACGTGCCCATCGTCGTCACCACCAGGGCGTAGACGAACACGCCGGCGATGACCGACGGCAATCCCGTTAACACCTTGGCGGCAAAGCGTACGACGCTCGCCGTCTTGGTATTTGGCCCAAACTCGGCCAGGTAGATGCCGCCGAGGATGCCCACCGGAACACTGAGGAGCGTGGCAATGCCGACCATGATCACCGTCCCAAGCAGGGCGTTGCCAATGCCCCCGCCGACCATTCCAGCGCCTGGCGGCAACTCGGTGAAGAGCGCGATTCCCAGGCGTTGGCCGCCACGCCAGAGGAGCATGAAGATCACGGAGAAGAGCGGCACCATTGCCAGGACGGTAAGCCCCGCGACCAGCCAGTTCAGGGCTGCATTGATCAGGGTGCGCGGTTCGCGCAGCCGACGCTCCAGCTTGGAAAGGTCGATGTCGCCTTCCACCATGGTTTGGCGGCGGATGGGGAGCACACTCATCAGCGGCCTCCCTTCGTATCGACGGCGGTGCGCATGATGATCCAGGTTCCCAGGACGTTGACGGCCAGCGTGATCGTCAGAAGCACGAGTGCGGCATACATCAAGGCGTCAATCTCCACGCGCGACGCCTCGGGAAACTTGTTGGCAAGGAGCGCCGCCAGCGTGTTGCCGGGAGCGAACAGCGACCACGAAATGTTGCTGGCATTGCCGACGAGCATCGCCAGCGCCATCGTCTCTCCCAGCGCCCGCCCAAAGCCAAGGATGACGGAGCCGAATATGCCGCGCGACGAGGTGGGCAAGATGACCGCCAAGATGGTTTCCCACTTGGTCGCCCCCAGGCCATAGGCTGCCTCACGAATCTTGGGCGGCACCGCGGCGATCGAATCGCGGGAGATGGCCGTGATCGTCGGCAACACCATGATGGCCAGCACCAATGCGGCCGGCAGCATGCCGGGGCCGCTCAACCGGGTGCCGAACAGCGGAATTTCGCCCAGGTGTTCGTGAAGCCAGTTGGCCGCCGGCCGAATCGCAGGGATTACCACGAAGATGCCCCACAGGCCGTAGACGACACTCGGAATGGCGGCGAGGAGCTCGATCACGTTCTTGAGGAAGACTTCCAGGATCGGCGGCACGAAGTCCTGGGTGAGGACGATCGCCACCGCTACCCCCAAAACGGTCGCGATGCCAACTCCCAGGAGCGAACTGTAGAGCGTGCCGAGGATTTCGGGCAGGATGCCGAACTTATTGTTGCCCGCGTCCCACTTGTCGCCGGTAATGAACTCCAATCCTTGGGCCTGCATGGCAGGGAAAGCGTGCTTGCCGATCTCCCAGATGATGAGGACGACCAGCAGGATCGTCAACCAGGCGAAACAGAAGCATGCGCCGCGGAAGAACCGGTCCCAGACGATCTCGGCATTCGTGGGCGGTCGGGAGATGGACAGCGGGGCCGGCTCGGTATGCTCGGCCAGGGTTGCGCTCATGGAATCACGTCCTTGGTGCATATTTCAGTGTATGTCGCTATCAGGGCTGGATCGTGTCGACGGCTTTCAGTACGCGCTCGGTGACCTCCAGGGGCAAAGGGATGTAGCCCAGCTCTTCGCTGATTTTTTGCCCATCCGTGAGGCAATAGCGGAGCACCGCCTTGAGCGTGGCGGCCTTCTTCGCGCTGGCGCCGTAGTTCTTCCAGCACAGCATCCAGGTGTAAGTGACGATGGGGTAGGAAGCGGGGCCTGACGGGTCCGGAACAAAGACGCGCAAATTGTCCGGAAGCTTGGCGGAGGCCAGCCCGAACTGTCCGCCCTTGATACTTGGCGCCACGTATTGCCCGTCCTTGTTCTCCAGGCGGGCCATCGGAATGTGGAGCAGTTCCGCGTAGCCCAACTCGAGGTAGCCGAGTGCCCCCGGCGTTTGCTGGATCAGTGCGGCAACGCCGGCATTGCCCTTGCCGCCAATGCCTGTCGGCCAGACGACCGACTTGCCCACGCCGACGCGCTCCTTCCATTCCGTGCTGACCGCGGACATGTGATTGGTGAAGGCGAAAGTCGTCCCGCTACCATCGGCGCGGCGAACGATGGTAATTGGCAGGTCCGGCAATCGGACCAGGGGATTGAGTGCGGCAATGGCCGGATCATTCCAGTTCGCGATCTTTCCCAGAAAAATATCCGAATAGACCTTGCGCGAGAGCCGCAGGTCCTCCGGGGCGCCGGGGACCTTGTGAATATCGGGCACGTTGTAGCACAGGCTGATGATGCCCGCCGTCACCGGGAGCATCAGCACCCCTTCGTGCCGCGGGTTGGCCTTCACGGCGCTGGCGATTTCCTTGTCTGACATGGCGCCGTCGCTGGCGCCGAAGTCGAGCAGGTCCGACGAGAATTGACGGACGCCGGCGCCGCTTCCCGTCGCCTGGTAGTTGACGCGGACATTGGGGTGCTGCTGGTAGTATTCGAGGAACCAGCGCTTGTAGAGTGGCGCGGGGAACGTGGCGCCCGCACCTTGCAAGTCGGTCGTATCCAGTCCATTGCAGGACACCGAGCTAACCGCACCCAAGCCAACGATGAAAGAGAGCAGCCATTGTCGCGCGGCCATTGCGGGAGGGTTCTCCATCGGGGTCGATCGAAGTCGCCGTCGTTGGCGTCGCGCCGGCCGTCCTGGACAGTGGGAAGGTTAGCTTTGCGAGTTGGAAAGTAACGCAAGTGAGCGAAAGATGAAGAATCGGTGAAGAGTCGTCGCAGCGGGAAATGCGCTTGTGATGGCGTCTTCACGTTCTGAACATCAGACCTTCCCTGACCGGACGGGTGAAACCATGTAAGCTAATCTCCGCCGTTCCCGATTTTCGCTCCCGTGTAAGGTCGTGTTTGACCAGAGGTCGATCCATGAAGTCTCCCAAGGTAGCCACCCCTGTTGAAGCTGCTCTCGACCGCTGGCTTAATCGCCTCGGGCTTACAGGCCAGGAGGCTGACTGGACCGAGCGGTATCTGCTGTGCGAGCAGCTGGTCGATCCGAAGCAAGCGCGACCCCGGCAACGCTTTGAAGCAGTGGCCCGTTCGATTCGCGACGTGTTGGCCAGCCGCTGGATCAAGACACGGCAGACGCGGGAGCAGGAGAATCCAAAACGCGTCTATTATCTCTCGATGGAGTTCCTGATCGGCCGGACGCTGGTGAACAATATCATCAACCTGATGGCGGAACCGGTGCTGCAAAAGGCTCTCGAAACCGCCGGCTTCGATTATCGTCAGCTGGCGGAACTGGAGCCTGATGCTGGGCTCGGCAACGGCGGCCTGGGACGACTGGCCGCCTGCTTCATCGATAGCATGGCCACGCTCCAGCTGTCCGCAGTCGGTTACGGACTCCGCTACGAATACGGCATTTTCAAGCAGGGAATCCACAACGGCTCCCAGGTAGAGCAGCCCGATAACTGGTTGCGCCGCCCGGACCCCTGGGAAGTAGGTCGGCCGGGCAAGACAATCAAGGTGCCGGTCAACGCCACCATTCGCATGGAGGGAGGCCGGCTCCGGCTTGTGCCTAACCAACCCAGTCACTTGCTCGGCATCGCCTATGACCGTCCGGTGGTTGGTTATGGCGGTAAATGCATCAACACGCTGCGGCTCTGGGCGGCAGCGGCGCCGGACAGCTTCGATCTGGCCGACTTCTCTTCCGGCGACTTTGTCGGCTCCGTGCTCGACAAGGTTGCCGCTGAGTCTCTCACCCGTGTTCTTTACCCCGACGACTCCACCGAAGCGGGCCGGCGCTTGCGCTTCCTCCAGGAATATTTCCTGGTCTGTTGCTCCCTGAACGATATCGTTTCCCGCTTTCGCAAGTGCGGGAATCCGGACTGGCATCAGCTGCCCGATAAGGTCGCCATCCAGCTGAACGACACCCACCCCGCCCTGTCCGTCGCGGAGTTGATGCGCATCCTCCTCGACCAGGCCAACCTCGACTGGGACGATGCCTGGGACCTGACGGTGCGCACCTTGGCGTACACGAATCACACACTGTTGCCCGAGGCCCTGGAGAAGTGGCCCGTCGAGCTGTTCGAGCAGCTGATACCGCGCCACTTGCAGATCGTCTACGAGATCAATCGCCGATTCCTCGACCAGGTGCGCCAGCGTTATCCTGCGGACGACGAACGCGCTGCGCGCATGAGCCTGATCGAGGAAGGCGCGGTGCGCAAAGTGCGCATGGCGAACCTGGCCATCGTCGGCACGCACAGTACCAATGGCGTGGCCCAGATCCATTCGGACCTGCTGAAAGCGAAGGTCGTGCCGGACTTCGTCGAGATGTTTCCGGAGCGGTTCAGCAACAAGACAAACGGCGTGACCCCTCGTCGCTGGCTGCTGATGGCGAACCCGCCCCTGGCCCGATTGATCACCAAGGCGATTGGCGACGAATGGGTCACCGACCTGTCCCAGCTGCGGAAGCTGGTCCCGCTGGCCGAGGATGCTCCATTCCGCGCGGACTTTCGCAAGGCCAAGCGCGAGGCGAAGACTCGCTTTATCGATTGGTTGAAGATGATGCACGGCCAGCAGGTCGATCCGGATTCGATCTTCGATTGCCAGATCAAGCGGATCCACGAGTACAAACGCCAGCTGCTCAACGTGCTTCAGATCATCGTCCATTACAATCGCCTGCGCCAGGCGCCTGGCCAGGGCGCGCCGCCGCGCACCTTCTTTTTTGCCGGCAAGGCAGCGCCGGCGTACAAGCTCGCCAAGCTGATTATCAAGCTTATCAACAACGTCGCGGCCGTGATCGATGCCGATCCGGCGGTCCGTGGCAGGCTGAAGGTGGTTTTCCTGCCCGACTACAACGTCACCCTCGCCGAACGGCTCGTCCCCGCCAGCGACGTGTCGGAGCAGATCTCGACGGCGGGCTACGAGGCCAGCGGCACCGGCAACATGAAATTCATGATGAACGGCGCCTTGACCGTCGGCACGCGCGACGGCGCCACCATCGAAATGGCGCAGGAAGCGGGCGAGGAGAACTTCTACTTGTTCGGACTGACGGCCGAGCAGGTGTCCAGTAGCCGCGGCTGGTACAACCCGCACTGGCACTACGAAAACGAACCGCAGACTCGTGCTGCCCTGGATCTGATCTTCAACAACCACTTCAGCCTGACGGAGCCCGGCATCTTCGACGCTCTTCGTCAGACGCTGCTCGATCGTGGCGACTATTACATGCACCTGGCGGACCTTACCGATTACGTGCAGACGCAGGTCAGAGTAAGCGAACAATATGGCGACCAGGACGTCTGGGCACGCAAGGCGATCCTGAACGTCGCCCACTCGGGCAAATTCTCCAGCGATCGCACCATCGCCGAGTACGCCGCCGGCATCTGGAACGTCGAACCGTGTCCGGTGCCGTGAACGACGAACGTGAGGCCCGCGCTCCTTGCGGCTACCCATCCCGCCGAGTAAGATCGGCGGCACTTCAAACTTGCGCCCAGTGACTGGGAATCCGCTCATGGGAAGTGATCCGAGCCCCCCCAGACCGGCTGCCGTAAACGATTCGGCTGCCCGCACGCCGGCCGTCTCACCGCCTCAGCCTGGGAAGCCCATGGGCCATTTGACGGGCTGGATTGCGGGCGGGGTGGTACTGCTCGTCCTTGGCGCGGCAACGGTGGCGCGGTTTCAACTGCTGCCGATGGGCCCGGCGAAGTCCACCGCTGTGGTCGAAGAACGCAAAATGGTGGTCCGTTTCGTACTCGCCTTGCCTCTGCAAGCCGGACAGCGTTCGGCCGGTCCCGTCTATATTGCCGAGGTGCGCGGCGACAACGAGCTGAACCTGGGTTTCGAGGTCGGTGGCACCGTGGAACGCATCGGCCCGAGTTCGGACAGGCCGTGGGAGCTCGGTGCGACCGTTCGCAAGGGGACCGAACTGGGACAACTCAAATCGGATGAGTTCGTCACGCGCATTGAGGCTGCCAACGCCCGCGTCAAGCTGGCACGAGTGACGCACGAACGCTTCAAGAACCTGGTAAAGACGGAGGCAATCCCGCAGCAAAAGCTCGACCAGGCCGCGGCGGAGCTCAAGACCTCGGAAGCGGAGTTGTCCGCGGCTGAAACGGCCCTCAATCACACGGTCCTGCACGCCCCGGAAGACGGCACCGTGCTAGACCGCATGGTGAGCGCCAGCGAGCTGGTGGCGCCGGGGCGCACCGTGCTCCGCTTCTCCAACTTGCGCCGCATGACCATCGAAGTCGGGGTGCCGGACACCATGATCGGCCAGGTAAAGGTCGGTCAGCACTTGCCGGTGGTCCTGTCGGCGCTGCCGGGCCGGACGTTGACTGGCCACGTTTCGCAAGTGCCGGTGGCCGGCGAAGCCGGTTCGCGGCTCTTTCGCGTGAAGATCAAGGTGCCCAATCCCGATGGCCTCATCAAGTCGGGCATGACGGCGTCGGTATCGTTCGCTCACCCCGATCGCGTGCCCCCAGACACCGTGTGGGTGCCGATGGCTGCGCTCAGCGCCTCGCCGGCGGCCAACGGCACCGACCCGCTGGCCGTCTTCGTGATCGACACGGCCGGCAAGGCCCACAAACGCATCGTCCAGACCGACGAGATTGCGGGCAACCTCATCATGGTCACAAAAGGCCTCAAGGCCGGCGACAAGGTCGTCGTGACCGGCGTCGGCACACTGTACGAAGGCGCCGCGGTGGATGCCCGTCCGGCCCAGGAAGCGTTTTAGTCAAATGACGAATGACGAAGCCCGAATGCCGAAGCTCCAAGGAGCAGCGTGGCGCGTCGACCTTTGGTCATTGGGAATTGGTCATTGATTCGTCATTCGGGCTTCGTCATTCGTCATTGCCCTTTGCGGCTGGATCGTGACCTTGCACTGTAGGACGCCATGTCTTCCCATCCCCTTCCTGACGAAATCCCGGCCCACGGCGGCCTCGCGCAGTATTTCGTCACGCGCAAGGAAGTCGGTTGGGCGGCGTTTGTCGCGGTTCTTCTGTGGGGCTGGTTTGCCTACGGCACGCTGGCCCAGCAGGAAGATCCGCTCATTCCTCAGCGCCAGGCCGTGCTCGTCACGCAGTTCCCGGGCGCCAGCGTGACCAAGATCGACGAACTGGTCACCAAGAAGCTGGAAGACAAGATTGGCGAGTTGCAATCGATCGACGAACTGCAGTCTGGATCGCGGGCCGGCGCGTCGGGCATCAAGATCTCGGTCCATCCCGGCAGCGAAACGTATGTGAATCAGCAGTGGGACAAGATCCGCGCCAAGGTCCAGCAGGTGCAGCTGCCCGAGGGCTGCTACCCGCCAACGCTTGACACCGACTTTGGCGACACCATCACGCTACTGTTCGCCGTCACGAGCCCGCCCATCAGCGAGGCGGAGTGCCAGGCCCGCGCTCATCTGGTCCGTACGCGTCTCGGGCAGCTGCGAAAGGACACCGGCGCCAGCGGTCGGGCCGCGGTCGTCGCCTTCTTTCCACCGGAGATGTCGCTGGTCGATCGCAATTTCCTCATCGATCGCTTCCTCCAGCAGCTCAAGCAAGAAGCGGTCGGAACGGATGCGGTGCTGTCCCAGGGTGAATCCATCGTCATGGCCGACTTCGCCACCAAGGCGACCAAGGCACGGATAGAAGACTTCATCGGCAGCCTCGCCAAGGCACTGACCGGCACGCGACGAGTGTACAATCCGGACTTTGCCACGCCCCTCGTCCTGATGGCTGATGAGGACCCGCTGCCGCAAATTCGTGCGGCGCAATTTCCGCGCTACAGCTATCGGCAACTGCGCAAGATGGCGGAGACTTTCAATGACGAGGTGAAGCAAGTTTCCAGCGTCGGCCGTGTATCCAAGATCGGCGTCGTGCAGGAGGCCGTCCACCTCTACTATTCCCAGCGTGCGATGGGCTATCCGCTCGACTTCGACCAGGTGACCGGGGCCCTGCAGGCACGCAACGCGATCATTCCCAGCGGCACCCTGCACACGCAGGGCCAAGACTTCCCCGTGCAACTCTCCGGTGAGTTCAAGCATGCCGGCGACCTGCTCGACACGATTGTCGGCCAGACCAACAGCGGCAGCCCGGTTTACTTGCGCGACGTCTGCGAGATGGAACGCAGCTACGAAGACCCGCTGCCGTTCACCGTGGACGTCATGACTCGCAACTCTGGTCAGAAGGAACTAACGCCGAAGCGGTCGGTGCTGCTTGCGGTGCAGATGAAGGAGGGCAGCATCATCCACGACTTCAACACCAATGTGATGAACGTGGTGGCGAAGCTCAAGAATCGGTTGCCCGACGACGTGAGCGTGTTCCCAATCTCCGATCAGCCTGAGGAAGTGTCACACCGCATCCACCTGTTCGTACGCTGTCTGGGCGAGGCGATCCTGGTCGTCATCGCGGTGGCGCTGCTGCTCATGAACTGGCGTTCGGCGTTGATCGTCGCCCTGGCGATTCCGCTGACCATTGCCATGACGCTGGGCGGCATGAGCCTCCTGTCGGTGCCATTGCACCAGATTTCCATCGGCGCCCTGATCATCTCGCTGGGCATGTTGGTCGATGACCCGGTGGTCGCCGCCGATGCCATCAATCGCGAGCTGGCCGAGGGGAAGCCGCGCGACGTGGCGTCCTGGCTCGGTCCGCACAAGCTGCGCCGGCCGATCCTGTTCGGTACCATCATCAATATTTTCGCCTTTCTGCCGCTGTTGCTCGTTCCCGGCGACGATGGCGCCTTCATCATCGCGCTCCCAATCGTCGTGACGCTGGCGCTGGCGGCTTCGCGACTGGTGTCGATGACGTTCATCCCGCTCCTGGGCTACTACGTGCTTCGCGGTCAGAAGGGACTAGAACACGGCGGCGAAGTCCGTGGTTTCCCGCCGTTTTCCTGGGTGGACCGCCTCATGCTGGCGTCACTGCCGCGCTATCGGCGCGTGCTCGAGCTCGGTATTGCCCACCCGTTCGTCGCGGTGATCGTGGCGTATGGCATCCTTGCGTTGAGCCTCACATTCGTGCCGCTGCTGGGGACGGAGTTCTTCCCGCCCGCGGAGAGCAACAAGCTGGTGATCGACGTGCATCTGCCGGAATCCACATCCCCACTGGAAACGCGCCAGACATGCGCCGAGATCGTCAAGCGGCTTCAGAACGAGCCGGCCATCGAGAACGCGACCGTGTTCATCGGTGGTTCGGCGCCGCGCTTCTACTACAACGTCGAGCCGAAGGCGCCGGGATCCAACATCGCGGCGGTGCTGATCAACGTCCGTTCGGAAGAGGATGTCGTACCGCTGATGGTGAAGCTGCGCGATGTGCTGGACCGCGAAATTGCCGGCGCCCGCTGCCTGGTGAAGCAACTGGTGCAAGGCCCGCCTGTCGACGCGCCGATCCAGATCCGCCTGCTGGGCGAAGACCTCGACGTGCTCCGCGGCCTGGCCGATCAAGTGTCGATCCAGCTGCGCGCTGCCGGCGCGTACAAGGTCCACGACACGTTGGAGCAGCGCACGCCAACACTGGTGTTGGACGTTTCGCAAGACCGGGCCAATACGCTGGGTGTCAACAATGCGAGGATCGGGCAAGTTTCGCGCGCGGCATTCAGCGGCTTGCGCGCCACCGACTTGCGCGACGGCGATTACGCCATTCCCGTATTGATTCAACTACGCATCGACGAGCGGAACACCGTGGAGCAGATCAACAACCTCTACGTCGAATCGGTAAATCGACAAGCGGTGCCGTTGAGTAGCTTCGCGACACTGCGCATCCAGCCGGAATATATGCTGATCAGCCGTTTCAACCAGATGCACTCGGTGAACGTCAATGCGTTTGCCCCGCATGGCGAGTTGGCCGCGAACGTGCTGGGCGAGGCCAAGCCGAGTATCAACCGGATCGACCTGCCGCCGGGCTACCGGCTGGAATACGCGGGCGAGGACAAGCAACTCGGCGACAGCCAGAAGAACATGACGCGTGCGATGGGCGTATCCATGGCTTTGATCGCGCTGGCGCTCATCGTTCAGTTTCATGCCGTGACCAAGGCGAGCGTCATCCTGTTGGCGGTGCCATTGGGCCTGATCGGCGCGCTCACGGGACTGTTGCTCACCAACTCGCCGCTCGGTTTCATGGCGCTGCTCGCGCTCGTCAGCTTGGCCGGCGTGATCGTCAGTCACATTATCGTGCTGTCCGACTACATCGAGGAAGGCATCGCCGCCGGCATGAAGTTGGAGGAAGCCCTTGTGCAAGCCGGCCTGGTGCGACTCCGGCCCGTGCTGGTCACCGTGCTGGCCACCGTCGGTGCACTGATCCCGCTGTTCGAATCCGGCGGCGCCCTGTGGAGACCGCTGGCCGCAGTCCACATCTTCGGGCTGCTGTTCGCGACGATGCTGACGCTGGTGATCCTGCCGGTGCTGTACTATCTCTTCGCACGCGTGATCCCGATTGTCCGCGAATAAGAGTCCATCGTGTGCGGACATCATCGGACGCGCCGAGTCGGCGGCCGAAATGCCACGACCGTGTTCGGGGCGAAATCCTCTTCAACAACGAAGCCTGCCTCGCGTGCGACGACGTCGAACCGCGATGCATGGCGACTCTCGCCGTGGAACTCGATCGCGATAGCATTGACGCGCGCAAGCCAGTCGGTCGGCCCGCGGAAGATCTCCGCTTCGGCTCCCTCAACATCCATCTTCAAGATGTCCACGCGTGGAAAACCGGCCATCCGCATGAGCGATGCGACCGTGTACGCGGGGACTGGTTGTCGCATCGCCCCGCGGCCGGCAGCTGCAACGGAGATCGCGTTGTATTCCGTGTCGTTTGGCGGAGGATTGAGATCCACCGTCGTGTCCTCGAACCAGACGGCGCCTGAACAGATTTTACACCTGCCGGCAGCCACCAAGGTGGCGAGGTTTTGAGCGAGAACCGCGTGATTGTCCGGCGAGGGTTCGACGGCGAGGATTCTGCAGTTGGGGAATGCCGAAGAAAAGTGGAGGCTCGTCAGCCCGATATTGGCGCCAAGATCCAGCACGTATTCGCACGGACCGCCGCGGTCGATGACCGTCGCGTAGATCCGGTTCAACACCACCTCGGCAAAGGTGCCGAAATCCGTGCCGCGTTCGCGCATCTTGACGTTTGCACGGAACGGCTTGGTGACTCGAATGGAGACCAAGTCTCCCCGTGGTGGTTTTTTTCGGTCGTTCCTGAGTACCATGCTTCGCAATCGAAACGCCGAAGCGACGCCGACATTGGGCATCACCCGGCCGAGGAACTGCAGCGACCACGGCAATGGGAAAGACATGGGGCCATTCTCTGGGAACGGTTCGCAATCAGGCAATGCGGCGAGGCTCCCCCATCCCGTCGGAGCTTTCACCGAACGCACGCTGCTCTCGAGTTCGCGACGGACGAAATCTTCGCCTGTCGGTTGGTTGAGAATAGCCCGAGAGGTACCACAGGGCGTCGTCCGAATGCAACCGCAACCTGATGGCGATTCGGCGTTGGTGCGCTGACGAATCAACGCTCTTCGAGCACCCGGTCGTAGACCGAAAGGATGTTCCTGCAATACTGGCTCAGCGTGTTGTTCGACACGACTTGTCGGTAGGCCGTCTCCGCGACTGACTGGGCGAGTTCGCGGTTATCCAACAGCGAGGCCAGCACCGTTGCGTACCCCTCGGGATCGTCAGCCGCAACAAGGAAGCCCGTGCGGCCGTCGTCGATGACCTCCGGAATACCCGCGGTCGGGGCCGCCACGACGACGACTCTGGAAGCCTGAGCTTCGAGGATTGTCAAAGGCAGACCCTCCTGAGTGGAGGGTAGCAATAGACAGTCTGCCGCGTGGAGCAACTTCTCGACATCGCTTCTGAAGCCCAGAAGCCGGACCGATTCGGACAGACCTAACTCGGCAATCAAGGCGCGTAAACGCTCCGTGTGCGCCGTTCCCGACGCACGCTCTTCGCCGGCCAGCCACAGGAGCGGGCGGTAGCCGCGCGCCGTCAGGCGCGCAACGGCACGAATGGCGGTTTCCTGGCCCTTGTGGGGGGAGATATTGGCTGCCATCAGGAACAGCGGCCGGTCGGTCGGTGCACCGAGATCGTGTTTGGCCTGGAGGCGATCCCCCGGGGCAAAGCGTTCGACGTCTACAGCGTTGATGGCAACGACGATCTCGGCCCCGCCTCCGGCATGAGCGGTGGTCAGTTTCGCCACGCGTTCGCGCATGAACTTCGCACAGACGATCACGACGTCCGGAGAACGCCGGAAGGCCCAGCGGAGGTCCTCCTCGGAATAGTCGAGGTGGACGTGAACAACCGTCTTGAACCCGGAAATTGCGAGGAACGGTTGCAGCGCGCCGTACATGAACGGCGCGTGAATGTGGAGGACGCCTTGAGATCGGCGGCGCAACTTCACGAGTAAATCGAGGTTTGCGGCAAGTGAAGGCAGGCGACGGGGCCCCAACAACCAATTGAGCTGAAAAGTCTGGAAATCCAGACGCTCGGATCGGGCGAGTGTCTCCGTATCGCCGCCAGCCGGCACGAGCAACTTACTCTTCCCTGGCCGCTGCGCGGCGACGTACTTGTGAATTTCGACCGCCAACTTTTCGGCTCCACCGAACCGCGGCGATCGCAGCATGTTGTGATAGTTCATGATTCCCCGCATCCGTTTCGAGGAGTCTTCGTTGGTATGCACACTCAATCGTTGCCAGTGAGGTTAGCCACTTCAACGCGTACGTGCAACGGAAGTAACTGGACGAAGCCACCGTTGTCAGTTACATGGGTAAGCGTCCAGGCGCAGGATGTGTCGCCAAGGCAGGCAGGCTGTACCGCATACTTGACAGAGGCGATGGTACTCCTGGTCTGTGCTCGAAGCAGCGCGTTTCAATGCGTTGGTCGATGTGACCGCCAAAGATTCGAGGCATTCCGAACGGCGCGGCGGTACGGCGGACCGGAGCCCATTATCGCAACATTGCCGGAACGTTTAGGTTGCATCTGGCAAACTGGGGGCCCAGGCCCAGCTTCGGAAAGCCAGTGCGGCCAACGCGCCGACCGAGAACTCTCCCTATCGACTCGCTAGCCACACCCGAATCTCCTACTCGACTGCTCAAGGAAACCTACAATGCCCCCCAGCATCCTCTCCCAAGCCCAAACCGTAATTACGCCGCCATTTACTCTCGTCAAGGCACTACGCAAGGTCCGATTGGCCGAGGACGCCTGGAACTCCCGCGATCCCAAGCGCGTCGCCTTGGCGTACAGTGAAGACGCGGCGTGGCGTAATCGCGAGGAGTTCTTCACGGGACGGGTCGCCATCCGCCGGTTCCTCGCCGGCAAATGGAATCGCGAGCTGGACTACCGGCTCGCGAAGGACCTTTGGGCCTACGCCGATGACCGGATCGCCGTCCGCTTCCAGTACGAATGGTACGACGCCGGAGGCCAGTGGCATCGCAGCTACGGCAACGAATTGTGGGAGTTCGACGAGAGCGGCTTGATGCGACGCCGGGAGGCCGGCATCAACGACGTTCTCATCCTTGAAGCCGAACGCAAGTTCTTCTGGCCGGCCCCCGGCCCTCGGATCATCCGGGAATCCCGGACATTCGCTAACCAGTAACGGTTCGTTGACAACTCACTTTTCGAAACGGGAGACACGATCATGACTCGCGCGACGACCCGACCTCGGGCCCTGGGTCTGCTCATAATCACTGTCCTGGCCCTTGCCGCCCCCCAGGCAGGTTTGGCGCAGCAGCCCGTGAAAGTGCTGCACAAGACGGTCAAGGTCGGCGAACTGGACATCTTCTACCGCGAGGCAGGCCCGAAGGATGCGCCGGCCATCCTGCTTCTGCACGGCTTCCCGACCAGCTCGCAGATGTTCCGCAATCTGATCCCCGTGCTGGGCGATAAGTACCGTGTCATCGCTCCGGATTATCCCGGCTACGGGCACAGCTCGATGCCGTCGCGCGAAAAGTTTACCTACACGTTCGACAACCTGGCCAAGGTCATCGACGGGTTCACTGAGAAAGTGGGGCTCAAGAAATACGCCCTCTACGTGCAGGATTATGGCGCCCCAGTGGGCTACCGCCTGGCGTCCGCGCACCCGGACCGGATCACCGCCATTGTGGTCCAGAACGGCAATGCCTACGACGAAGGACTCGACAACGACTTCTGGAAACCGATCAAGGCCTACTGGAAGGAGCCGAACAGCAAGGAGAAACGCAACGCCATTCGCAACCTGCTCACCTACGAAGCCACCAAATGGCAGTACACCACCGGCGTCAAAAACCCGGAACTCGTTAGCCCCGATGGGCCCGCGCACGATCAGTTCCTGCTCGACCGCAAGGGCAACGACGAAATACAGCTCGACCTGTTCCTGAGCTACGGCAGCAATCCGCCGCTCTATCCCAAATGGCAGGAGTATTTCCGCAAGCACCAGCCGCCGATGCTGATCGCCTGGGGCAAGAACGACAAGATCTTCCCCGCCGAGGGCGCCGAACCCTACAAGCGCGACCTGAAGACTTTGGAATTTCACCTGCTCGACGCCGGCCACTTCGCCCTGGAATCGAACGGCGACGAGATCGCCTCGCTCATACGCGAGTTCCTCGGCAAGCACGTCGCGAAGAAATAACCCCGACCGCGACTGCCCCGTGGGCAACCTCCGGGGCAGTCATCTTCCCAAAGGAAAGAGCCATGCTCCCACCCGCAAGCGCAGGCCCCCGAGAGTATCCGAGTGACGTCGCCTTTACGCCGGCGGTGAAGGCGATTCAGGAGCGGAAGGGCTCGCGGGTGGGCTATGGACGCATGGAGCGCAGCCACGGGTGGCAAACGGCGGTAACTTCCGAGCTCACGGAGTTTCTGGCAGACCTGGATATGTTCTACCTGGGCACAGCCAACGCCCAGGGCCAACCTTACATCCAGTACCGCGGCGGCTCCCCGGGCTTTCTCAAGGTGCTCGACGAGCACACGCTCGGGTTCGCCGACTTCGGCGGCAACCGGCAGTACATTACGCTCGGCAATCTGTCCGAAAACAACAAGGCATTCATCTTCCTGATGGACTATGCCACCCAGCAACGGATCAAACTCTGGGGCACGGCGCGTGTGGTCGAAAACGATCCTGCCCTGCTCGCAAAGCTCCGCGATCCCGCGTATCCCGGCAAGGTCGAACGGGCGATCCTGTTTACCCTCGAAGCCTGGGATATGAACTGCCAGCAACATATCCACCCGCGGTTCTCGCAACGGCAGATTGCCCCGGTGATCGAGCAACTTCAACGCCGGATCGCAGAACTGGAAGCGGAAGTCGAAATCCTGAAATCGAAGTCTCCACGCAACAGCTAGGTCCCCCAAGGAATCCATCATGCAGTTCGACAAGAGCGACACGGCACTGGTTGTCATCGACCCGCAAAACGATGTCCTCAGCGAAAAGGGCGTCTCGTGGGGTCTGGTCGGTGCGAGCGTCAGGGAGAACAACACCGTCGAGAATCTCGCTCGCCTGTTCGCCGCCGCCAAGAATCAGGGCTACGGCGTTTTCATTTCGCCCCATTACCTTTACCCGCACGATCAGGCGTGGCGGTTCGGAGGCACCGTCGAGCACATGATGCTTGAAGCCAAGGAGTTCTTTCGCCCCGATCCGCTCGGGCGCGAGGGTCTTGCTGGGTCCGGTGCGGATTGGCTGGATCGATACAAGCCGTTCATCGAGGATGGCAAAACCGTCGTGGTCAGCCCCCATAAGATGTGGGCGCCGCAAACCAACGACCTGGCCTTTCAACTCCGCAAGCGCCACGTGGGCAAGATCATCCTGGCCGGCATGCTGGCCAACCTCTGCGTGGAGAGTCATCTCCGAGAATTATTGGAGCAGGGATTCGAGGTGGCGGTGGTGAAGGATGCGACGGCCGCCCCCCGGCACCCGACGATTGGCGATGGCTACAAGGCGGCACTCATCAACTATGGCTTCCTGGCGAATGCCGTTCTAACCACCGACGACGCCGTGAAGGCAATGCAGTAATCCAAACGTGTCATCGGCGCCGGCCGCATCCAGGGAGGATTGGAACATGGGCATGAAACTCGAGGGCAAAATCGCGCTCGTCACCGGCGGAAGCTCCGGACTGGGACTGGCAACCGCCAGGCGGTTCATCCTGGAAGGAGCAAAGGTCATCGTCACGGGCCGACGCCGCGCGGAGCTCGATCGGGCCATTGGCGAACTTGGCTCGAACGCACTTAGCGTGTGCGGCGACATCTCGAACTTAGCCGACCTCGACCACTTGTACGACGCGATTCGCAAGGCCTACGGGAGACTCGACATTCTCTTCGCCAACGCGGGCGGCGGCGGGCTTGTCCCCCTCGGCCAGATCACCGAGGAGCATTTCGACCACTACTTCGGGATCAATGTGAAGGGAACTCTGTTCACGGTTCAAAAGGCGCTGCCTCTAATGACGGCAGGGGGGACGATCGTACTTAACGGATCGATGGTCAGCGCCAAGGGCGTGCCGGGATTCAGTGTATACGCGGCAACCAAAGCTGCACTACGTTCGTTCGCTCGAACCTGGGCCGTCGATCTGAAAGGGAAGAACATTCGCGTGAACGTGGTAAGCCCCGGGACCGTCGTCACCCCCGCGTACAAGACCGAACTGGGAATGAACGAGGAGCAAATTCGAGAGTTTGAGGCCCAAGCAGCCATCAAGACTCCCTTGGGCCGTTCCGGGACACCGGACGAGATTGCCCGAGCCGTTGTCTTTCTCGCGTCCGAGGATAGCAGTTACATGACTGGGACGGAGCTGTTCGTGGACGGCGGGGCAGCCCAGGTCTAGCCTGAGCAGGCAGGACGAATTTTCGGCAACAAGGAACCTGCATTACACTTGAACAAGGAGTCGCCATGAGCACGATCACCACGAAAGACGGCATCGAGATCTACTACAAGGATTGGGGCAAGGGCCAGCCAATCGTCTTTTCCCACGGTTGGCCGCTTTCGAGCGACGACTGGGATGCCCAGATGATGTACTTCCTGAATCGCGGCTTTCGCGTCGTTGCCCACGATCGGCGCGGCCATGGGCGCT
This sequence comes from Gemmataceae bacterium, assembly GCA_019752375.1. Taxonomy (GTDB): domain Bacteria; phylum Planctomycetota; class Planctomycetia; order Gemmatales; family Gemmataceae; genus JAIEMG01. Next base: position 5,302 of record JAIEMG010000348.1, on the reverse strand, counting down.
CCACCCAGACCGGCGACGGCCACGACATGGACCACTACGCCGACGACCTGGCGGCCATCGCGGCACACCTCGATCTCAAGAATGCCGTGCATGTGGGCCACTCGACTGGCGGCGGCGAGGTTGTCCACTACATCGCCCGCCACGGGGCAAGTCGCGTCGCCAAGGCGGTGCTCATTAGCGCGGTGCCGCCCTTGATGGTCAAGACCGCGGCAAATCCCGGCGGTCTGCCCAAAGCGGTGTTCGATGGCTTTCAAGAGCAGGTGGCTGCGAACCGATCGCAATTCTATCTGGATGTGTCGAGCGGCCCGTTCTACGGCTTCAACCGGCCCGGCGCGAAAGTCATCCAGGGCGCAATCTGGAACTGGTGGCGCCAGGGAATGATGGGCGGCGCCAAGGCCCACTACGACGGCATCGTGGCCTTCTCGCAAACGGATTTCACCGAAGACCTCAAGAAGATCACGGTGCCGACCCTGGTCATGCACGGCGATGACGATCAGATTGTCCCCTACGCCGACTCCGGCCCGCTGACGGCCAAGTTGGTAAAGGGCGCGATACTGAAAACCTACAACGGCTTTCCTCACGGCATGCCCACGACGAATGCGGAGCAGATCAACGAGGATCTCCTCGAATTCATTAAGTCGTGACGCAACTGACCGTGTGGCCTTTGTGGCGTGCTTTGGTTTGATTAACGCACGCCCCTGCAAGCCGCGGGGCCCAGAAGGTGTCGACAGACTCGCCGGAGACTTTCCAGCGTTCGATCAGGTCACGCCAAAACGGCTCCGGCTTCAAGCGGCGGTGAGTACCGCGAAACATGGTTGCGGCTTCCTCGTAGATCTGGTCGCTGAGAAAATCGCCATCGTACCCGATGACGCAAGACGTCCCGGCATCGGACGGTTACATTACATGGATAGGTAAACCGATCACCACCGCGGCCCGGCCGCGCCGTTCCGGAGGCACCAAACCATGCAATGCCGAGCCCCGCTTCTCCTTTGGGCGATGACACTCTCGCTCGCGATGGCGTCAGGTCAGGACGTTCCCCAAAAGGCGGTGCCGGAAAAACTAAAGCTCTGGAATGGGCGCGCTCCAGTCGGAGACGGGAAGTTCGAGGAGGCCGACGCTCGAATCACGGTTCATAAGCCCGAAAAGCCGAACGGCACCGCGGTCGTCATCTGTCCCGGCGGCGGCTATGGCGGCCTGGTTGCGGGGCCCGAGGGTCATGGCATTGCTGCCTGGCTGAATCGCCACGGCATTACCGGGGTCGTGCTGGAATACCGCCTGCCCGCCGGCCGCTCGGCTGTGCCCCTTCTCGATGCCCAGCGCGCCATACGCACCGTGCGGGCCAATGCCAAGGCGTGGGGGATCGACCCGGCGAAGGTTGGCATCATGGGTTTTTCCGCGGGCGGTCATTTGGCTTCCACCGCCGGAACCCACTTCGACGACGGCGATCCGAACGCGGACGATCCCATCGGCCGCGCCGCTTGCCGGCCTGACTTCATGGTCCTCGTCTATCCGGTCATCACCATGGGCGAGAAAACCCACGGAGGTTCGCGCACCAATCTGCTCGGCAAGAACCCGGACGCGAAGCTGATCGACCTGTTCTCCAACGAGAAGCAGGTGACGCCGAAAACGCCACCTGCATTTCTCGCCCACGCGAAAGACGACCGAGTCGTGGTCCCCGACCACAGCAAGGCGTTTTACGATGCTCTGCAGATGAACAAGGTACCGGCGAAGTACCTGGAGTTGGCATCGGGCGGTCACGGCCTCAATGGCTACAAGGGACCGATGTGGGATGCCTGGCAAGAGCAATCCCTCGTCTGGCTGGCGGAACAGAAACTGATCCCAGCTGGCGCGGAAAAGAAGTAGGCGGATTCGGTTATATATTCGCTGTCGGGGCGTGATACACCGTCTTGGGGCTCGTACCCAAGCCACGCATTTATTGCGGACATGAAGCCGTCGACATTTCGCGCAACTACATTGGCGTTCTTCGCTCTCAAACTCACCGCGACAGGTAGCGCAAACGGTGCCCGGACTCCGGACGCAGAACCCGTCCGAAACCAGGGCACCGTTCTTGATGTGTGCCCGACCGCCGCCGGGCTGGCGTGCTACTTGCGATGACGGATCCTGGCCCGCATCCGGCGTTTCTTGCGGCCCACCTTGCGTCGTCCCTTGCGCTTCTTCATCGCTCTTACCGGCCTTTCGTGAATGGATACCGTGCGAACCGAGCCCCACGCCCGTTCGCCCGCTCACGCGGACAAACACGCCTCGCATTCCTGGCAATGATAGGCGGCTTCCTTCCGCATGGCATCATCGTAAATCACAATCGTCTCGCCTCCGCGCACCGACGTCAGGGCTGCTCGGTCGGTGCTTCGGCAGGCGGCTCTTCCTTCTTCGCCAGGGATTCCGTCTGGATCAGCGGTTGATCGACCGCCCCGCCGGTGCCGCCGCGCAGCGTGCGACTGCTGGCGGGCTTGGCCTCCGCAGTCGTTTCCGGGGTCTCCGGCTCGTTCAGCTTCTTGCGCGACAGGCCGATCTTGCGGTCCGCCGGATCGACGCGCAAAACCTTGACCTCGATCTCGTCGCCCAGCTTGACGACTTCTTCCGGGCTCTCGACCTTGTGGTCGGCCAGCTCGGAGATGTGCAAGAGTCCTTCCAGGCCCGGTTCCAGCTCGACGAAGACGCCGAAATTGGTGAGCTTGGTGACCTTGCCCGTCTTGACCGCGCCCGGATGGTAGCGTGCCGGGATGTCGCCTTCCCACGGATCGCTGGCCATCTGCTTGAGGCCCAAGGCGATGCGCTTGCGTTCCTGGTCGACGTTCAACACCGTGCAGGTGATCTTGTCGCCCTTGTTGACCACCTCGCTGGGATGGTTGACCTTGCGTACCCAGCTCATGTCGCTGACGTGCAACAGGCCGTCGATGCCTTCCTCGATCTCGATGAAGGCCCCGTAGTTGGTCAGGTTCCGCACGGTGCCGGTGATGACGGTCTCGGGCGGATACCGGCTGGCCACTTGCGCCCACGGGTCGGGCTGGACCTGTTTCATACCGAGGGAAACTTCCTGCTTCTCCCGGTTGATCTTGAGGACCTGCACTTCGACCTGGTCGCCGCTGGCCACCAGCTCGCTGGGATGGTTGATGCGCTTGGTCCAGCTCATCTCGCTGACGTGGATCAAGCCTTCGATGCCCGGCTCGAGCTTGACGAAGGCGCCATAGCTCATCACGTTGACGACCTCGCCAGTGTGCCGGCTGCCCACGGGGTACTTCGTCTCGATGTTCTCCCACGGGCTGGGCGTCTTTTGCTTGAGGCCCAGCGCGATCTTCTCCTTCTCGCGGTCGATGCGGATGATGAAGACTTCCAGCTCCTGATCGATCTGCACGACGTCGCGCGGGCTGCTGACGCGGCCCCAGCTCATGTCGGTGACGTGTAGCAGGCCGTCCATGCCGCCAATGTCCACGAAGGCGCCGAAGTCGGCGATATTCTTGACCACGCCCTTGCGGATCTGGCCGACCTCGATCTCGGAAAGGAGCTTCGTCTTCAGCTCGGTGCGCTGGTCCTCGATGAACTGGCGACGGCTGACCACGATGTTGCGGCGCGACTCGTCAATGACCAGGATCTTGCAATCGATCTTCTTGCCGATGAAGTGGCCCAGGTCCGACGGGCGACGCACGTCCACTTGACTGGCGGGCAGGAAGACGTGGGCGCCGATGTTGACCAGCAGACCGCCCTTGATCTTGCGGGTGACGACGCCGGAGACCGCGTCGCCTTCCTTGTGCTTGACGATGAACTGGTCCCATTCCTTCTGACGCTTGGCCTTGCGGTAGCTAAGCACCACGGCGCCGAGCTCGTCCTCGACGGCCTCGATGAGCACCTCGATGGTGTCGCCCGGCTGGGGAGGGACGACCTGGCCCGTTTCCTCGTCGAACCACTCGCGCAGCTCGATGGCGCCTTCGCTCTTGTAGCCCACGTCCACCCACACGCCGTCGCCGCTGACGCGGAGGACGCGCCCGGTGACCAGTCGGTTGTCCCGGAATTCCTGGGCCTCGGGCGGCAGCCAGGGAACATCATCCGTGTAGGCTTCACCCAGTTCGTGTTTGAGCTCGTCCTCGCTGGGCTCCCACTGGCGGATGAGGTTGCGATTGACCATCGTCAGTCTCCGTGAGCGATCTAGATCCAATGTTGGGGGCATCGATTGGCGCGGGGCACGTTTGGCTCAGAGTCTGTCCCCTTTTGAACAGACTCTCAGACCCGCCGCGCTTCGATCCCGGAAAAAAGACTATCCCTGCTCACGACTTCGTGGGCAGGGATCATCGAAATATAGTTCCAACGCCTTAATAGCGACGGCCGCCGCCACCGCCGCCACCGCCCCGGCCGCCTTCGGCCTTGGGACGCGCCTCGTTGACGGTCAGCGTTCGGCCATCCACTTCCTTGCCATTGAGGGCCGCGATGGCGGCCTGGGCTTCCTGGTCGCTTCCCATCTCGACGAAGCCGAATCCCTTCGAACGTCCGGTGTCGCGATCCATGATGACCTGCGCCGACGAAACGGTGCCGTGCTGGTTGAACAGCTGCTGCAAATCACCGTCATTCATGCCGTAGGTCAGGTTGCCTACGTACAACTTCTTGCCCATCGAGGGCCTCCCAGAAGAAAGAGCAAGGAGGGCGCTCCGGCCCTCCCATGGGGCGGCAACGGACCTCGGAATACGCGGTCGCATACTAGGCTAGGGACAAGAGAGAGGCGTCAGGAAGGATGGCGTCGGAGAGACGTCCAGGCCAAGACACTGCTCGCACGGCCCCAAGAAAAGGAAGTATACTCGTTTTCCTCGCTCAAGGACAGGGGTTCGCTCCATGAATGTAGACGAGGGGCGTCCAGGGACGGATGCGAGCCAAAGCGGCGTTGCATCGTATTTCAAAAATGGATATACGCTCGCCCAAACCACATCCGCGCTGAAATGTCCGAGAAAGTGGGGTCCGCCATGCGGCGCCTGACGTTCGCGCTGGTCGCTACTGCATTTGTCGGCTGCATGAGCGCCGGCGACACGCCGTCATGGCGGCAATCCGGACTTGGGGGCGGCCGAGTCGCCCAGACGGTCCAGAAAGCCATGGACGAAACGGATGACGAAATGCAAATGCACGGCGACCGCCCGACGCGCAAGAAGCAATCTTCGCTCCGCCCGCCGTCCGAGGACTTCAACTGATTCGCGCTTCGGGAATACGCCGGAAACGGAGTACCTGTGCGAGGTTCATTTCCAGTGGCACGGACATTCCTGTCCGTGCGTGGTCCCGGCCGGACAGAAATGTCCGGCCCACT
>JAIEMG010000160.1 GCA_019752375.1 Gemmataceae bacterium | reverse complement strand
CCGTGCCGCCGGACGTTTTACGAGGGGGGGGGGTGGACGACGTGCGACGGCGTTGGAACCAGCGGGGCAGGGAGAGGGGCATGGGCATCCTTTCGCGTTGCGGAGCGAGGGTGAAGCAGCAACGAGGCGAAGCGAGAACAGAGATGAGTCTGGACGGTGCGAATGCGGGTGTCAAGTGAGTATTGGGTAAAGAGGCTTTCCCCTGTTGCCCCGGAGCCATTCGGGAGGCGAGCGGCAGCAGGAATCGTAGCGCCGTGGCACGGACATTTCTGCCCGTGCGGTCATCCTGATGCACGGACAGAAATGTCCGTGCCACCGGGTTAGCCTTCTTATGCCGCGTGCCCTTGCGGCCGGTAGAGGTGGTCGAATCGGCGCCAGGCATCGTGATTGTCGAGGCGCTTCCGAAGGTGGTCTGGGCCACGGGCGTTTCGTTCCTCTCCGGGCGAATGGGCGTATGCTCGCCGGGAAAGTGCCGACGACAGATTGAATTGATATAACGCCATCGGATTGGCACCGGAACCGCGTGGCCGGGCCCTGCCCGGTCACGCACTGCCTCGTGGACGCGATCCCTGCTGCCTTGGGTTCGCCAGGCGGAGTCTTGGGTGGTAGTACGTGATTGGGAAGAGCCCGGTCACGAGGGTCTACGGCGCGTCGAACTGGAGAAATGAACAGCTTCCCGTGGGGCCGGCTTCCAGCCGGTCATTTTGGCCGGCTGGAAGCCGGCCCCACAGCGGAGAAATACGCGGATCGGAAATCCGCCCGTTTTGGTATGATCGGCGTTCATCGGCGGCCGGGTTTTCTTCCAGGGAGGGTGAAACATGGCGGTGGCGCAACCGGTTTCAATCGGAAATGTCATGTGCGGTCCCGGCCATCCGCTGGTTTGGATCGCCGGCCCTTGCGTGATCGAATCGCACGATCTGACGCTACAGATTGCGGAGACGCTCAAAGAGGTTTCCGTTCGCCTCAAGATTCCGTTGATCTTCAAGGCGTCGTTCGACAAGGCCAACCGCACGTCGGGAAAGTCGTTTCGCGGTCCTGGACTGCGCGATGGGCTGCGGACACTGGATGCGATCAAGCGGCGGACGGGACTGCCGATCACGACGGACGTTCACGAGTGCCAGCAGGCGTCGGCCGTCGGTGAAGTCTGCGACCTGCTGCAAGTGCCCGCGTTCCTTGCCAGGCAGACCGATCTGATCTTCGCGGTGGGCAAAACGGGACGAGCCGTGAATGTGAAGAAGGGCCAGTTCATGGCCCCGTGGGACATGCGCAATGTCGTCACGAAGATGGAAGAGGTCGGCAACCGCAAGTTGCTGCTGACGGAGCGCGGCAGCACCTTCGGCTACGGGACGCTTGTCAACGACATGCGCGCCATCCCGATGATGCAGGAGCTGGGCTGTCCCGTGATCTTCGACGCCACCCACAGCGTACAGAAGCCGGGCGGCCAGGGCGACCGCAGCGGCGGCGAGCGGCGCATGGTGCCCTACCTGGCACGCGCTGCCGTGGCGACCGGCTGCGACGGTATCTTTCTGGAAACGCATCCTCGCCCCGATGAAGCCCTTAGCGATGGTCCGAACATGATCCCGCTGGACGAACTGCCGGCGCTGATGGAATGCTGCCTCCGGCTGCGCCAGGCGCTCAACGGGTAGGAAAGGTAACGGAGACGGGGGCGACGGGGGCAAATGCTATTAAAACCGAGGCGAGCGACAGGAGAAGTGGCACGGACATTTCTGTCCGTGCAGTCAGGCGCTTGCACGGACAGAAATGTCCGTGCCACCGAGAACTCGCAAAGGCGAGCTACCCACACTTCCAATGTGTGAAACGTGGGTAGGACCTGTCAACACCGCTGCTGCGAAATTCAGCCCGGTGCGGGCTCACTCTGTCAAGCCGCTGGTGGGGGCGCGACTGCGGTACACTGTCGGCTTCTCCTCCGGTGAATCAGTAATTGCATCTCGAGTGCAACCATGAAAGTCCACCCCGCGATCACTGACGCGCCGTCCCCAAAACGTCCGTTCCTGCGTATCGGCCTCACCATCCTGGGTATTCTCGTTGGCCTGTGGGTGCTCCAACTCCTCTTCTTCAACTCGACACGCTTGCCGCCCAGCGGTCCCGCGGCGCGCGGCACCGGGCGACAGTCCGGCAGCGGGCTGGAATCGGTGCTGGACACGCTGCGCCGTGAAAACCATGGCGTTGCCTGCCGCAGTGCCATCCAGCAGCTCAATAGCCACCTCAGCCGCTTTCCGGATCAGAAACCGCCGACATTGAGCGATGGCCAGCGCGATCAATTGCGCAAGGACTTCCAGCTCGATGACGATGAATTGAACGAGCTCAGCAGCACCAGTTACACGCAACTGGACGCTCATCACCTCGAACAATGCTTCCTTCTTCAAGACGCAGCCCGGGCGCTGAGTCTGGACGGTTTGCCGGGGCCACAACGTGCGGCAGCAGCATTCGCCTGGGTGGTCCGACAGGTGCGCTTGCGCGAAGCCGAGGGACCAGCCAGTCCGCCGGTGTACGTGCTTCGCCGCGGCTGGGGCAACGCGCGAGAGCGAGCCATCGTCTTCCTGGCTTTGCTCGATCAACTCGACATCGCGGGCTGCATGATCGCCATCCCCGATCCCGAGGATGCCAAGAAGCCTCGCTATTGGATCCCGGCTGCATTGACCGAGAAGAACGGGGCGCCGGCCGAGGAGAAGGAAATCTATCTCTTCGACACCCGGCTCGGACTGCCATTGCCTGGTCCCGGACTGGTGAGCCTGGCTCAGCTCCGCGCTCAGCCGGACGTGCTTGGCAACGTCCCCGCGGAAAAGGACACGCCTTACGATTTGACCTCGGATCAGGCCCGTCGTGCCGAGCCTCATGTCGCGTGTACCTTGTCTGCTCTGGCGCCGCGCATGCGCGACTTGCAGAAGCACCTGGCTCCGGTCAGCAAAGTACGCGTCAGCAGCGATCCGGCCGCGCGAATCGCTGCGTTCGAGAAGGCCATCAATCGGCGCGAGTTCATCGGCTGCACGGTCCGGACCTGGAATTCGCCGGCAGGCGACAACTCGCTGCGCGTACTGCGGACGTTCCTGCCGCCGGAGGATGGCGGCACCGATCGCCCGCCGCGGGAGAGCGAGGCGCCCTGGCAGCCGCGCCGGTTCCGCTTCCTGCAGACGCTGACGCCCTGGCCGCTCCTGCCCGCGCCGTTTCGCAGCTTGCCCGAGCACGTCAATCCGGGACTCGAGATGCGGTTGCGCTTCGCGCGGCCATTCCTCGAACTGACCCTGGAGAGCGGGAAGCCGCGCGACCTGGTGTTGCGAGGCCGCTTCGACGAGGCAATCGGCGGTCTGGTGGAACGCATTGACGAATCGGATCGCCAGAAGGCGGCCCTGCTGGCCGAAGCCGAGGTGGAACCCGCCGTGGCCCGCTGGTGCAGTGATGCTTCCCGGGCGCAGGCAGAAATGCTGATCGCGGAGCAATCCGCGGCCCGCAGCAAGAGCCCCGAGGCCTTTACGGCCCTGCGTTCCGCCCAGGCTCGCGTGGAAGGTCTCTGGAAGTCCGGCAGTCCGCGGGCGCTGGTGCTCCTTGGCGGCGCCATGGCCGACCCACTGGGCGCCGAGGCGACGTTCCAGGTCGCGCTGTGCAAGCAGGAATTGGCCGAGCAGGCGCAGGCCGGGCTGGGGAAGGATGCGTCGCCGCGCGACCGGGATGCCGCCGCCGCAGCCTGGCGCGACGCGGCTGCGTGGTGGAAGAAATACTTGAAAAACTACCCCGCCGCCCCGGGCGAGGCATCGGCGACATTCCTCCGGTCCCGCGCGCTGGAGCTCGAGGGCAAGCCTCGCGAGGCCGCGGAAATGCTCGCCAGTCCGTCGCCGGCGTGGAGCACCTGGGATCGGCTGAGTTGTCGGCTCCGGCTGAAGCAGCTCCATGAACGCACGAAGCGCTGACGCCACGGGCCGGGCCCTTGCATGATGACCTTCCTGCTCCGGCGCTGGTTCCTCCTGGTCATCTGCGTCGGAGGGCTCGTCGCCTGGCTGGCGCCGCGCTGGCTGCACTGGACGCGCAGCGCCGACCCGCAGACCGTGATGGCCGCGGCGCTTTTCCTGTCCGCCTGGACGATGGAGAGCCGCAGCCTGGCTCGATCGTTGGCGCGTCCATGGCCAGCGCTCTGGGCAGGCATCATCAGCTACGGCTTCCTGCCCGCGATTGCCTGGTCGCTGGCACGTCTGCTGCCGACCGAGGACCTCCGCCTCGGCTTGATGATCACTGCCGCGGTGCCGTGCACATTGGCGTCGGCCGTCCTGTGGACACGACTGGCCGGCGGCAACGAGGCAACCGCGCTTCTAAGCACCCTCCTCACGACGGCGCTGAGCTGGCTGGCAACCACGCTCTGGCTGTCGTTCTCGACAGGCAGTGACGTGGCCCTGGATACGGCGGGCATGATGCGCGGCCTGGCGCTCGTGCTGGTGCTGCCCGTGGGCGTCGGTCAGGCGGCGCGGGCATTGCCATCCCTGGCCGCAACGGCCACGCGTTTCAAGCAGCCGATCAGCGTGTTTTCACGCCTGCTGGTCGTCGTCATCATGCTTCGCGCTGCCGTTGAAGTGAGCGAGCGGTTGGGCCTCGAGCAGTCGCCGGGCTGGCTGGCGCTATCGCTGGCGCTACTCATCAGCCTTGCCACTCACTTGCTGGCGCTCTGGGGCGGCATCTGGAGCAGCCGATTGCTGGGGTTCGACCGGCCAAACCAGATTGCAGTCGCGTTCGCGGGCAGCCAGAAAACGCTGCCGGTGTCCCTGTACCTTTTCGACATGTACTTCAGAACTTACACGTTCGCCGTGGTGCCGATGGTGTTCTACCATGTCGGCCAGCTTGTCGTGGACACCTTCATTGCCGATCACTGGGCAGAGTCGCGGAAGACGGACGACACCGAAGCGGTCGTCACCAAGGATGAACTGGTGGCCGGCGAGTAAACGCGCGTTCAGACCCTTTTGTCCAATGCACGCCCGTGACGAGTCCATCCACGCGCCCCTGGCACCAGATTCGCAGTGTGTTTAAGTGGACTACTCCCCAAAGAGGTGCGCCATGGAAGAACTGATGTCTCCCCCATTGGTCCTGTCGGCGTGCAGCGCCACTGCAATGCTTTTTGGAAGTGCTTTGATCTATTTCCAGTCCATGCTCGGCAGCGAGGGGACGGACGATGCGCCATTCGCCGGTACTCGGTGAGATTGCAATTTATGAGCTGGATTGGACGGGTCTGAATTTGCGGTCTATAGTTGCGGTACCGATTCTAACGGCACCCCCCTCCGGACTCGCAACCATGGACCTACTGTCGTTGCCGCTCATCGTTTCGATGAGCGTGGGGGCTGTGTTGTCTTTCACATCAGTCCTCGTTTACCTGGAATCGTTGGTGGGACCGGCGCAGTAAGCTCCGGTGAGGTTGGACACTCTACCCGAGGATCCGATCCCAGCGCGTCTTGTGATAGGCGATCTTCTGTGCCGCGCTCATCTTCGTGAAGTCTGGTTCGCCGTTGCGCGGGGCAACCGGCGCCTTCGTCTCTTTCTTGCCGTTACACGCGCAGGCATTTGCCGATTCATCTTTGCACGCGCACGCGGCTTTGGGTGTCACCGACCCACGCGGCGTCGGTCGCGCGCCTGGAGCGGGCGGCGGCGGTACGCTGGTGACTGTTCCAGTGCCGCCGTAGTTCATCACGTTGGTCTGCAACTGCATGTCTTCTTCCAGCGAGCGGTGCGGCTGGATTTTCAGCCGCTGCAACACGCCGTGATACGCCCGCACTGCCTCCTCCGCTGGCACCTCGCCGTCGGCGATCAGCCGCAGGAATTGAATGAACGCGAGCTGGTGCTCCGCGTTGTTGATTTTGCGGCCGAAGAGCGCTACCCGGGCCCCGTACTTCTTGGCTTCGCTCAGGAGTTTGAACGCGTCGTAGGTCGTACCCGCCGAGCCGCCGAGGATGCCGACGACCAGATGCGGATCGTAGTGTACCAGCTCCTCCATCGCCTTCGGGCCGTGATAGACCATCTTCAAGAAGAGCGGCCGCCCCGCGCTCGTCACGCCGCCCAGGGTGCGGACGATGGCGTCGTTGATGAACTCCGGCACCTTGCTCGCTTCCACCGCTTCGGGCCGGTTCGGATCGAAGACTTCAAGGAAGTGCTTGAAGCCCTTGCGCTCCGCCTCGAGGCGGAACTGCTTGTACTCTTCGAGCGCCTCGCGATCGAGCGTCGCGTCGTTGTTGAAGGTAATGCTGTAGAGCCCGAGGTTGCTGCCACGCTGCCGTTCTTCCGGCTTGCAGTCGAGGTGTCCGCACTGCATGTGATCGAGCGTTGCGGTACGGAACGGCAGCGACGGCTGATTCGGGTATTTGCTGCCGCGGATGATGTGAATGTCGGTCGTGTCGTTGACGCGACAGGCCGGCGTCACGGGGCTGTTGTCGAAGATGCGCTGGTGCATCGTCAACACTTCACTGGTGCTGGCGGCCATGAGCATGATATCGACAAGCTTTTGCTCGACGATCTGCCCAATGATCTCGCGGAACTGTGCCAGGCTGCGATAGCGCACCTCGCCGGGATGCGCTTCCGGCGAACGGCCCGGCGCGCCGATGGACAGCGCCATGTCGGCATCCTTGGCGTCGGCCAGGATGAAATCCTTGCAGCCGTGCGGATCAGCGTGGATGCGGGCCAGCTTTTCGTCGAGTGACTTTTTTACCATGAGAGTTCAAGCCTAGTTGTTGTTCGACTTCTTCGAGGGGGATGTTTGGCTCCTTGCGTGCTTGTCGCAAGCGTTCATCCAGGAAAGCCATGAGTTTTTTGTTGCCGCGTTGCCGGGCCAGTTCGTAATCGAAATCATCGACCAATTGCAGAATAAATTCATCACCCTCGGGAGTTTGCAAGACGACATCTTCTCGCTTGGCCATCTGGAGAAGCCGCTTGAGCTCCTGAGATCGATTGGTGATGGGAACGGACTTCATGGAAGATACTCCTCACCGCGAAAGAAGAGCTTGTTCCTCTGTTTATACCCAATGGCGACGAGAGTTACCAAGGAGGCTTCGCGGTCGATGTCGTAGAACGCTCGAGCTTCTTTGATCCGCAGTTCCCATTCAGTCAGATGGCCAGGTCGAAGCAGCTTGCGGTTGCGTGTGGCCTCATCAGGCTGATGCGCCAGTTGTTCCTTGATCGCAGCCACGATCGCGGCCTGCTCTGCTTTCCGAAACCAGCGAAGGTCTTCCAGTGCACGCGGGGAAATCGTCACAGTGAACATGACACCCGCCCTCCAGACTCGGGCGGTCAAGGTTTGACCGCAACCCCTGCCTGCCATGCGGTCCGCGGGATAGCTCTTCCCGTTGCCGCCGCGGTCGGAGTGATGCGTGGTGTCGACTGATCTCCAGGCTTCCCAATTCGACCTTCGACCTGCGCAATCGTCTCGCGCAGCACTTGTGCCGACTTCTGAATACCGAGCCGCTCCTTCGCCGTCAGCGGCACCTCGATCTGCTGCCGGGCGCCGCCGCAGCCGACGACCGTCGGCACCGACAGGCACACGTCGCGGACGCCGTACAGTCCCTGTTGCAGCGTCGATACCGGCAGCACGCGGCGACGATCCTGCGCCAGCGATTCGACCACTTCGCGGATCGACAGGCCCACCGCGAAGCTGGAGCCGCCTTTTAGCTTGATGACGGTCGCGCCAGCCTTCTTCGTCTCATCGAACACGTCGTTCGCAACCTTCGGGCTGTATCCCGGCCACTGCTCCAGCGGCAGGCCGGCCACGGTGGCGCTTGACCAGACCGGCACCATGCTGTCGCCGTGCTCGCCGAGGATCATCGCCTGGACCTGGGTCGCCGGGACGTGCAGCGCCTTGCCGAGATAGCTGCGGAAGCGCACCGTGTCGAGCACCGTGCCCAGGCCCAGCACGCGCTGCCAGGGTAGGCCCGCCCGCTGCACGGCGAGATAGGTCAGCACATCGACCGGATTGCTGACGACGACAAGGTAGGAGCTTTCCTTCAGCCCCGCCTTCGTCACCTGTTCCAGGAGCGACAGGAACAGGTTGACGTTACGGTTGATGAGGTCCAGCCGGCTCTCGTCGGGCTTGCGGCGCAGGCCGGCGGTGATGACGACGATGTTGCTCGTCGGCACATCGTCCATGTCGCCCGCGGTGATGCGCTGATCGGACGTCAGGCAGCTCCCGTGCAGAAGCTCCGTGGCGTGGCCTTGGGCCGCGTCCTTGTTGGCGTCGATCAGGCAAAGGTGGCTGACGGCGCCGCCGCACTGGAGCGCATAGGCCGCGCTGCTGCCGACCAGACCGCCGCCGCCGATGATGCTGACTTTCATTGAGTGACCTCTGTCGATACCTGCATGCCTCAGGAAACTGTAGGGTGCGTCAAGCGTACTCGCGCGGACGCACCACGCCCTGGCAGGAGCCGGTGCGTCCGCGCGAGTACGCTTGACGCACCCTACTCAGTTACTGCTTGGCACCGTCTGCCCCTTACCGCGCGAACCGGTGAGCGCTTCCATCACGCGATCGGTGATCGTCTGGACCAACTCGTCCATGTCCGGCGCCGCGTGGCCGTTGACGTAGGCGGTGGTGCCTTCTTCCGGCGGCACGAAGGCGTGGGCTTCCGGCTCGTAGTCGCGGTAGCCGCGCTGGATGATGTTGTTGCCGCACAGGTCGCAGTCGGGCGACTCGAAGCGCGGATCATCGTAGCCGAGCTTTTTCTTCAGGTTCAGCAGTTCCCTGGACTGGGTCTCGGTCATGAAGTTCACGCGGCCCAGTTGCCGGGCTAGGATCAGGATGCGGCAATAGGCGTCGATGATCTCCGAATTCCAGTACGCCTTTTCCAGGTCCGGACCGAATGTAATGGTGCCGTGATTGGCCAGGATGATCGTGTTGCACTTGTTGACGAACGGAATGATCGTGTCGGCGAACTTCTGGCCGCCAGGCGTCTCGTAGATCGAGATCGGCACTTCGCCCAGGAAGACTTCTACCTCGGGCAGCACGCACTTCGGGATCGGCTCGTGCGCCACCGCGAAAGCCGTCGCATGCGGCGGATGGCAGTGGACCACGGCACCGACCTTCGGGTTGTGCTTGTAGACCGACAGGTGCAGGAGGATCTCGCTGGAGCGCTTGCGCGTGCCGCGGAGCTGCTTGCCCTCGTAATCGACCACGCACAGGTCTTCGGGCTTGATGAAACCCTTTGAAACCATCGTCGGCGTGCAGAGGATCTCTCGTTCGTTCAGACGAATCGAGATATTGCCATCATTGGCGGCGGCGAAGCCCTTGTTGTAGACGCGCCGGCCAATTTCGCAGATCTGTTCTTTCAGCTTGTACTCATTCATGATTATTTGCCGTGTGTGAAAGAGAGCGTTCGGATGTCAACACGTCGTCCAGGGAATAGGGACACTCGGGAGGAAAGCGGCGCACGGCCAATCCCGTCTCGATGGCTGCACGCTTAACGGCGCGTTCGTACGCCTTGGGCAGTATCTCCAGGGCATGGTTCCTCAGAGTCTTGCTCTCCAGCTCGTCCTGGAGTTCATGCTGCTGTTCGGCAATGGTAGCTTGCCAGCTCCGCGACCTCTTCCGTGGCTGGAAGTCCCATTTGAGCAGGTGCGTCAAGAGAACAGTAAGCCGGCTCATTACTTCGCGCCGGTCCCGTTGGGCCATGTCGAACAGGTACTCCTGAAGGTTCTTGTAGTCGAGCTTGCTGAACTGGCGTTCCTTGATGAGACCGGACATCTGCTCGAGCCAGGCCGTCTCATCGGCCTCGAAAAGCTGCGAGAGTTTCATGGCGCATCCCCCGGTTCTGTCGTGATGGACACATGATCCAGGATACACGCGCAGTAGGCATCCACCGCTTTCTTCTCGGGCATGAACGGCACTGCCGCTTCAGCACCTTCGCTGATGGCGATGCGACTTCCATATCCAGCACCCAGCATATCGACCGTCACCACGTCTTCTCCATCCGGCTCCAAATCGTCGCGCAGCGCCTTGAGGCTGAGCGGCACGCCGATGATCCAGCGACAGCCGGTCAGCGACGGATGCACGCGCGACAGCGTCACGGTGCCGATGACCTCAGCGATGCGCATGGCCGTCCAGCTCCTCGAGCACGCAGGCGACGCCCGGCGGACAGGTTCCGCCCTCGCAGCAGAGTTGCAATAGCTGCTTGAACTCGAAAAACGTCCGTCCCGCCGGCTCGGCGATCAGCAGGTTGGCGCCGAAGCCGGCCAATGCCTGGTATGCCTGGGCGAGCGAGCTGACCGCGACGGCCCGCACGCCCGGCACCTTGTTGGCGACGCAGCACGCCACGCAGGCATCGTCGCAGAACAGCACGGCCCCCTGGCACTGGCCATTCGCCACGCAATCGGCCACCGCACGCACCCAGGGACACGATTCGCCGTGGCAATCGGGCAATGGCGTCGGCTCGGACACGGTCCGCCGCACCGATCGCAGCGCGGCCTGGAGCATCGGCGGCGCCTGCCCTTGCAGTGCGTAGCCCCAACCATTGCCCGCTTGGCCGTTGCCGTTCATGCCTGTCCCTGAGAAACACGAAAGCGCGAAAGATGAAAACACGAAAAAAAACAAGGCCGCGATCAACAAGCTCTCCCAGATTTTCTTCTTCGCAATTTCGCTTTTTCGTGCTTTCGTGTTTCTCTTGTCCTTATTCTTTCGCGATCCGACCGTTCATTGATCTTGCAGTCCCATCACGAACCAGCGGGCCGGCGACGTCTTGCTGCCCACCAGTTGGCGGGCGCCGCCACCATCGTTCGACACGATCACCACCCCGTCCTCGCCTGCACCGAGGCTATCGATCGCCAGGACCGGCTCTCCATCCGGCTTGCCATCCGCGGTCAGGAGCTGCACGATGAGCAAGCGCCAGCCATTCAAGCTGGGATGCTTGACCGTCGAGACCGCATGACCGACGACGCTGGCCAGTTGCATGGATGCACCACAGAGGAAATTACAGCACTCGCATGCTGCGAACCGTCGTCGAACGTCGCTGCCGCGTGAACGTCAGCGGCGTCGTCACACCTTCGCCCGTCGGCGTCGCGATGCTGAAGCTCAAGTATCCTTCGCCGCCGGTGCCCAGGCCCGCGACGCTCGGTCCGTTCTGGATGTACAGCGACGTGTCCATCTCGCGACCCATGCGCGTGATCGTGTCCACGTTGCGCGAGTGGATGATGGCCGTGTGCTTGTAGCCGTGCTCGTATTTCTTGGCCAGCGCGATCGCGGCATCCACATCGGACACGCGAACGAAGGGCACAAAGGGCATCATCTGTTCGTGCTCGACGAATGCGTTCGATTCGTCGGTTTCGCCGAACAGGATCTCGGTATCGGCCGGCACCTTGACGCCGATGTGCTGTGCCAGCACCGCCGCGTCCTGGCCGATCAGGTCCTTGTTGACGATCAGGTGGTTCTTGTCGCCATCCGCAGGGACGAACGCGATCTTCGTCAGCGCTGCAATCTGGCCGGGATCGAGCCGATAACCTTTCGCCCGGCCGACGGCTTCCATCAGTTCGTCGAAGATGGAGGCGACGGCAAACACTTCCTTCTCGCCGATGCAGAGGAGGTTGTTGTCGTACGCCGCACCCAGGACGATCGAGCGGGCCGCGTTGTCCAGGTCCGCCGTTTCATCGACCACCACCGGCGGATTGCCCGGACCCGCGACGATCGCGCGCTTCGGGCTTCGCAGGGCCGCCCGGCCAACCGCGGGGCCGCCGGTGACGCACAGCATCTTGACGTCGCGGTGATCGAAGATTGCCTGGGCCGATTCCAGCGTCGGCTTGTCGATGATCGTGATGAGGTTGTCGATGCCGATGGCGGCGTGGATCGCCTGATTGAAGAGCTTCGTGCCCTTGCAAGCAATGCGGGCGCCGGACGGATGCGGGTTGCAGACGATGCTGTTGCCGGCCGCAAGCATGTTGATGGCGTTACAAGCCAGCGTCGGCAGCGAGTGCGTGACCGGCGTGATGATGCCAATGACGCCGAACGGCGCGTATTCCGTCAACGAGATGCCGTTCTCGCCGCTGAACGCCTCGGTGCGCAGGAATTCGACGCCGGGGATGCGGTCGGCGACGCCGCGCAGCTTCTCGATCTTGTGCGCCAGCCGGCCAATTTTCGTCTCTTCCAGCTCCTCGCGGCCCAACGCTTCGGACTGCTCCGAGCAGATGCGGCGAATGCACTGGAGCGCCTTGCGGCGATCTTCCAGGCCGCGTGCCTCGAACTCGCGCTGGGCCGTCGTCGCGGCCGCCACGGCGCTGGGCACGTCGGCGAACACGCCCCAGGCGCGACTCTTGCCGTTCGTCGGTGCGGCGGCGTGGCCATTGCGCATGCGGGAGAGAACTTCTTGCACGACGTTGCGGACCAGATCGTCGGTGACTTGCATGGTGACTGTCCCTGAGAAACACGAAAACACGAAAGCGGAAAACACGAAAAAAGCCATTGCTACAGAACCACGCGTTTGACGACGAGCGTGGGAGAGTTGAAATTGAGCAGGAGACCGACCCGGAGAGCGGTGGCTTTCAGGTACGACTTAACCTGTGCATAGTGAATTTCCTCCAGTTCCCTGACGGCCTTTAGCTCCACAACGATCTCCGCGCCGACGACCAAGTCGAGGCGA
The DNA here is from genome assembly GCA_019752375.1 of Gemmataceae bacterium. Classification (GTDB taxonomy): domain Bacteria; phylum Planctomycetota; class Planctomycetia; order Gemmatales; family Gemmataceae; genus JAIEMG01. Next base: position 12,798 of record JAIEMG010000160.1, on the reverse strand, counting down.
TGAAAGCCCACTTCCTCTTCCTCGAAAAAGACAAGAATCGCCTTCTGTTCTTCAAAGGGCAGTCCTCGATGGCGCAGGGCGACTTCCATCGCTTTCTGATAGACACTCTCCAGAAACCCTGGACCCAAGGACTTGTGCACCGCCAGTGCCGCTTCCAATATCCGTCCCGAAAGAGGCTCAAATTCGTGGCCCATGTTTTTCTCCTTCGAGATTTCGACTTTCGTGCTTTCGTGTTTCTCTTATCCTTGTTCTCGCGCGGAAAAGATCGTTCGATTCTCGACGTTCACGTTGTCCACGATGCCGATGATGGTCGCATCGACGGGTAGCTTCTCGGTCTCTGGCGTCAGGCGGGCGCTGGAGCCCTGCACGATCAAGACCATCTCGCCCTGTCCGGCCCCGACGGTATCGACGACGACGAACGTGCGGCCCGTGGTAACCAGGCGGTCGCGCTGCGCCGGATCGACGCGCACTGGCTCGACGGTCAACAGCTTGTGCCCGGTCATCGAGGCGACCTTTTGCGTGGCAACTACGCTGCCGGTGACTTTGGCCAGGAACATGACAGCCTCACTTCATCAGCAGGGCCTTCGCCTGCCGGGCGACGATCAGTTCTTCATTGGTCGGCATCGTCCACAGTTGCGTCTTGCTGTCCGCGGCGTGGATCGGCGCCTCGCCCTTCACCGCCGCGTTAGCCTGCACATCGAGCTTGACGCCAAGCCAGTCAAGATCGGCACAGATCGCCGACCGCATCGGGGCCGAGTTCTCGCCAATGCCGCCGGTGAAGACGATGGCGTCCGCACCACCCAGCATCACCAGGTAGGCCCCCAGGTTATGGCGGACGGCGGCAACGAACACGTCGATCGCCAGCTTCGCCTTCGCATCGCCGGCCGCGGCAGCCTTCTCGATGTCGCGCAGGTCGTTGAAACCGCTGATTCCCAGCAGTCCGGAGCGGTTGGCCAGGTCGTCCAGCACTTGCTCCAGCGTCTTGCTCGTCGCCCGCATGATGTCCGGCAACGCGAACGGGTCGAAGTCGCCGACGCGGTTGTTCTGCGGCAACCCGGTCTGCGGACTCATGCCCATGCTGCTCGCCACCGACCTGCCGTCGCGGATCGCGCAGAGCGAACTGCTGCCACCCAGATGACACGAGATGATCCGCGCTGCCGGGTTCTTCAGGAGCTGTGCGGTCCGCTCGGCGATATAGCGATGGCTGGCGCCGTGGAAGCCATGGCGCTGAATGCCGTGCTTCTCGGCCCATTCCACCGGCACCGCGTAGAGCCGCTGTGCCGGTGCGATCGTCTCATGAAAGCCCGTTTCAAAGGCTGCAACCAGCGGAATCTCCGGCAACTCGCGGGCCAGCAGCCGCATTGCTCGCACGTAGGGCGGATTGTGCGCCGGCGCGACGTCGTTGTACGCTTCCATCGCTTGCAGCACGCGTTCGTCCACTCGCTGCACACCGGTCATGCCCTTGGCGTGGACTGCCTTGAAACCGATGGCAGCCAGCTCCGCGGGACTCTTGAGGCAGTTCAACTTCGGATCGGCCAGCTGCTTCAGACACAACCGCACGGCAACCGCATGGTCCGGCACCGACTGGACGGCCTCTTCACTGACCGACCCCGCCTTGACCGTGCAGGGCGACTTATCCGAGCCGATGCGCTCGACGCCGCCGCGCGCCAGCAGCTTCTCGTCCGTCATGTCGAACAGACGGTACTTGAAGCTGGTGCTGCCCAGGTTCGCGACGAGGATTTTCATGGAAGAAAAGAAAACAAACCACGGATTACACGGATAACACGGATAAAAGAAAAAAACTCAACGCACGATGCGCTTCCACTCCAGGCGAGCGTTTTTGAAATTCAGCAGCAACGCCAGCTTGAGGCCAGTAATGTTCAAGTAGCCGATCATCTGGGCCTGGTGAGTGTCGTTGAACGCCGTGACCACCTTGGGATCCGCAATGACGAGTTCATCGACAACCAGATCGGGAACCAATGTTCCGATCAACTGTCCGTCGTAATGCACTTCGTAAGGTCGCTGCGCATTCACTTCGTGCCCACGCTTCCGCAATTCAATCACAAGAGCCCGCTCGTACAGTTTCTCGTCCAGTCCCGGTTTCAGAGCGTTCAGAACCGTCATTGCGGCGCCGATAATGGATTCACTCAAGTCCTTGTGAATCAGCTCTGAAGCCTGGCTCATTGTCTTTCTTATCCGTGTTATCCGTACAATCCGTGGTTACACTTCTCCTACTTCAAAAACGTCTCCATCACCGTCTCCTCCGGACGAGGAATGACGTGCGCGCTGACCAGCTCGCCGTGGGCGCTGGCGGCCTGGGCGCCGGCGTCGACCGCGGCGCGGACCGAGCCGACGTCGCCACGGACGATGGTCGTCACGTAGGCGCCGCCGATCTGGATCTGACCGGCCAGCGTCACGTTGGCGGCCTTGCACATGGCGTCGGTCGCGGAAATTGTGGCGATCAGGCCCTTGGTCTCGATCAAGCCCAGGGCCTCGTGGTTGCCGTTGCGAAGGTTGCTACCAGCCATCGAAGGATCCTCTTGGATGAATGAATGAGTTCAGGAATTAACCAACTGACGCGGCTTGCTTCTTGCCGGCAATCGGCATGATGGCGCCGAGGTCTTCGTGCGGCCTCGGAATGACCTGCACGCCGATGACCTCGCCAACCCGGCCCGCCGCGGCAGCGCCGGCATCGATGGCTGCCTTGACCGCGGCCACGTCGCCGACGACCATCGCGGTCACCAGGCCGCTGCCGATCTTTTGCCAGCCGATCAATGTCACGTTCGCGGACTTCATCATGGCGTCGCTCGCTTCGATCAACGCCACCAGGCCCTTGGTCTCGATCATGCCCAGGGCTTCCAGGTGATTACCGGCCATGTACGTTGCACCTCGTAAAAAGTGGTCAGTGGTCAGTGGACAGTGGTCAGGAATCGGCGGTCGATGGTCCTTGCGTTCTGACCACTGACCACTGATCACTGACCACTACCGAAAAAGTTCGACTTTCGTCGCATGCGGCAGGTCGCATGCGTTGCCTTCGTCCGTGTCCAGATGCACCTCCAGCTTGGCGCTGGGGGAGAGGCGGCAGAGCAGGTCTTCCAGGACCATCGAGCACGTGCTCGCAACGCGAAGGTTCAACCGGTCGCCATCCTTGACGCCGAAGTGGGCCGCGTCCGCCGGCCCCATGTGGACGTGCCGTTCGTGGCGGATGACCCCGCGTTGCAGCTCGATCATGCCCGCGGGGCCAAGCAGGTAGCAGCCAGGCGAATCGCGATGGTCGCCGCTCTTGCGCACCGGGATTTCCAGGCCCAGCGAGATGGCGTCGGTGAACGCCAGCTCCACCTGGCTGTGGTCCCGGCACGGGCCGAGGATGCGCAGGTTCGGAATCATCCGGTGCCGCGGACCGATGATTGTCACCATCTCTTCCGCGGCGAAGAAGCCGTCCTGATAGAGAGCTTTGTGCGGCTTGAGCTGATGCCCCTTGCCGAACAGCCGCTCCAGGTCTTCCTGGGTGACGTGGCAGTGCCGGGCCGAGATGTTGACGACCAGCTTCGGCGTCGCGGCCTTGCCGTTGGCGTGGCCATTCGTTCCCAGCTTCTGCGTCAAGGCGTCGCGCACCAGCCGTTCGACCAGCGTGCGATCCAGCGTTGCGGTGCTCATGCGTCGAACCCTTCGTTGTTCTTCTCGCCTGCCACGATCAGACGCGGGCCGGCGTCCGTCAGCAGGTGCCGTTGTTCCGTCGTGATGCCGGCATCCACGATCATGGTGTCGATGGCGTTCAACTCGCAGAGAAACGCCAGCGCCGGCCGGCCGACCTTGGAGTGGTCCGCCAGCACGACCACCTCGTCGGCGCAGCGCATCATGTGCTGTTCCGTTTCCACCAGGAGCAGGTTGCTGTTGAAGAGTCCCTTCGCCGTCACGCCGCTGACGCTCATGATCGTCTGGTTGACGTGGACCTCATCCAGGGTCCGCACCGTCATCGGTCCCAGGGCAACGCCGGTCTTGGGATAGACGTAGCCGCCCAGCAGGATCAGGTCGGCCTGCCGCCCGTTGCTCAGCAGGTTGGCGATGGGCAGGCTGTTGGTGACGATCTGCACCGCGCGATCGACCAGCAGCCGCGCCACTTCCAGCGTGGTGGTGCCGCCGTCGAGGAGCACCGCATCGCCGTCCTGGATCCGTGCCACGGTAGCCTGCGCGATCAGTCGTTTCTCTTCCAGCTGCTGGGCCAGGCGTTCTTCCAGGGCCGGCAACGTCGTGTGGTCGCCGAGGAAGACCGCACCGCCACGGGTCCGCTTCAAGACGCCCTGCTTGTGCCAGAAATCGAGGTCCCTTCGGACGGTGGATTCCGACGCCTGCACCTCCCGCACCAGGTCTTCGAGGCCGACAAAGCCCCGCAGGCTGACGAGGTCGAGCACACGTTGACGTCTTTCTTCCACCAGCACTGCAAAGTCCTGAAACTTCTTGACTGATTATGCCAACTAAGGATAGTTTTAGATCGAAGTTGATCGTTGTCAATCATAAACCTGGCAGAATTTACCAAGATCGCCCGATCTTCATGCACCAACCTCCAGACTGGCAACTTCCACCGGGCGTCAACCGTGGCCTGTGGGATTACCTGCACGACCCCACCCTGGCGCGTCAGTACGACGAGAGCCTGGCCGGCACGCCGCTCTTGACCGTGGACCTGAAGTTCGCCGAACGCCATTTTTCGCGGCCGGGACGCCTGATCGACCTCGGCTGCGGCACTGGACGGTTGCTGCTGCCGTTCGCGGCGCGCGGCTTCTGGGTGCTGGGCGTCGACCTGTCGGCGGAGATGCTGCGGGTCGTCGGGGAGAAGGCAGTTGCAGCGGGTGTGACGGTGCATCGGTTGCAGGCAAACCTGGTGCAACTCGACGGCATTGCGGACGCCAGCTTCGATTACGCCGCATGCCTGTTCAGCACGCTGGGGATGATCGCGGGAGCGGAAGCACGCCTTGCCGTGTTGCGCCACGTGTATCGGATGTTACGGCCGGGCGGGGTCTTCGTGCTGCATGCCCACAACCGGTGGTTCAGCCTTTGGGACCGTGGCGGCCGTCGCTGGCTGCTCCGCGACCTGTTCGGCGGCAATGGCGATCGGCCGATGCCGGCCCATCGTGGCATCGCGGGATTGGCGCTGCATCACTTCACACGTCGCGAATTGCTGGGGCTACTGACGGAAACGGGCTTTGAAGTGGATGCCGTCTTGCCCGTGAGCTTGAGAACCGACGGACGCCTGTCGTTGCCGTGGTGGTTCAGCGGGCTGCGTGCTTATGGCTACCTGGTGGCAGCCCGGCGGAGGTGACGCAATGTCATCACGCCACCATCAATGGCTTGGCGGGGTGACTGCTCGATGGTTTAACCTTACGCCAACATGAGCGGCTTGGCGGCCAGGCTGCCACTAGTAGGGTCCGCTGTGCGGACCGTTGACGGCGTCTCTACACGGCTGCGGCACCGCCGGTCCGCACAGCGGACCCTACAAACCGTGCCACCGCCAGACTAGGTTGTGCTCCGGACCCTGTTTCCCGCTTGGAGGGCGCTCCGGCGCGGTCTATAGTATAGGATTGGCGTGTCCACTTCGCGTAGCCCGCGCACGGTGGCCTGGACGAGACCTTTCCATGCGTGCTCAACTCATCCCCCTTGACGGCGGCGAGCCCATCGAGATTGTCAAGGACATGATCGTCGTCGGCCGCAAGGAGGATTGCGACCTGCGCCTGGATCACAAGAGCGTCTCCAAGCTGCACTGCATCATCGTCAAAACCGACGGTTTGCTCCTCCTCCGTGACCTGGGCAGCACCAACGGCACCCGCGTCAACGGCCAACGGATCCGCCGGGCCGCCCTGCTGCCAAACGACAACCTGAACATCGCCAATTTTCGCTTCCGCGTCTACCTTGGCCCCGGCGAGCCGCCACTACCGGGTGGCGGCGGTGGCGGCGACATGCACACCCAGCAGATGGACGCCAAGGAAGTTGCCCACTTGCTCCGCAAGGCCTCGGCAGCCAAGGGCAACAACGGCGGCGCTCCCGCGCTGCCCGTGCAGCCCAACATCCTGCCCGACGTCTATCCCAACGACAAGGGCGGCAAGGAAGCGTGATGGCAAGCGCTGATGGTTCTCCTCCGTGGCCCATTCGTTGCGTGGCTTTCGACCTCGATGGCTTGATGCTCGATACGGAGCGCATCTTCGAGGAGGCCGCCCGCCTCCTGCTCAGCCGACGCGGACTGAATCTGAACGAAACGGTGATGCGCTCCGTGATGGGTACAACGGCCAAGCAGGCACTGCCGGTCTTCCATCAGGGCCACGACCTGACCTGCACGGTCGAAGAGCTCGGCCTGGAATGGCGCGCCGCGTTCATGGAACTGCTCGGCGACGGACCCGCGCCGCTGCTGCCGGGTGTCGTCCAGCTGCTGGACCGCCTGGAACGGCGCGGTCTGCCGCGCGCGATCGTCACCTCATCGAGCGCCGCCTACGTGCAGCGAGTCTTCGCCCCGCACGGGCTGCTGGATCGCTTTGCATTTGTACTGACTGCGGAAGACGTGAAACTCGGGAAGCCGCATCCGGAGGTTTACGAAAAAGCCGCGGCGCGCTTTGGACATGCGGCATCGGACATGCTGGTGCTGGAAGACAGTGTCAATGGCCTGCGGGCAGCGAAGGGAGCAGGAGCACGCTGCGTCGTGGTGCCGCACGCGCTGGTGCCGATTGAGCAACTCATTGGAGCTGATTTGATTGTGCCGAGCTTGGAAGCGTCGGACTTGAGCGAGGCTCTGGGATTGTGAAGCGCGCTGGTCATCTCCGCAAATAGCGACCGTCAATCAGACCTGGGCTTGTCTTGGTCTCCGCCTTGAAATCCGTGATAACCAGATGCTCGCCATCCATGCGAAATCTGCAGTGCATCGGCGAATCCTGGGTAACCGACAAATTCATTCCTCCCTCCGTTCTCAAGACAATCAGGTTGATATTGCCCGAGACCTCGCCATCGTCCGCCATTTGATAGTTCGCGGCGAGAGATGTAGTCACGCTGTCTGACTCGATCGTCCAAATCAGGCGAGATGATTCCACACCGAGTCGTATGTTACATCCTTCGGTCTTCTTCCAGTTCCCGGAGCAGCGCATCGCTTTTGTATCGGAGACCGGATCGGCCTTCGCTTGCCCGAGCGTGACCGTGGGTTCAGTTGCCGTTTCGGCGGGTACTCCCGAGCGAGTCTCGGCAGCACGAGGAGTGGTCGGGGCTGATGCGGGCTTCGATGGACTGTCCGGGTGCGAACTGCCCGTGAGAGATTCACATCCCACCAGGAACGCAGCAACGATCACGTAGGCGTGTCGGATCATGGGCGACGCTCCGCCGGAAATAGAAATGGGAGCGACGCTCATAACGAACGTGCCTGGGAAGTAAAGAGCAACCGAGAAGTGAACCTGATGAGGCGTTCAGGCGCTGCGATGGACCACCTGGTTCGTCAGGTTCTCCAGAATACCTCGGCACTCGGATTCCGGCAGGCACAGGAGTTCCGCTCGCGCCTGGCTGGCGAACTCCTCCGCACGTTTCCTTGCGTAAGCCAGCGCCCCGCTCTCGCCGAGATACGGCGCCAGTGCCTCGCGCTTGTGGTTGCCGGGGCTGTTGAGGATTTGCTGCACCCGCGAGACGGTCTCGGCCGGCGACTTCTCCAGCAGGCGGATCAGCGGCAGTGTCAGTTTCTTCTGGTCCAGGTCGGTGCCCAGCGACTTGCCGGTGGTTCGCTCCTCGCCGACCAAGTCGAGCAGGTCGTCGGCGATCTGGAATGCGATGCCCAGGGCTCGGCCGTAGCGGGTCAGGCTTTCAACGACCGTGTCCGTGGCACCGCTATAGATCGCTCCCAGCCGGCAGCAGCAGGCGGTCAGCTCGGCCGTCTTGCCGTCGATGATGCTGAAATAGTCCGCCTCACCCAGTGCCAGGTTGCCGCGTTCGCAAACCTGCTGAAGCTCGCCCTCGCAGACGCGATTGGTCGCTTCACCAATGATCTCGCAGGCGCGCGCTTCGCCGATCGTGCTGGTCAGGTGGAAGGCGTGGGTGAACAGGAAATCGCCGAGCAGGATGCTGGTCTTGTTGTTCCATCGCGAGTTGACGGTGCTGACGTGCCGGCGGACCGCTGCCTCGTCGAGCACGTCGTCGTGCACCAGCGTTGCAGTGTGGATCATCTCGACCACCGCACCCAGCACGTGATGCGCCGGCGCGACGTGTCCACATGCCTTTGCCGTCAACAGTAGGAGCGTAGGCCGCAGCCGTTTGCCGCGGTAATGACCCAGGTGCGCCACCAGCTGAGCGACGTGCGGCCGGGCGCTGGCGAGGGTGCGTGCGAAGACGATTTCCACCTCGGCCAGGTCGCGGGCGATCGGCGCCAGCAGGTCGGCCAGCGATCGTGGGCCTTCCCGTTGCGCATCCACCGGCGGATTCATGTTCCCGACCCCGAACTGCGTCCCTGGCGCAAGCATGAGTGCACCTTTCTGAACTTTCAATTCTCATTGAACATACGGCGCTGGCGGTGCCCTGTCAATCGGCCCGCTGGAACGTGCCGCTGCGGCCGCCGCTCTTCTCTTCCAACCGGATGCGCTCGATGGTCATAACACGATCCACGGCCTTGCACATGTCATAAACCGTGAGGGAAGCGACGCTGACGGCCGTCAGCGCCTCCATCTCGACGCCGGTGCGACCGACGGTGCGTGCGGTCGCCTCGATGCGCAGGACGGAGTCGCCCTCAAAGGCAAAATCGAGCGTGACGGCGGTGAGCGGGAGAGGATGGCAGAGGGGAATCAGGGTGCCGGTCTGCTTGGCAGCCATGATGCCGGCCAGGCGGGCGACTTCGAGCACATCCCCCTTGGAGAGGGCGCGGTCGCGGATGAGGGCCAGCGTGGCGGGAGCGACGCGGATCAGAGCACTGGCGCGGGCGGTGCGCAGCGTCTCCGGTTTGCCGCTGGTATCGACCATGCGGCTCGCGCCGCGCTCGTCAAAGTGGGTGAGTTCAGACATGCGGTCATTGTAGAGCGCCGCCAAGCCCGCGGATGGCAACCTTGCCGGCCTTCACGACCTCACCCAGCCCTCCTTCGTCATTGGTATTGGTCATTCCTTCGGCATTCGTCCTCCGTCATTACTCTTCAACGCTGAAGTGCAAAACCACGCTGTAGTATTAAATGGAGGCTGGTTCAGTTGGAGTTGGTGCTGACCGCGCCTATAACTGAATGGCACGCGACAGGGTTGCACGAAGGGAGAGGCCGACGATGGGGACAGGAAGTGGGCAAGTGGGCTCGGTCCGCACCGTGGCGGCAGGGGCCATCGGCAATGCGCTGGAGTGGTACGATTTCGGCCTGTTCGGCTACTTTGCCCCGATCATCAGCTCCCAGTACTTTCCGTCGAGTGACCCGCGGGCGGCCCTGCTGAATACCTTCGGAGTATTCGCGGCGGGGTTTTTGATGCGGCCCATCGGCGCCATTATGTTTGGCCATCTTGGGGACCGGAAGGGGCGCAAATGGGCGTTGGGGCTGTCCGTGCTTCTCATGGCGGTCCCGACGGCCCTGGTGGGACTATTGCCCACATACCACCAGCTGGGCCTCGTGGCGCCGGCGCTGCTGCTCCTGGTGCGTCTGCTGCAAGGGCTGAGCGTCGGGGGCGAGTACGTGGGGTCGATGTCGTACCTGGCCGAGTCGGCGCAGCCGGGGCGGCGCGGCTTCGACAGCAGCTGGTGCAATGTCAGCGGGGGCGTGGGAGGGCTGTCCGGCGCGGGATTGGCGGCGGTCATCACCCGCGTGCTGACTCCCGAACAAGTGGCCGACTGGGGCTGGCGACTGCCGTTCCTGCTCAGTATTCCGGCCGGGTTGGCATCGTGGTGGCTGCGCCAGTCCATTCCGGAAAGTCCCTGTTTCACGGACGTCTGCCAGGCGGGGCAAGTCGCCCGGGTGCCACTTCGGGAAAGCCTGCGCAGCGACCGCGCCGGCTTCCTGACGATGGCCGGGCTCTCGCTGCTCGCGTCGATTGGCTGGTATCTGCCGTGGGTCTGGCTGGTGACCTGGCTGGACGATATCAACCAGCCGCCGATGCCGGAGTGGGAGGCGCTGACCAGCAGCACCCTGGCCGGTGCCGTGCTTGTTGTCCTGACTCCGCTGGGCGGCGCACTCTCGGACCGCCTCGGCCGCAAGCCTGTGATCCTGGCGGGGTCCGTCGGCTACCTGGTGCTTTCCTACCCGATGTTCCTGTGGATGTCACAGGGGACTTTCACGGCCGCTTTGAGCGGGCAGCTGGTGTCCGCCGTGCTGTCGGCACTGTACGGCGGCGCATCGCTGGCGGCGTTCGTCGAGATTTTTCCGACGCGGACGCGCTATAGCGGCCTCGCATTGAGCTACAACCTGGCCGTCGCCATCTGCGGCGGCACCACCCCTCTCGTAGCCACCTGGCTGGTCACCGTGTCCGGTTCGACGCTGACGCCCGCGTTCTACTTGATGGCGGCGGCGCTGGGCACGACACTGGCTGCCTGGGCAATGCCCGAGCGCGCCAACCAACCTTTGACCTGAGCGCGCCGGTGGCGGCCGCGAGGTTTCCCATGAAACACTCCCTCCGCGTGACGTTGCTGACCGTGCTGCTCGGGCTGACGATTCTGACGGCCAGCCTCCTGGGCATCGTCGCGTACCTCGATGCCCGCGACACTGCCACCGATCTCACGCGGCAGATCCTCCACGAAACGTCCAAACGCATCGAGCACCGGGTCGATGATCTCGTTCGCATCGCACGCCGACAGGTCCTCCTCAACGAGCGCCTGCTACAGGAAGGCTTCCTCGAGGAAGACTCCCCCGCGCGGCTGATCGAATACTGGGAGCAGGTCCTCAACGAGTATCATTCCCTCAATGCCCTTTACCTGACGCGCGCGAGCGACGGGACATCCATCGTCATCGCCAAGGTGCCCGAGGTCGGCATGCGCGTCGAGTTCCTGCAGCCGCAGGGCAACGGCCGCTTCACTGTTTATCTCGCCACGGTGGAGGAAGCCAAGCGCGGCCAGAAAGGAGTGCTGCTGCGCGAAGGTACCGCCAAGGAGATCGATCCGCGTCTCGAATCCTGGTATCGGGACGCACGCAAGGCCCAGACGGCCGTCTGGGTCGACACCGACCGCAACATCGACGACAAGCGCACGCGGTCCATGGCTAGCGCCACGCACGCCTGCCCACTGCGGGGGCCAAAGAATCGCGAGTATGTGCTCGGCCTCGACTTCTATCTGTTTTCGCTGTGCGACTACCTGCGCGGCATCCAGGTCGGCGACAACGGCCTGGCCTTCATTGTGGAACGGCAAAGCGATGGGCGCCGCCGGGTGATCGCCCATCCCCGGGCGGACGTCGTCATCCCTCCGGGACACAACCGGCTCGTCCCGATCGAGGAACTGAGCGATTCGCGTCTCCGTGCCTTCCTGGCTCGTGTCCCGGACGAAATGCACGGCTCGGAAGAGTTGCGGCAGTTCGAAGACGACGGCATCCGCTACTTCGGCGTTTACCATTCGCCACGCAATCCCGACGGAACCCCGCCGGACTGGTTCATCGGCATGATCTTGCCCGAGAAGGACGTGCTGGCGCGCGCCGAAAGGAATGGCCGTCGCAGTTTCCTCATCGCCGGGCTGGTGGTTCTGATCGCAATTGCGCTGAGTCTGTTCGTGGCCCGGCAGGTGTCGCGCCCCGTCGAACAGATGGCGCGCGACGTGGCTGCGATCGGCCGGCTGAATCTCGATGCGCATCCCCATCCGCAGTCGATCATCCTGGAGGTCGATCAGCTCCAGCGCGCGCTGGAGGACATGAAGACGAGCTTGCGTTCCTTTCGCAAGTATGTACCGGCCGATCTGGTGGCGCTGTTGATGGCCAGCGGGCAGGAGGCGGCGCTGGGCGGCGAACGACGGCCCCTGACGATTTACTTCTCCGACATCGCTAACTTCACCACGATTTCGGAGTCCATGGACCCGGAACAGCTGGTCGATCACCTCGGCGAGTATCTGCACGTGTTGAGCGACCAGATCCTGGCGACCGGCGGCACGGTGGACAAGTACATCGGCGATGCCATCATGGCGTTCTGGGGCGAACCGGTGGCGTTGCCCGATCATGCGCTGGCAGCCTGCACGGCGGCCGTGCGCAACCAGGAGCTCCTGCTCGAATTGCGCGAGCGCTGGGCGCGTGAGGGGAAGCCGCCATTCCACGCGCGGATCGGCATCAACACGGGAGAAGCAGTGGTTGGCAACATCGGCAGTGCGAAACGCTTCAACTACACCGTGATCGGCGACGCGGTCAACCTGGCCAGCCGGCTGGAGGGCCTGAACAAGTACTACGCGACGCAGATCCTGATCAGCCAAGCGACCTACGAGGAGGCGAAAGCGGCCATTGTGGCCCGGCCGCTGGACAAGGTGTCGGTGAAGGGCAAGAACACGGCAGTGCTGGTGTACGAACTCCTTGGCCTGAAAGGCGAGACGCCGCCTGAGCAGGAGGAGATGGCTGAGAAGTTCGCGCAGGCGCTGCACGCGTATCTCCGCCAGGAGTGGACGGCGGCCCTGTGCGGCTTCGAGGCGTTGCTGGAGCGACGGCCGGAGGATGCGCCGGCGCGGGAAATGAAACGCCGGTGTGAGGCGTATCGCGAACGGGCGCCGGGCGTGGGCTGGGACGGGGTCCACCACATGGAGAACAAGTAACTAGAGTCTGTCCGGAAAGGGGTCAGGCATGCTTTGTAGAAAACCGCCCTTTCGTGGCGAGCCGGGAGCATGAGCGACCGGAGTTCTTCAAGGTCTCGAAGAACTCC
>JAIEMG010000378.1 GCA_019752375.1 Gemmataceae bacterium | reverse complement strand
GGAAACCTCCAAGGGCGGCCAAGTGAACCTGAGGCGCTCAGGCCGCTCTGCCCTGCGCACAGAATGGACAGCTACCATGCTGACGCGTCCCGACTTGCTTGTCATGGAAATGACTCACGTCATCCCCGGTGTCGAGGCATTGATCGGCTTGGACGTGCTGCTGGAGATCAAGTTGTTCCTCGAAGGCCCCACCAGGCACTTCACGCTGGAGTTTTGAGCATCGCAGTGAACTTCTGTTCGATTCTGCGCCCCACTCAGCCTAGGCCACTCTCACATCGATGCTGTTCTAGCGCTTCACGGCTGGGATGGTTGGCTGCCACTTTTGGGATCCGAATCTTCTTGCCACGGTGATTCTCGTACCTTCTCGTACCCCGTACCGTTCAGCTTGGTCGAAACCAGGAGTCTCATTGTCGCCTCATCGACAGTAATCAAGCCAAGGTCAAACAACGTATGAAAGTCGGCGCGAAGAAGGATTCCATTGGCTAGGTGATTCGTTATCTCGCCTTTGTAGGGAACGATGTGTGCTGCTTCCAATACGGACTCCACGGCGCAGCCAGTAATGGCACACCGGCGATTGTATGCCCTGAGCAATCGCTTTCGGAAAGCTGGCTGTCCCTGTCTCCGAACAATTGACGAGAGAATTCGAGTTCGCGCATCCTTAATTCCGGATGGATCGAAGGCACCCTCCTGCGCGAGTTCCTCCTCCGCGGACGCCAATAAATCCTTCGTTTCAGCGTCATCCTGCTCATCAAATGAAACGCCGGCGAACAAATTGCTGAGGGCATTCTTCATCCTCGGGTTCTTGCTTATGTACGCCCGCCGAATTTCGTCCACCTTTTCGTCGCAAAGCGAATGGACGGTGGAAGGCCCGAAGAACAACGGCTCCAAGTCGACCATCTGATCAATGACCCAATCAACGAGTCGGGTATGCGGAAGCCACTTGCTTCCACTCGGATTCTTAGGTGACCGAGGCGAGAGATAATCACTTTTGACAATGCCAATTCCAACAACCCGACCTCGTCCCTGGTTCGCAACTACAATGTCAAATGGCTTGACCTCATTGGCGAATCGCCAAATAGATCGAGCTGCACCTGTGCCGTCACCCGGTCCACCGCCAAGCGCGCAATATCTCTCTTTCGCTCTTGAATTTTCGAAAATCTCGCAACGCACGCCAACCGATGAGTATGCACCCTCGTTCGCGGCACATCTCCCAATGGTCGGCACGTTCGCCGGGGGCAATCTTCCAGACCTGAGCCATGATCGGTTACCTTTGGACACAGGAGCCACTAAGCCGCGCAACCTGTTTGCAGGCCAAGCTCCTTCGTCGTTTCCTTTCACGAACGTGACTTCGCCCACTCGACTCAGCAATCGAGGCACGGGGCGCCTTGCCGCACATATTGGCCGACAAGCAGCGAGGATAGGCGGATCGGCCCCTGAATCTCCTTCTGAGCGGCACCGCCCAGCAGGTCGCGCGCGCAGCCACCCGCTGTCACCGCCGCTCCCCCTCCTGCCCCTTGATCCGATCGATCTTCTTGCCAAACTCCCGGATCGCCTTGGCGTCGACGAATTGATCGGACTTGCCGCCCAGTATCGATTGCAAAGCGGCGACATCCACGCTTGGCATTTCGTTCGGGCCGCCCTGGCCTCCCTGGCGTCCGTAACGGACCAGAGAACTCGGCAAATCGTCCAGGTCCCAGCAGCGGCGCACCTCGTAGCCTTGCACGATAAGCAGGCGGGTGTTCGTCACCACCAGGCGCGTGAAGTAGCCGCTGAAAAACGCAAGCACGTAGATGGACGCGAGGACAATAACGACCGCGATCAGGATCGACATCGGCGCGAAAGTATGTCCGGTCGGGGGATTCGGGCGGCCGATCAAGAGGCAGACGCCGCCAAGCGCGAGAGCGGCGACGAACAGTCCGGGATGCGTGACGTAGCGCTCCCAAACCGGGGTGAACCACGGACCGCGCACCCAATGCACCTGCTCGTCGGGCCGCAGGAATCGGCGCGCGAACCACGACGGCAAGGGCGGATGCGGCCGAACATATGGCTCGGCCACGAATGGGTTGGGTTCCGAGGCCTCGGACATGGCACCACTCCCGGGAAACAAGCCGCCTTGACTGCTTTCTGAGTATACCCGCGGCGGGCCACCGGGAATACTTGTGGCACAACTCAAGTGTGGTGGCGTTTGTCGGTCGCCCTCTCTATCATCGTGGGAAAGGAGGCCTCCTTGGACACTATCATTTTCCTCCTGATCCTCACAACGCTGTTCGCCATGCGGACCGCCCGGCTCTGGGTGGTCGTGGCGTTCTTTGTGGTCGCGCTGGCTGCCACTCTGTTGCTGTTCAATCACCACGCCACGAGCAAGCTGCCCCTGAACTTTTGATGGCGGGACTTCACCATGAGCCAGCGATTGGGCCTGTGGATCGCGCATTTCAACGTCCTGGCCATCTGCGGCGTCCTGGCCGGGGCGTTTTCCGTGCAGTTCGTCGAGGGGGAGTTGCCTTGCCCCCTGTGCGTCCTCCAGCGCATGGCGATGCTGCTTTGCGCCCTGGGCCCGGCCTTTATTC
Source organism: Gemmataceae bacterium (assembly GCA_019752375.1). GTDB lineage: Bacteria > Planctomycetota > Planctomycetia > Gemmatales > Gemmataceae > JAIEMG01. The sequence continues at coordinate 23,092 of JAIEMG010000378.1, read as the reverse complement.
TCATCCGGGCGCGCAAGGGGGACATGGAGCCCAGCGACTTTGCGGCGGGCTACGGCATGAGCGTGCTGGCCGCGATTGGTGGTGCAGTCATCGCCGGGCGGCAAGTCCTCCTGCACATCGTGCCGCCCGATCCCGGCTTTGGCGATCCGGTCCTCGGTCTACATCTCTACACCTGGTCGCTGATCGTCTTTCTCACCGTGATGCTGGTCAGCGGTGTGAACCTGCTGTTCGTGCGGCAGCTGGCGCCGCAGGGCATTCGCGTCGGCTGGTTTTCATCACTGGTGGTCTGGATCCTGGGCGCGATGATCGCCGGCAACGCGGTCACCGTCTTCTGTGAAGAGGGATTCCACTGGATCCTGCCGGACTCGCCGCACCGCTATCAGCTCTTTCACGACCTCGGCTGGGCCCGCCCCACGACGGAGGAAACCGTGCAGTCTTCCCTTTCGCCGTTGCGGGTGGGCGGCAAGCCTCCCGCGCCGGTCCTCAACATCGCGCACCGCGGCGCGCGGGCCTTCGCTCCCGAGAACACGCTCGAATCGTTCGGCAAGGCCGTCGAGTTCGGTTGTCCCGTGATTGAGCTCGACGTGCATCTCTCCAAGGACGGCGAGCTGATCGTCGTGCACGATGACGATCTCCCGCGCTGCTCCGACGTCAAGACACGCTTTCCGGACCGGAAGAGCTACTTCGTCTCCGACTTCACCGCCGCCGAGATTCACACGCTCGATGCGGGTAGCTGGTACGTCGCCGAACTGGATAAGCCCGCGGACAAGCGCCAGCCGTTCCTGCAGAGCCTGACGGACCAAGAGATCAAGCAGTTCGTCAGTCCAAACGACCGGGAGCACTACACCAGCGGCAAGGTTCGCCATCCGGTTTTGCGCGAAGTCCTCGAATTCGCGAAGGGGAAGAACGTCTTCGTGAACATCGAGATCAAAACGCTGCCGCGCCTCTATCCCGGCATCGCGGCTGCTGTCGTAAGGCTGGTGGAAGAATTGAAGATGGAACGCATGATCATCGTCTCGTCATTCGACCACGACCAGCTGGCCGAGGTCCGTCAGCGCAGCAAGGTGATTGCCACCGCTGCCCTGGTCAGCGATCGCATCTACAATCCGGGGCGATACGTGCGCGAGATCCTCGACGGCGACGCGTACAATCCGGGCTGTTACGACAGCTACGACAGCCTCGGATTCCATTCCGTCAGCGGCAAGCTCGACACTGAAGGTATCAAAAGCGCTCGCGCCGCCGGCGTGGGTGTCAATGTTTGGACCGAAAACGATCCGCAACGGATGAAGCAACTGATCGAGGCAGGGGTGACCGGCATCTTCACGGACTATCCCAATCGACTGCGCGACGTGCTGAATGAAGGTGGCGGTAAGGATTGAACATCCTTATCCGTTCCCAGGCGCTGGAGCTTTGGCGCGCAAGCTGCGGATTGTGGTGGCAGACCGCCAGCTCTGCCGCTCCGAAGCAAACCGGCAGACCTGGAGGTCTGCCGCCACAAGTTTCCGGCACGGGTGGCGGAGCCGGCAAGGGGCGCTGGGTGCGGGCGCTTCACGTCTACGATTCGATGGATAGCCATCGTTGAAATCCCTCCCCCAGCACCCCTTCGATGTACGGCGTCACACCCCAGAAGCGGCGCATCGCCAGGTAGTCGCGAACCAAGGAGGCATCGCCGAGCGGTGCGCCGCGCACGGCGCGGATCATCAAGTTGCGGGCCGTGTGCTCCGTGCTGATGAACTCGATCACGTCGGTTCGATAGCCCAGGATGCGCAGGGCCAGTGCGCGGAACCCATCGGTGACCAGGTCCGCCATGCGTTGCTGCAAGATGCCGTGCCGAAGGATCGGACGCAACACTTTGGCCGCGCCCTCGGCACGAAGCCGGTCATTCAGCTCGTGATGGCAACAGGGCACGCTCAGCAGGATCCGGGCCTCGGCCGCGATGGCAAGTGCAATCACGTCATCGGTGGCGGTGTCGCAGGCGTGCAGGCCCAGAACGATGTCGGGTTTGGCGGCGACGGCATCGATCCGGCTGCACGCGAAGGTCACGCGCTCGGCGCCCACGCGTTCGGAGCGCTCGACGCTCTTGCGGATGACCTCCGCGTTGACGTCCACGCCGACGATCCGCGCCGGAATAGCAAGGACGTCGTTGAGATAATGGTGAGCGGCAAGCGTCAGGTAACTCAGGCCACAGCCGCAGTCGAGAAGCTTCAGCTCACGGCCGGAAGAAAGGAGCCCCGCATCGTCCAGGACGTGCGCAAGCTGCCGAAGGAACTCGTTGATCTGTGTGAACTTGGCACGCTTGGCGGACCGGACGTGGCCGTCGTGCGTCAGGATGCCCATCGCCTCCAGCAGCGAGTCCGATCGTCCCTCGGCCAGCGGCACGTCCTTGGTCCGGTTGTGGGCGAGCGGCGGCTGGGTTGCCAGCGCTTCGACCTTGCGCCGGCCGACCTGCACCTTCCCCTTGCGAGTCGTACGGACGTCGATCTCCTCGTTCGTCGTGGACAGGTGAATGCTGGCGAAACCAACCGCGAGGACTTCCTCAAGCGGGGCCCCCACCGCGGGGCCGTGAAAGTTCTTCGCGACGTGCTTTTTTTCTTCGAAATACGAAAACTGAATCGCCCGCTGGTCGCGAATCTCCACGGGACGGATGACGACACGAATCCACGGACACGCTGCGGTGCCGCGCAGGGAGCCCCCAAACGTGGCCTGCCGAAATCCGGGCTGGCTGACGGCGTCGGTCACGAGTTGCCGGATTGATTCACGATCGAGTTCGATGGTCTGCATGCCCTCATTTTATCGGCGCGGCCAGCCCCTGGCGAATCGCAAGCGCTCTGCGGTACACTGCATCCTTTCCCAGGTGCCGCTTCAATGGGGAGTCGATCATGCGCGTCGGACATTGCCAGTTCGTGTCAGCCAACGGCGATTTCGACGGCAACCTGGCCAAGGTCGTGCAAGGGTTGGAGCGCGCCCAGCGCGAACGGGTCGAGATTGTCTGCTTTCCCGAATGCTTCCTGACCGGCTATCAGGACACCGAGGCGGCCACGCGCAAGCATGCCTTTGCCGTCGATGCGCCCCCGATGATGAAAGTGCTCGACCGCACCGGCAAGTTCGACTGCACGGCGATCATCGGCTTCAATGAACTACGCGGCAAGGACCTGTACAACACGGCCGTCGTCGTCCACAAGGGCCACATTCTCGGCACCTACAGCAAGTGCTTCGCGTATCAGCCGTTTCACAAACAAGGCCGCGAGTTTCCGGTTTTCGATCGCAACGGCGTCAAGTTCGGCATCGTCATCTGTGCCGACGGCGGCTATGTGGAGCCGGCCCGCATCCTGGCCCTCAAGGGCGCTCGTATCATCTTCTCGCCGCACTACAATTACATCCAGAAGGAATACCTGCTCAAGCACTTCATGAACGTCCGCGCCGATCACACGGCCCGGGCAGTCGAGAACCATGTCTACTTCCTGCGCGGCAACAACGTGTCGCTGGGGAAGGATGAGTCGATCACCAAGGTCGAGGGAGTGGGCTACGGCGACAGCTACATCATCGATCCGATCGGCGAAATCCTGGTGCGCAGCCGGCGGCAGCAGGAGGACTTCATCTTTGCCGACCTCGACCTGTCCACGAAGGACAACGCCTGGAAGCTGGGACGCTCGCGTTACAGCATCCGGGAGCTGGGCAAGCAGCTGATGGAAGCAGCGCAGGAAGAAATGAAATAGCGAGACTGCCCCGCGCCGATCGCCTCGGAGGTCCTGACAATGTTTCCGATCCAGATCGGCACCTGCGGATGGTCCTACAACGACTGGCGCGGCACCTTCTATCCGTCGGGCCTGGGAGCCAGCGAGTATCTGCCGTATTACGCCGAGCGTTTTCCCGTGGTCGAGGTGGACAGCACGTTCTATCGACCGCCCAGCGCGAAGGTGGTTGCCGAGTGGCGTGACAAGACACCGGACCACTTTCGCTTCAGCCTCAAGGTGCCGCGCGTCATCACGCACGAGAAGGTGCTCGCCAACTGCCGGCAAGACCTGGCCGGTTACATTGGTGCGGTGCGTGAGCTGGGAGCGAAGCTTGCTTGTTGCGTGCTCCAGTTCGGCTATTTCAACAAGGCTGCATTTGCCACCCTGGATGCGTTTCTCGGCAGCCTCGATCCGTTCCTGGCCGACTGGCCCACGGATGTGCCGGTGGCAGTGGAGTTGCGCAACAAGGCCTGGCTCAAGCCGGCGCTGTTCGACTGCCTGCGCCGCCATCGGGCGGTGTGGGTGCTGACGGATCAGGCGTGGATGCCGTCGCCGCTTTATCAAGCCCAGCGACTCGACGTCATCACCGGGCCGTTTGCCTACGTCCGGCTCCTGGGCGACCGTGCTGAAGTCGACGCGAAGACGGAGACGCTCGACCGCGTGGTCATCGATCGCCGGGACCAGGTCCACGCCGACGCCGCGGCGATTCGACTCCTTGCGCAGCGTGTCGTCGTGCTGACCTTCGTCAACAATCACTTCGCCGGCTATGCGCCGCAGACCATTCAGGAATTACAAGCGGCGCTCGACGAGTCGTAACGGCGTGCCCTGCACCAAAATGGTAGGGTCCGCTGTGCGGACCAGGCCGCTTTCACCGCGGCCTGGTCCGCACAGCGGACCCTACAAGGGGATCGCTTTCAAATTACAGCTTCCACGGATCGCGCCGCGCCACGTCGAGCGACTTGTTGGCATCGTCGTCGCCCACGAACTGCTCTTTTTCAGGGTCCCACTTGAGCGCCCGGCGCAGGTCGTAGCCGATGGCGGCGAGGTGACAGATGGTCGCGGAGCGGTGGCCGATCTCGGCCGTGCAGATCGGGTCCTTCCGATTGCGCAGGCACTCGACCCAGTTCTTGGCGTGATCGTTCGACAAGTAAACTCGCTTGTCCTTCTCGCCGATCGCGCGCTTGAGGATTGCTTCCGGATTGCTCTCGATCTTGCCGCGCGACACCATGATGGTGCCGTCGCTGCCTTCGAAGACGCAATCGGTCGGGCCGCCGTGGAACATCTCCACGCCGCTGGCATAGGTGAACTTCAAGCCCGTCGTCGCCTTGCCGTCCGGCGGCTCGATCTTGACGGGGCCGCTATTGTCCATGTCGAGCGCCCATTGGGCGATGTCGAAGTGATGGGCGCCCATGTCGGCCAGCCCGCCGCCGGCATATTCCTTGTAGTTGCGCCAGGCCGGGAAGTGCTTGTGAACTCCCCTGGGACAGAGTGCCTCGTTGTAGCCGCGCTTGGGCGCCGGCCCCTGCCACAGGTCCCAGTCGGTGCCGTCGGGAATCGGCTGCTCGGGCAGGTTGCAGACGACGGGCGGTCCGCCGACGCCAATGCGGATGGTCTTCACCGTCCCGATGGCGCCGTTCCGCACCAGTTCGACCGCTTGGCGGAACCGGCCGCCAAACTCGCTGCGCTGCTGGCTGCCGGTCTGGAAGACGATCTTGTTCTTCTTGACGGCATCGACGATCTTGCGCCCCTCGGCAATCGAGTGGGTGAGCGGCTTCTCGCAGTAGATATCCTTCTTGGCGTTGGCTGCCAGGACGCAGGGAATGGCATGCCAGTGGTCCGGCGTCGCGATGACGACGGCATCGATGTCATCGCGTGCCAGCACCTCGCGGAAGTCCTTGTACGTCTTGCAGCCCTTGAAGCTGCCCTTTTCCTTCTCCTTGCCGTAGTGTTCCTCGACCACCTTCTGATAAAGATCGCGCCGTTCCGCGACCACGTCACAGATGGCGACGATCTGCACGTCCTTATGTCCCAGGAAGCGACGGACATGCCCGCCGCCCATCGTGCCGACGCCGATGAACCCCAGGTTGATGCGGTCGTTGGGACCGGCGCCGTGCACCGCACCGGAGAGCAGCAACGGACCGGCACACCCAGCGGCGGTTGCCTGACCGAGAAACTGGCGACGACTGATACGCCGAGAATTCATGGAAGACGTCCTTTGGAAGAGGAATGGGACGAGCGGGCGGCATGTGGGTAAGAGGTGAGAATAAGCCAGCGACGGACCGATTGCAACTTCGGAGCCCGGTCCCGGGTGCAAACCCGTTTCTGCGCGACCTGCTTGGTCGAAGCCCTTGCCCTCGTGACCGGGCTCTGCCCGGTCACGCGGGAAACGACCGCGCTGATGGGCGCAGAAACGGGTTTGCACCCTTCGGTCCCGGCAACGGAAGTCCTGACCGTAAAGGCTCGACACCTCGGATGCCGTGGCGCGGCATGGCCCCGACCGTCGGTACTCACTGAGAGGATCACTTTCTCGGCAAAGACAGGATTGGCGATTCGTACTCGATCCCGGGTGACTTTCGGAAAACCACGAGCCAGCCGTCTTCGCCGAGGGCTTCGGGCTGATAGGGACGGACGGCGGTCAAACCGTCGCTGCCATCGCCCGCGGCGACGATGGCGCCCGGTCCGACAGCCAGGGCCGTCGTCTTGCCTCCGCAGAGTCGGGCGGCATAAAGGCGGTTGAAGTCGCGATCGAAGACGCACAGAAATGCACCGCCGCCCTGGCCTAGCAGGCCGAACGCACCCCGCGATACCGGGGGTGTCGCGCCCGCCCAGCCGCCGACGTAGATGCGTCCCTCGGCATCGACGGCCAAAGCTCCCGGTCGCATCGACGCCCCCTGGTCCTTGACGTGCCGGCCCACCAGCACCGTGCCGCCTTGGGAGCGACCCGTGCGAGCGTCGAGACGGCCGACGAACGTCAGGTACCGGTTGCCGATGCCGTAGGCGGACTGAAAGCGGTCGCCGCGCGGCGCCGCCAGCTTCTCGTCGATGTCCTGCGACTGTCGGCCCCACACGGTGTTGCCCCCGTGGGCCTGGCCGGCGACGTACAGCTGGCCGTCGCGTCCGAGGGCGAGACAAAGCCCTTCCGAGCCGGCCCCCAGACCTTTCGCCACGACCTGCTCCGGTGTCCAGTCGTAGGCGACCCAGATTTTTTGCCCCTTCGTGTCGTAAGCATACACAAACGGGACGGCACGGCCGACCTTGTCGGCAACGCCGACCCCCACGACGAATACTTGTCCCGTTTCCGCGTCGCAGGCGATGTCGCGGACGACGCGGTCGGCCACGGTCCAGGCGTGCAGCCGTTTGCCCCTTTGGTCGAGCACGTGGACCGTGTTGCCGGTGAGAACCACGGCGCCGCCGTCCGGCCCCGGCACGATCCGCGTCGCCCGGTCCTTGAGGTGGGTGGACCAGGTCGTCTGTCGCAGGGTCGAGTCAAGTTTCACGGAGCCGAAGCTGCCGGCCACGTAAACATTGCCGGCATCGTCGAGGCGCAGCGCATCCACCGAACCCTCGAAGCGCATCACGGCGAGGAGGCGGGTGCCGTCCGCGCGGAACCGAAGGACCAGCCCGTCTCCCTGGCCATGTTGGCGCTCGGGTTGCCAGAGCGATACGTTGGCGCCAGGGAAAGTCCCGCCCAGCAGTACGGAGCCGTCCGGGGCGACGGCGGCCGCACTCACGCTGTTGGCGCCGGGCCCTCCAAGCCAGGTCGCCAGCAGGACGGGCACGCCGTCGGCCGTGTCGGGGCGCGGCAGGGGCCGGGCAACAAGCGGCAGGCCGGGGGAGGCGACCGCGTAGGCGCCCGCCGCAACCTCGGTCGTTTTCTGGTCCGACTTGCGCTGCAGGTGGGCCGTACCCGTCTCGACCTCGACCCGCGTCACGGTCGGGGCCGCGACGACAAGGCAGCGTCCCGCGCCGCCTGGCAGGTGGCTCTCGGCCATTGGTGTCGAGATCGTGAGGTCGGGGGCGTCGCTCCCGCGCTCCACCGTCACCTTCCCCTGGACCAGCTCCACGCTCTTGCCGCCGTCGGTCTGGACGGTCAACGTCAGCGTGCTGTCACCGCCGATATCGAGGCGGATGGTGTCTCGGTGGCGCACCACGGCCCGGCCATCCTCGGCGACAACCACACGGTCGCCCCAGCGCAGGACCATGCCCGTCTGGGCAGGTTGTTCGGCCCCATCGCGCAGCACGACCGCCTGTTCGGCGGAGGCCAGAACCAGATCGTCCGACGGGAGGCTCGGCGTCCCGGACCGCTGAAGCAGTTGGTAGGCAAGGGCCGCGGCGCACAGGAGACTGGCCGCCACGGCCCCCCAGACCCAAATGGGGCGACGCCTTGAGTTCGTTCGCGGGCCGCACGCCTCGACGACCGTCGTGCTCTCCTGACAGGCCAGGGCCTGGCCATCGGATTCCTGCTCGATCTTCTGGATGAGCATGTGCTGCTGCACGTAATCCCAGTAGAGCGTCCGTGCCTCGGGGTGCTGAAGCAGCAGCGCCTCCAGTTCGGTCTGGCGTTCCTCGGTGAGTTCGCCTTCGAGGTAGTCGTCCAGCAGTTCGAGGAGGTGATCGCGGTTCATGTCAGACGGTCCCCCGCGCCGCCAGGCGGCGTTCGACGCACTCCAGGAGGAACTTGCGGGCCCGCGCCAGGGCCACGCGGACGGCGTTGGCCGTCCACGACAATTGCCGGGCGATCTGCCGCGGCGTCAGTGGCGGGTCGGCGTAGCGCAGCGCCACCATCTCGCGTGCCCGCGGCGCGACCTGCTTGAGGCAGTCCTGCAACGCCTCGTAACGCGGCATCAGCAGGCCGTCGGAGGCCGGCGCGGCGTCCGCCAGCACTTCGAGTACTTCGGCCGACAATAAGGGGATGCTGCGCTTCAACTGCCGGTATTGCTCGAACACCTTGAGCCGGGCTACCGCACGCGCCCAGGCGAGGAAGTTGGAACCGAGCTGGAAGTCGAGCGCCTTGGCGGTCAACGTCAGGAACAGCTCTTGAAAGATGTCGTCGGCCGCCTCCTGCTGCGGCACCAGGCCGCGCAGGAAGCCGCGCAGCAGATCGGCGTGCTGCAAGAAAAGCCTCTGCACTTCCTGCACGTGTTGCCCGGCAGCTGCGGGCGGCGGCGACTCGTTCATGTCCGGTGTCCCTCGAACGCCCGGTCCATCGTACCACTCACGCCAGCAATTCGGTTACGGGACCGGTCTGGTCCACGTCTTTCAAGCCCGGGTCGGGAACGCCAAACCGGTCGCGCGGCTTGCCCACGGCGTGCAGGAGGGTGCAGTACAGGTTCGCCATCGTTCGATGGCTCTTCGCGCCGTAAGCCGGGAATTGCAGGTAGCGGCCGTTCGTCCGAAGTTTGCCGCCCAGGTTGCCAAGCAGGATGACCGGCCACTCGTACAGGCTCGGGTGGTGGCCGTCGCCGGAGTCACTCAGGTAGACGATGACCGTGTGATCGAGCATGGTGCCGGAGCCTTCCTTGACGGCGGCCAGGGCGCGCGCCAGCCGGGCGATCTGCTTGGCATGGAACTGGCGCACGGCGACAAAGCACTGTTCGTAGTTCTTCCCTTCGACCCCGCCGCCGTGCCCGTAATGGTGGCCGTCCACCGGGACGCCCAGCTCGGGGAACGAGATGTAATGCTGCCCGCCGCCGCCGGAGGCGAGCGTGACCACGTTGGTCAGCCCGGTGATGAGCGCCGCCGCGGCAATGTCGAACTGCGCTTCCAGCCGGTTGCACTCGGTCGGCTTGCGGAACTTGTCGTCCAGGTTCGGCGCCTGCTTGCGCAGGTCGTCCTTGATGGCGTCGATCTTGCCCTGGCGGTCGCGGAGCGCCTCGAAGGCGTCGAGGTAAGAATCCAGCTTCTGGCGCTCCTCGGCGGCCAGCGCCGTGCGCGCCCGCTTGACGTCGTCGGCCATGAAGTCGAGCAACAGCGTGCGGCGGTCGAAGGCCTGTCGGCTCGATCCGCCGGTGACGCTGCCGAACAGGCTCTGGAAGGCCAGCTCGGGAGAGCACTGCAGCGGCGCCGCCTTGCCGGGGCCGGCCGCCGACAGCTGGTAGTTGAGCATCTGGTCGGGCTTGTTCATGATGCCCAGCCCCACGTGCGGAACGATGCCCGGGTTGGCCTCGCCCAGCGCAACGTCGATGGTTGCGGCCAGCGGTCCCTTGTTGCCTGGATAGCAACCCAGCGCGCCGTGGTTGGCGGAATGGTCGCCCAGCGAGATCCGGCCGGAAAGGCCCTGCACCAACGTCATCCGGTCCTTGAACGGCGCCAGTGGTTCGATGGCTTCGTGCAACTGCCGATCGTCCAGGGCGAGTTCTTCGAGCTTTTCATTAGTGGGGCGCCCGTTGCGGGGACGCTGCACGCCCGACGGCAACAGGTGGCCGGGGTTCATGCCGTTGCTCTGGAGGACGAAGACGATCCGCCGGCGGACTGCGCGTGCGTCGCCGGCGGCGTGGGCCGCGAGCTGGCCGAGGATCGGCGTGAACATGCCGGCGCCCGCGCCGAAGGCCACGTTCCGAAGCATGCTGCGCCGCGTCATTTCCAGGTTCATCGCGAATCTCCTGCGGGAACCGACCGATTGAGGAACGAATCCGATGTCAGCAGTGCGGTGACCAACGCCTTGAAGCTCCCGCCGCTTTCGACGTATGCCCGGTCCGCGTCCTGCAACGCGCGGGCGTCGGCGAGCGTCTCGTTGCGGCCGAGGAAAAAGCGGAACGCATGACGGACGAAGACTTGCCGGGCCCGCTCGGAATCCGCGAGCTTGCGAAGCATCCCCCGCGGATCGGCAACCGGACCGTCCAGTTTCGGGTCGCCGCTGTCGGCGATGGCGCCAGCCGTGTTCAGTTCGGCTTCGCGCGTCACCGGGCCGAGCGACTTCCCCTTCTTGTCCACGTGCTTCGCCGTGGCGTCGAGGTCGAGGACCGTCTCGGTGGCGCGGAAGCGGCCGAAGTGGTCGAAGTTCTCGAAGGGCAGGCCGAGCTCGTCCATCCGCTGGTGGCACTTCCAGCAGCGGGCGTCGCGCGTGACGGTGAGCCGATCGCGGAAAGTTCGATGAGCATCGTCGGGCACCTGGGCGGCGACGCCGATGGGCAGATCGGGGACGGTGCCGCCCAGCAGGCGCTCGCGCACCCAGCGGCCGCGGCGAACCGGATCATTGTCGAAGTTGGTGCTGTAGGCGACCAGCCAGCTCGGTTGCATGAGGATGCCGAGGCGGGTGTTCTCAGGCAAGACAGCCGGCTGCTCGCGAGGCCACTCCTCCAGGCCGTAGATCGACTCGACGCCTTTCTGTCCCTTGTTATTGTTCGGATTGAGCACGACTCCCGGTTTGCCCTCGTCCTTTCCCGTCTGTTTGTTCTTGGCGAGAGAGTAATTGACGAAGGAGGTCGGCGTCGTCAGCAGTTGCCGGAACACGTCCTTGTCGGCCGCCACGATGTGCAGGACGAGCCGGTCGGTGTCGGCGATCAGCTGCCTCGGCTCGTGAACGAAGGTTTTGGGTCTGTCCTTGAAGACGTTGGCTGCGTTGGCGTAATCGAAGTACTCGCGGAAGAACTTCAGGATGCGGGGCTTTTCCAGCCGCGGGTCGTCGAGCATGCGGCCGACATGGGAGGCTGCCTGTTCCCGCGTCCGCAGCTCACCCTTCTGCGCCGCCAGCACGATCTGCGGCTCCCGGCGGTCGGCGAGCGCCAGGCTGAGCGCCACGGCGAGTTCCTCGGGCGCCAGCATGCGCCGGCCGTTGACGGCAGCGCCGGAGCCCAGCTCGCTGCGGAACATGGCGTCGGTGCGGAGGAGGACGGCCTGGAGCATCGTCTTGACGGCGCCGGGACTGTTGCTGACCTTCCTGCACCGCTCGTACAGGCCGATGAACCGAGCTACCTCTTCATCGCTGCCGGTGCGGCCCAGGGCCAATTTGAACTGGAGCTGCACGGCCGCCGCCAGCTGGGACTTCGACGGCGCCGCCGCCGGGTCCATGAGCGCCGCCAGCTCCCGCACGCTCCCATTCTTGCCCTGGACCTTGCCGTCCTTGAGTTCGTGGGCGGTCTGGGCCTCGACGATGGTTTCGGCGTTGCGCAGCAGGATTTCGGTACTCGGCTCGTCGATGGTGTAGAGTCCCGCGAAGTCCTTGATGCCGCGTTCGGGCATCAGCGTGAACGGCTGGACGACCCCGGCAAGGTTCTTGCCCCTGCCCAGGTCGCCGAGGAAGCCCTGGTAACCGTCGGGGCTGAGGCGCCAGATGCGCGGCGCCGGCGCGGCCCCCGCGCTCGCCGGCTTGCCGAAGAGGAGTTCGTGCGGAATCAGGTTCCCCTGGCTGGGCAGTCGGCCAGCGCGGCCTCCGGTCTGCTTGATGGTCCAGTTCACCACTGCCTGGATGTGGGCCGGGTCCGGGCGCGTCTCCTTCACCGGGGGCATCAGGCCGTCGCGAATCTGCTCGCGGATCGCCAGAAGCCGGTCGGACTCTGTCCGCGCGTCCCCCGTCAGGTTGTCCAGGCGCACCTTGCCGGCGGGCTTCTGTTCGCCGTGACACTTGACGCAATGCGCGGCCAGAAACGGCCGGATTACTTTGGTAAAGTCGTCCTCGGCCCCGGCCGCCGTCGAGCCAAGCCCCATCCCAAACAGCGCCAGGACCGTCCCAGTGATTAGACGCACGTTCACTCCTCCGGCGGGAGACTGCGATGAGCCGTTGCGTGGCTTGATTCCTAATGTTGGCAGTCTTCGAATCATTAGTCTGCGAATCGTTCGCCGAATGGAGGAAAGCGATGACGATCAATCTTAAGTGGGTGATCGGCTGTGGACTGTTGTTCTGGACGCCGTTGCTGCCAGCGGCCGAGGAGGAGGCCCGGCCCACCGGGGTCTACCAGGCGGAGGAAGTGGCCAAGAGTCCGCGACTTACCGCTTCCGGCATGGTCTGGTGGAAGGACCGGCTGATCATCGCCGATCGGGGCGGCAAGCGGTTGCTCGCCTTCTCGCCGCCGGACCGCTTCGAGACCTTCAAGGAACTGCGCAACCCGGTCGGTGTGGCCGTGGATTCGGACGGCAACCTGATTGTCACCGAAAAGGACGTGGTCAACCACGTCCTGCGCATCAAACCGGACGGATCGGCGGAGGAACTGGTTGCCGAGGGCGTGGGTACGCCTCACTTCGTCGCCGTCCACCGGAAAGGCACGATCTACTGGTCTGGGTTCCCCGACGGCGGTACGCGCAGCTGGACAGCGGGGGGGAAGCCGATCGTCCACCAGCCGCGCATCGGCCACACCTACGGAATCGCGCTGTCGCCGAAGCAGGACGCGCTCTTCGTCACTTCGAAGCTTCCCAACGCCGAGGGGCGGGCGGTCTGGCGTTTCCCCATGGACGCCGATGGCAAGCTCGGCATGGGCGCGGAATTTTTCAAGGTCCAGAACCTGGAGCCGCGGCTGGACAAGCTGCCGGCAGCCCGCGACGGCGCGACCACGCTGCTCGGCTGGGTGGGCCGGCTCCAGGGCCTGGCGGTGGACGCCCAGGGCAACTTCTACCTGGCCGGCGCCGAGTCGCACACATCGGGCGAGGCGGTGGCCGTGGTCAGCGCCGACGGCAAGAAAGTCCTCGCGATGATCCTGGGCGTGCCGCGGAACATTGCCGGCCTGGCGTTCGGCGGCGCCGATCGCCGGACGCTGTACATCACGGGGGCGGGCGAATACCGGCTCCACCAGGTGCGGCTTCCGGTGCCGGGGCCCTGACCCGTCTCATTCGACGACCAGGAAGGCCGGACGGCTGGCGCGGCGCTGCCCGTCCGCGGTCACGCCCACGGCGAACAGGGCGTGCAGGCCGCGCGCGAGCTTGACGCCTTCGACCTGCCAGGGGGCCTGCTCGGCGGTGCCGACGATCCGGTCGCCGTCGTGGAATTCGACCTTGTGGTAGGTCCCTGTAGCGGTCGCGGTGAACTTCAAGGCGGTGCCGGCGGCGACCGGCGCGCCGTAACCGAGCCCGCATTCCGGCCCGCCCCACCGGCCATCGCGCCGGCTGTACTCGATGACCGGCCCCGTCAACTTGATGTCGGGTTTGGCCGAGTGGTACGAGCGCCACATCCATGCCGCATACGCGTCCGGCAGCCAGGCCGGTTCCACCATGCCCCTGGCCTCCTTGCCCGGCGCGATCGGGTTCCACTCGCCCACCGGGTTAAAATCACCGACCCAGCCATTTTCGGGCGCGACCGGCTTGAGCTTCACCGCCTCGCCCGCGGGCGGCATCTGGTCCGGCATGCGCAGCGCGATGCAGCGGTCGAGATAGGCCATGAAAAAGTTGTACTTCGAGTAAATGCCATGTGGAAAGCCGTAGGTATTGGCCCGACACTTCAAGTCCAGGGCCGGCGTCCGCTGATCGCGCACCTTCGGCGCGGCTTCCTCGCGCGCTGCCGCGCGGTCCTTGTCGTCCTTGGCGGTGAACTCCCAGGCGTAGGCGAACGGCACCTTGGCCGTCAACTCCGGGTACTTCGCCAGCGAGTTGGGAAAGGAATCGGCCCAGGCCAGGACGCGCTCCGGCGCCCGCTTGTGCAAGTCGGCGCACAGGTGCGAGCCGTTCTGGCCGAGCCAGCCGACGATCGGCACGGTACGCAGTTCCGGGTGCTTGGTCTCTCGGGCGGCGGTGTCGAGGTAGTGGAGCAGGCGCCCCATGTTGCCGGCGGGATGGCCGAGCTTGAACCGGCCGTTGCGCTTGTCGTTGTGGCCGAGGTCGTACTCGAAGGGCCACGGCACGGTGACCAGCGCGAACTGCCACAGCCGGGCTAGCTCGCGCGGGTCGCCACTGTGGAAGACGAAGCAGACGAACACGCCGCGAACCGACTCCACCTTGGGCGGCAAGTAGAGGTGAATCTTGTCGTCGATCTTGCGGAAATCGCCCCACGCCGGCTGGTCGTCGAGCCGGTTGAGCGGCAGCCAGCCCGGCGGCATCGGGGGCTCATCCGCCGCCAGGAGCGGCACTGCGAGGAACGCAAGGGTTGCAATCACGAGCAGGCGCGGCATGGCGGGTCTCCGTGTCGGAATGAGGCGGGCACTACGCAATGACCCGGATGGGCCAGTCAATAGCTCGAAAACCAACCACGGAAAACACCGTTTGGTGACGGTGCCCGGCGGATGGGGTTGTGGGATATTGTCCTGGCACGTTCAACACCTGTTGCCTATCCAACAGGGACTCATCGGCGTCCGCTTCTGTCGCCGCAGGCTTCAGCCTGCGGAGTTGTAGGGTGCGTCAAGCGTACTCGCGCGGACGCACCGGCCCGTGCAAAGACATGATGGCTCCGCGCGGGTCCGGTGCGTCCGCGCGAGTACGCTTGACGCACCCTACAACTCTGAAAATCGGCCGTTCTTGGCGCCTTCAAAGGCAGGGGTGACAGTGGGTCACTCCCGCGGCCGCGTGCGGCGCGCGTGCTCCCCCATCCAATGTGGAAAACCGGCGCGTGGTCTGACAAGAGCAGTTTTCAGCGGCCGGAGCGGCGGCGTCAGCGGGTAGCGGATTTCCACACCTGCACCGTGCCTCGACTCACGGACACAATGCGGCGTCCGTCCGGGCTGAACGCGACCGCGGTGACGCCCTCGCCGTGGCCGTGCAGCGTGCGCTGTTCCTTGCCGGTTTGCGCATCCCAGATCTTCAGGGTGCGGTCCTCGCTGCCGGAAACGATGTGACGGCCATCGGGGTGGAACGCGACGGAGGTGACGTTTGCCCGGTGGCCGCTCATCGTCAACAATTCCCGTCCGCTGCTCGCGCTCCAGATGCGTACCGTTTCGTCCTGGCTCGCCGAGACGATGCGTTTGCCGTCCGGGCTGAAGGCAACCGCCGCGATCGCTCCCTCGTGGCCGCTGAGCGTCAGCACCTCGTCGCCGTTGCCCGCGTCCCAGACCTTCAGGAGATTTTCGCCGTCGCCCGAAACGATGCGCTTGCCGTCGGGGCTGAAGGCGACGGCCGTGATGTCGTACTCGTTGCCGTGGTCGAGGGTCAGGAGTTCCTTGCCGGTCCGCGCGTCCCACACCTTCAACGTGTCGTCGCCGCTGCCAGACACGATTTTTTGGCCATCCGGGCTAAACGCCAGGGCAAGGATGTTCTCCGCGTGCCCGCGCAGGGTCAAGAGTTCCTTGCCGCCGTCGAAGTCCCAGACCTTGATCCTTCGGTCCCAGTTACCGGCCGCGATCCGTTTACCGTCGGGACTGAGGGCGACCGCCGTGACGCCCTTGCCGCCAGGACGCAGGGTCTGCCGCTCCTGGCCGCTACGCGCGTCCCACACCCGGACCGTGTCGTCGCTGCCACCAGAAACGATCCACTTGCCGTCCGGGCTGAACACCACCGAGGCGACCCAGCCCTTGTGGCCGCGCAGGGTGAGAAGCGCGGCGTCCGCCGCAGCTTCGTCGGCGGAAGGGCCACTCGCGGCGCTCGCCAGGGCGATGAAAACGATCGAATACACGGATCGTGGGGTCATTGCAGCACTCCGGCTTCCCTTACCTAATGATTCCGACCTGGCGTTCATTATCCAGGGATCGGGCGAAATCGCGACGCCATCACCACGGGTGTGAACCGATGAACACGACAGGCAGCCGGTCTCTTCTCATCCCTTTGCTCGTTCTGGCGGGCGCACACGGCCGGCTGATGGCGGACGAGCCGTTCGGGAAATCCGTGGCGCCGTTCCTCAAGGAGCACTGTGTGGGCTGCCACGGTCCGCAGAAACAGGAGTCGCAGCTGCGGCTCGACCAGCTCCAGGGCTTTGAGAACGGCCAGCGCCATCTGTGGACGATGGTCCACGAAAAGGTGGCCGGCGGTTCGATGCCGCCCAAGACGCGGGCGCAGCCCGGTGAGGCCGCAAAGAAATCACTGCTCGCCTGGATCGAGCAACAACAGCGTGCGACGCGGACCGACGGCACCCGACGGCTCAACCGGCGCGAAGTGTCGGCCGCTTTGCGCGACCTGACCGGCCTGGCCGTCGATTATGCTCACGCCCTGCCGGGCGACGGCACGGTCGCCGGCTTCGACACCGGCGCCGAAGGCCTGCAGGACGCCGCCGACGGCGTCGCGCAGTGGCTGCGCGTGAGCCGCCGCGCCGTGGACGGCATCCGCTTCCTGGAGCCGCCGCCGGGCAAGCCGTTCGCGGTCAACCTGCGGGAAGCGAAGGACCCGCGCAAGGCCATCGACGAATGGAAAAGCGTCGGGATTACGGTCAAAGGGTACGGGCCGGGCCGTACCGGCATGGGCGTACTCCTCGAGCCGCGCGCCGTCGGCGAGCGCGAGACGCTGCAAATCGGCATCCCGGCGCCGGCGAGCCGCCAGGGGGTGCTTCGGCTGTCCCTGGTGGTTTCGACCATGAAACCGCTGGACGGTCTCCCGGATCCCCAGCTGTGGGTCGCCATCGGCGGCAAGGACGTCGATTTCCGCGCCATCACCGGGAGCCTGGACCGGCCGCAACGGCTCGCCTACGAAGTTCAGCTCGACGACCTGGCCATCGGCGCGCGTACGGTCAACATCCACCTGAGCAACAAGGTGGAAATCCCGTATGCCGTCAAGGGATTTGAGAACGAAGACCGCAGCAACCCCAAGGACGCGCCGCCCGACGGCACCGGCCTGTTCCGGCCCGCGTTCGACCGGCGGGCGCTGCCGGCGGAGAAGCAGCCGGCGCCGTTCATTGTCCTCCAGAGCATCGAGATTGAACCGCAATCCGTCGCCGCCTGGCCGCCGGCCGCGTGGAAAGCCGATGCCGACCCGATCGCGGACGATTCGGCCTGCGCCGACCGTCTGCTCGCCGTCTGGATCGAGCGGGCCTGGCGGCGGCCGACCGCCGCGACCGAACGGGCTCCCTTCGTCAAGCTGTACCACCAGTTCCGCAAGGACGGACTATCGTTTGACAACGCCCTGCGCGGCGCGTTTCAGTCGGTGCTCCTCAGCGCGTCGTTCCGTTACCTCACGTCGCCGAGTCATTCGGATCCCGGCATCGCCCAGCACGCCATCGCCTCGCGGTTGAGCTTCATGCTGGTCGGTGAGCCGCCGGACGCTGAGCTGCGCCGCCTGGCGGCGGAGGGCAAGCTGCGCGACCCGGCCGTCCTCGACGCCCAGGTGGATCGCCTGCTGGCCGACCCGCGCAGCCAGGGGTTTGTCCGGCCGTTCGTGATGCAGTGGCTGGAAATGGAGCAGCCGATCACCATCGCCCAGAGCCACATTCAGAAACAGGATTTTCGCTTCGCACGGTATCTCAAGGCCTCCATGCGGGAGGAAACCCTTGCCTACGTCGGGCAGCTGATTGCCGAGGACCGACCGGCGAGGGAATTGGTCGTCAGCGACTGGACGATGATGAACGACGCCCTGGCACTGCACTACGGCTACGATCCCCTGGAAGGCGGCCGTCTGCGCCCGGTGAAGCTGCGCGGCAACGACCCGCGCGGCGGCGGCATCCTCGGCCAGGCCGGCATCCAGTCAATGCTCTGCTGGATGGGCGACAACTGGGTCATCTACCGCGGCGCCTGGACGCTGCGGCACGTCCTCGACCACCCACCACCGCCGCCGCCCCTGGAGGTGCCGGAATTGAATCCGTCCGAGGGTGGGAACAAGGGCAAGCCGTTCCGAGAATTGCTCCGTCGCCATCAGCAAGACAACCGCTGCAACGTGTGTCACCGGACCATCGACCCGGTGGGCTTTGCCTTTCAGAACTTCGACCTCAGCGGCCGCTGGCGCGACGTCGAGCACGACAGCTATGCCCGCGGCGAACTGGACGGCCGCATCTCCTGGCGCGGCGTGGGCAATACCCGCCCGGTGGATACGGTGGGCCGGATGCCCCGCGGCGAGGAGTTCAAGACGTTTGCCGAGTTCCGACAACTGGTCGTCAAGGAGTACCAGACGGACCTGGTGCGCGGTCTGATGAAAAACCTCATGGTGTACGCCACGGGCCGCAAGCCGGACGTGGACGACCTGCGGGAGGTGGCCGACATGATGAAGGAACGCGAGGCCAAAGGCTACCCGCTCCGCGACCTGCTGCGGGCCGTGGTCCGCTCGCGCGCCTTCCTGGATCCGCGGGACGAGCGTCGGGCAATCAAATGACGACACGGCTTGCTAATGTTTCACCGAGAAACGGCATCGTCAGTAGTCCGTTTCGCGCCATAGAACTTCCTTGCCGGGGTATGTCCATGAATCCGAAGACGTTTTCGATCAGCCGGCGCAGCTTCCTCCGCGGCCTGGGGGCCACGCTGGCCCTGCCCTACCTGGAAGTCATGGGCAGCGCCACGGCGGCCGCGGCGGTCGGCGCGCGGGAGCCGCGCCGGCTCGCCTGCTTCTACATCCCCGGCGCCATCGGCCGGCACGGCTGGTTCCCCAAGGACACCGGGCGCGATTACACCCTCGCCCCGTCGCACAAGCCGCTCGAACGCCACCGCGACCAGTTCACCGTGCTGACCAATCTGCTGCACATCACCGGGCGCATCAGCGGCCACGTCCACCCGTATAACTGGTTGACCGGCCATAACATCAACCTGACGCCCGGCACGATCACCAACACCGTCTCGATGGACCAGGTAGCCGCCAAGCACCTGGGGCCGACCTGGCTGCCCTCGCTGGCCCTCTCGTTTGCCGACGGCGTCGGCACTGCCACGCTCTCGCGCAACTCGCTGGGCGTTGACATTCCGGCGACGGCCAACTATCGCGCTGTCTTCGAGCGACTCTTCCCACCGGCCGACAAGGACCAGCTGCGGGACGCGAAGGCCCGCGTGGCCCTCAACCGCAGCATCCTCGACACCGCCGTTGGCAGCGTGAAGGACTTCCAGAAACAGCTGGGGAATGTCGATCGCCAGGCCCTCGACCAGTACCTGGAATCGATCCGCGACGTCGAGAAGCGTCTCAACGACAGCGAGGAGATCCTCAAGCGCGGCCGCCCGAAGTTCGATGAGGCCGGTGTGCAACTCGTGGCCGGCGGCAAGAACCGCATGCAGGAGCACATCGAACTGATGATGGACCTGGTCGTCCTTGGCTTCCAGACCGACATGACCCGCGTGGTGACCCATAGCCTGGGCGGCGAGGGCGGGCCGAACTACGAGGAGTACAAGGACTGGGCGAACAAGGCCGGCGCTCCGATCCGCGGCGCCCACGACGTTCACCACAAGGGCGGCCAGGCCGCCGCGGATTCGCCGGATTTTAGCGTCATCCAATCGCGCGACGAGATGCTCTGCGCCTGCCTGGCGCGGCTCATGGACAAGCTCAAGGCCGTACAGGCCCGGGACGGCACGCTGCTGGACCACACGGTCCTGCTCATGGGCGGCGCCCAGATCTCCAGCCACTCGGGCAAGAGCTTCCCCACGCTGCTCGCCGGCGGCCGCAAGCTCGGATTCAGGCACGGCCAGCACGTCAAGTTCGAGCAGGAGAAGAAGCCGATGTCGAACCTCTACCTTACGATCCTCCAGCAGCTCGGCTGCCCGGTGACCGCCTTCAAGGAAAGCACCGGTATCATCTCGGAAGTGCTGGCGTGAGCGGACGGCCGTTCCCCAGCGGTCCTTTCGACGAAAGCGTGCGGAGTGTTGTTCGCGGACCTGCTTCGGCTCTCCCATTGCTTGCCGCGCCGGCGCGGTCAAGCCTACGCGTCCACAAGGTTTTGCGCCGGGAAGAATTGGAAAGGACCGGGCCCGCGTCGCGCGAACCCGGTCCCCGTTTATTCTCGTCCAACATCACTCACTCGTTCGGCGTTTCGCTCGCCTCGGAGGCCGGGGCCGGGCAGCAGGGGCCGCACGGGCAGTTGAGCATTTTCAGGATCTGCTCCATCGTGCAGCGGCTGACCTTGTCGGCCTTGACGGTGCCGGCCACGGGCTTGCCGGATTCCGGCTCGTCCATGCCGTCGCCGGTGTATTCCACCTCGAAATGCTGGATGGTGATGCCGTTCTTCTCGCTGTCCTCGTACTTCAGGCCATCGATCACGAAGCGGAAGTGGTGCTTCGCGGGCGTCTTGGCGGTGCCACAGCTGCACGGAGTCGTCGCGCCGGTGCAACCGCAATCGGTCGTGGCCATCTTGCAGCCGCAAGCCGTCTTGGCGCCACAGCAGCACGAGCCCTTGTCGGTGCCGCAGCTGCAGGCAGCCTTGCCAGCACAGGCGCACGCACTCTTGGCAGCCTTGCAACCACAAGCCGTCTTGGCGCCGCAGCAGCAGGAATCCTTCGCCTTTTCCGCCTTGCAGCCGCAGGCCGTCTTGGCGCCGCAGCAGCACGAATCCTTTACTTTTTCCGCTTTGCAGCCACTCGCGGCTTTGGTGCCGCAACAGCAAGGATCCTTGGCCTTCTCCGCCTTGCAGCCGCAAGCGGACTGGGCGGTGCAACAGCACGGGTCCTTGGCCGGCTTACAAACGCACGCGGCGTCCGCAGCGGGTGCAGCCTTCGTGCTCGCGCAACCGCAGCCCTTCTTGACGCAACCCGTCGCCGCATCGACCTTCGACTTCGAGGCCGCGGCGGCCATCTTGTCGACAACCTTGAGGAAGTCGCCCACTTGCTTCTGGACGGCGGGCGTCTGGGTCACGACCAGCTTGTCGCACGAGACGCAGAACTCGATCGAACCCTTACCACCCTGGCCGCACCAGCTCGCCGGCGCGACCACCTGGGGAATGACCTTCACGAGGTAGTCGGGGCACTTCGGGCATTTGGCATAGCCGTGGAGAATGTCGGCCACGGGGTACATCTGCTCGACGAGCGCAACCTCGGGCTCGCTTTGCTCCTCGCAGCTGCCGCAGCTGGTGTAGTCCTGCGCGGCGACCCGGCTTGCCGTGGTCATCGAAGCGAGCAACAGCAGGGCAAGCCACAGGGGCCGATACATTTGCTTCATGATCTTCTCCTCCGTGAAATCAGACGGGCTCCGACATGCGCCGCGGAAAATAACAAAGTCGTGGAAATTTAGAAGAGGAGTTGAGGACGCACGCGAAGGGCGCTACGAAGCTGACCTGCTCGGTGTTCCCGCGACGCATCACGCGTTGGTCGACTGGACTTCATGCAGGCGGCGCTGGAGGAACCGGCGCTCGCTGTCATTGGTGACGAGCTCAAGCGCTCGTGCATAGCTCCGGCCTGCTTCCGCCCGGGAGCCGAGACGCCGGAGCAAGTCGGCGCGCACGGCATGCAGCAGATGATAGCTTTCCAGGTCGCCCGCCGCAGCAAGTCCATCGATGAGCGTCAGCGCTGGTTGAGGGCCATCCGCCATGGCGACGGCGACCGCCCGATTCAGCGAAACGATGGGCGAGGGCTGCACGCGTTCCAGAAGATCGTAGAGCCCGAGAATCTGTCGCCAATCCGTATCTTCGGCCCGTGCCGCCAGGCAATGCTGGGCTGCGATGGCAGCCTGAAGGGCGAGCGGCCCGGGGTCGGCGCGAAGTGCCTCTTGAACGAGCGGCACCGCCTCGGCAATCTGCCCCTGGTCCCAGCGGCCGCGATCCTGTTGTTCCAGCAGGATGAGGTCTCCGGCCTCGTCGAGCCGCGCCGCATGCCGTGAATTGTGCAGCAACATGAGCGCGACAAGGGCGGTGGCCTCCCCAGGCACCGGGGGCGCGACCAACGCCCGCACCAGGCGGCCCAGGCGGATGGCCTCGGCGCAGAGGTCGGTCCGCAGCAGCGCCTCGCCGCGGGTGGCCGTGTAACCTTCGTTGAAGATGAGATAGATCACCGTCAGCACCGCATCGAGGCGCTCGGGCATGTCCTGCGTCTCAGGCACGACATAAGGAATGCCGGCGTCGCGAATCTTGCGCTTGGCCCGTACCAGCCGCTGGGCCATCGTGGCTGGCGGCACGAGAAACGCCCGCGCAATTTCTTCCGTCTCCAGGCCGCCCAGCGTCCGGAGCGTGAGCGCGACCTGAGCCTCGGTCGCCAAGGCAGGGTGGCAGCAGGTGAAGATCAGTCGCAGGCGGTCGTCGGGGATTTCGCTGGAGTCGTAATCCGGCTGCGGCTCCTCCGCGGTCGGCATCAGGCCCGACACGGCATAGGTTTGCAGCTTCTCCGCAAACTTCGTTCGTCGGCGAATCCGGTCGATCGCCTTGTTGCGGGCCGTCTGGATGAGCCAGGTCCGTGGCGAACCGGGCACTCCCGTGGTGGGCCACTGGTCCAGCGCGGCTGCAAACGCTTCCTGCGCCGACTCTTCGGCCACGTCGAAGTCGCCAACCAGGCGGATCAACGTGGCGACGATCCGGCCCCAATCGGAGCGATAGACCGCAGCAACAGCCGAACGGGTGTCCAGGTGCATGCCCTATGCTAAATTAAATCTCGCTGCCTGTCGATCTCGGCAGGCGCCATTCGACCTACTGTGCTTCGCACATTGTTCTCGTGACCGGGCAGAGCCCGGTCACGAGGCGAAATCCTGGCGAG
>JAIEMG010000128.1 GCA_019752375.1 Gemmataceae bacterium | reverse complement strand
GGCTTCAGCCTGCGGAAAGGCGTCCCAGCGGCGGCAGACTCCCTCCGCAGGCTGAAGCCTGCGGCTACAGAACCGCAGGCCGGTCCATCCGGGGGAAGTGATTGCTGAAGTGGGAGTTCAACGAGAGAGCCCGGAGCTCGTCGGCGACGAGGTTAGAGGGGAGGGGCGATTCCCCCGGCGCGCAATCCGGACCGATTCGAGCCTGACGCAGCTTCCTTGTGGGCCGCTACGTCGCTCAAGCGAGGATCCGCGCGCAATCAGGTCGACTGGAGTCCGCTGTCTCTTTTGATTTATTTCGGCATGCAAAACTGAGACGCTCTACAACTCGCCGTGGGTAGGCTGGCGAGATCGAGCGTTGGCTCGCGGAGCGAACGGCGGGGAGAGATCAGCTCGGGGAGAGACGAGCGGCGCCGCGATACGTGGGTTAGCGAGTGCTCAGTTTTTCCGCCGTCAGCTGTTGCGGATTCGCTTGGCCATGCTGGCCGCCAATCCGGACGGTGTTGAAGAACACCACCAAGGCCAGGCTGATGACGACCGCGGTAACGCCCAGCCAGAGCAGGACGCCGCCGATTTGGCTGCCGGTCGTGCGATCCTCCACCGGGCGTGCCGCGGGAGTTATCGCCTTCGGGATCAAGGAGTTAGGGATGCGCTTGCCGCAGGACTCGCACCAGCCCTCGGCAAGAGTGGTTTCAGAGCAGGACGCACCGCAATGCACACACCTCGAGTCGACTGTTACGGACATCATGGCGTCTGTTACCTGAACAAGAGTGATGTTAGTCCCGAACAACACCGCCACCAGCTAAGACGAGGTGGAAAGGCAGGATTAACACGTCGTCGGCAAAAAATATCGCGCCCGGGTATCACAGCGTCTTCAGCGGAAGCCCACGCCTGGTCCACGGGCGCTTGTAGCCGTGGTTCACCCTGTGTCGATGCCGAGCAGTCGCATCCAGTCGCATTTCCGCCCCTCAATCCGCTTGCATTGTCCCCATTCCAATGGCAGACTGGATTACTCTCGTTCGGCGTCGGTGGTTTGGCATCGCCCGTGCCAGGGGGAGAATCCGTGCCAGCACCCGCCACAGTCGATGACCTGTTCCAGCTGGTACGCAGGAGCGGGCTGGTGGAAGAGAACGTGTTGAGCACGTATCTCCGCCACCTCGACCCTGCCGTGGCTGCCCTCGAACCGGCGCGCCTGGCCGAGGTGCTCATCAACGATGGCCTCATTACGCATTTCCAGGCCGAGCAGTTCCTGCTGGGCAAGTGCAAAGGCATGATCCTGGGCAACTACAAGGTGCTGGAGCGCATCGGCTCCGGCGGCATGGCCCTGGTCTACCTGTGCGAGCATGTCACCATGCGCCGCCGGGTGGCCCTCAAGGTGCTGCCCACTTCCAATGCCCAGAACGCGGAGTATCTCAAGCGCTTTTACCGCGAGGCCCGCGCCACCGCCGGCCTGGACCACCCGAACATCGTCCGCGCTTATGATGTGGACCAGGACGAGAACCGTCACTTCCTGGTGATGGAGTACATCGAAGGCGCCTTGCTGATGGACCTGGTCCATCGCTTCGGCCCGCTGCCGGTTGAGCGCGCGGCCCACTATGTCAGCCAGGCGGCGATCGGCCTGCAGCACATTCACGAAGCGGGCATGATCCACCGCGACATCAAGCCCGACAACCTGATCGTCGACCGCGCCGGCACCGTCAAGATCCTCGATCTCGGCCTGACGCGCTTCTGCGGGGACAGCGAGATCCTGACGCGCGGCGTCCTCGGCACACCGGACTACCTGGCCCCGGAACAGTGCCTGGATAGCCATCGCGTCGACATCCGGGCGGACATCTACGGCCTGGGCGGCACGTTGTACTTCCTGCTCACCGGCAGTCCGCCGTTTCCGGAAGGCACGCTGGCCCAGAAGCTGACCTGGCACCAGACGAAGCAGCCGAAATCGATTCGCTCGCACCGTCCAGAAGTGCCGGCGGAGCTGGAAATGATTGCGGCGTACATGCTGGCCAAGAACCCGCAGCACCGCTACCAGACGCCGGCCGACGTGGCCTTGGCGCTGTCCCCCTGGACCCAGACGCCAATCCCGCCGCCGTCGGACGCCGAGATGCCGCGCTTGAGCCCCAAGGCCCAGGCCGCGCCGGACACCGACGCCGACCTGACCATCACGCCGATGCACCACCCCGGCTCGCGCCGCTCCACCGGTTCGAAGCCACGCGTGGCCTCGCAATGGTTCGCGCCGCACGACCCGTCCAAACCCCATCCACCTGGAAGTTAGAGGCCATCCAAGAATAAGTTCGTATTTTTCGTAGGACGGATTTCCAATCCGTCCGTGTGTGCCGGACGGATTGGAAATCCGTCCTACGAATTTGTTCTTGGATGAATTCTTAGTAGCGTGGCGTCCGGCCGACGTAATCGCCAACTTAGTCATCGCGCCACTGCTTTTCCGTCGCGTTCTTGATCGCGGTCAGCGTGTCGTTCATCCGGAAGAAGAGGATCAGCACCTCGCAGAAGACCCGGATGACCAGTGGGCCCAGGAACCAAACCGCGAGGGTTGACAGCAGCGGCCATACGACGATGCCGAACGTCGCTCCGCGATTCAGCAGCGCCAGGACCGTGGCAAACATCAAGCCGCCCACCACGATGCAGCCGAGCACGCCGATCCAGAACAGCACTTGAACCAGCACCGGCGCGATCAGCTTGCGAAACAGCAGAAAATCAACGACGACGTTCGGTGAGCGCTGCTCCATTGCGGGCACGGGCAACGGTACTGGTAGCGGCGAGGGCGCCGGGTGGTTGTCCGGGGCCTTCGCGACTTCGGACCACAGGGCTTCCCGAGTAACTGGTTCAGGTGGTGGTGGAGGCGGCGGTTCGGGAATCGGGTCAGGCCCCACGCCGCTGTCGCCGTTCCCATCCGCCGTGAACTGCGCGCCGCACTTGGGGCACTTGACCGGCCGACCCTGCATGCTGTCGGGCGCACGGATCCTGGCATCGCAATCCGGACAGGTAATGGTGATCGGCATGGCGCGTTCTCCCGCGCCGGACGCGTCACGAGGGCCCGGCAGAGAAGTCGAATGGCTGCTCGCTCTGATACCACACGCTGGCGCCCTTCACCAGATCGAGCCGCAGCAAATGATCAGCGCCCGTCCGCCAGCAATCCGGCTCCAGTTCCTCGGAAGTCAACGAAAACGCCTGTCCGGCCTCGCTGGCCGTCACTACCACGTAGCCGACCGTACGACGATCGAGAAGCAGATACAACTCCAACAGCCCTTCCGCGCTGCCGACGACCTCTCCGCTTGCGCGTACGTGCGCGACCGATTCGCGCACGTCCGCGGCGAAGCGCACGCCGCGCAGAAACGCGGTGCAGCGGACTTCCAGGGCGATCTCGCCCCACAAGCCGCCGTCGGCCGATCCGTCGACCTCCACGCGCAGCAGATTGCGAACGCGCAAGAGACGCGTAATCTCGAACTCGAACGGACCGGCGCCCTCATGGCGGCCCAGAAATTCGTCGTTGAGCCAGACTTCGGCGCGTTCGGCAGCGCCGGCGAACGTGAGCCAGACCCGATCGTGGGCATCAAGGCGTCCTGGAAAGCCAAAACGACGCAGGAGGCGCACCCGACCCGCGAAATCTTGCAGCCCCCCTTGCCGCCACCAACACGGCATGGTCACCCGCCGCGGCGACGGCAGTTCCGCAGTGCCGTCGAGACGACTCATTGGCTCGCAGTCCCAGGGGCCGGCTAAGCGGATGCGGTGCGGGTACATGGAACGCCTGTCGATCAGGGGAAAAAGTCACGAATGAATGACGAAGCCCGCCCTGGGGAATGACGAATGTCGAAACCCGAATGACGAATCAATGACCAATGACCAAGCTCCAATGAGGACAGCGACCCCTTCCTCGTTCCCAAGCTCCGGAGCCTGAGAGCGAATCGCCAAACGGCCTGTCGCGCATCGTGTAGCGGAAGTCGCCAGACTTCCGTGCGACAGGTTCCGGCTCGGAACTCTGGCGAGTTCCGCTACATACCCAAGCCGGAGCTTGGGTACGAGGGGTACGAGAGGGAGGGCTCCGTCATTCGTCACTTCCAACCGGCGCGATTTCGCGCAATAACTCCGAACAATTGCGATACGGCGTGCAATCCGGGGCTCCTTGCGCGTGCAGATACGTGCTCTCCGCCAGCGACGGGCGCAAGGCAAGGATGCTGCTCGACACGGTGCCGCGGTCGTTGCCGCGAAGCACGATCGGCGCGTCGAGATTACCGGTCTGCGCGCAGAGCTCTTGCAATGCCGTGGTGCAATCGCGCGACGTGCGGTAGTCGCGTTGATGGAGCCACCATTGTGCATGCGCCAGACGCCGGTCGCTGGCGTCGTTGACGTCGTGATTGGTGAGCACGTGAATGCCCGAGGGCAACGGCCGGACGCGCAGCCAGTCGCCGGCATGCAGCACCACGAGGCGTTCGGCGTCGGCACAGAGGAAGTTGCAACCCGCGTAACGGTTGCTGTCCAGCTCGCGTGTGGCCAGTTCCACGGCTGCGGCTGCGGACGGGCAGTCCAGCAACTCGCGCGCCAGCAAGCCCCGGCTGCGCGGTTGCACCGGCAGCTGCGTACGCCGCCGGTTGGTCACCGCGATAAGGACTCCCCGTTCGTTGACGCCCAGCCAGGTACCGCCGGCGGTCGGGTCGCGGCCGCCCACGGCGCGGAGGCGTGCATCGAGCCGCTGCGGAGGCTCGCCGCCACGGGCGTAGGCCTCCTCGCGATTGGCGCCCACCACCAGCGGCGCGTCTTCCACCACACGAAAAAAGACGGCTACCAGGCACATGCAAGGATCCGTTGTCCGTGGTCAGTCGGTCGCGGGTATTGTACAGTGTACCCGGACCAGCAAAGCGGCTTTCCAACGGACAACGGACCACCATGGCAAAGGACAAAGTACGCTGGGGCATCCTGGGTGTCGCGCACATCAACGAGCGCCTTCGTCCGGCGTTTGCCAAGGCCGGCAACGCCGAGCTGCGCGCCATCGCCAGTCGATCGCTGGACAAGGCGAAGACCGCCGCGTCCGCAAACAGCATCCCCGTCGCGCACGGCAGCTACGAGGCCCTCCTGGACGATCCGGACATCGATGCGGTGTACATCCCGTTGCCCAACACCCTGCACGCGGAGTGGACGCGCCAGGCGGCCCGCCGCGGCAAGCACGTACTCTGCGAGAAGCCCTTGACGCCGACCGCCGCCGAGGCGAAAGACCTGGTGGACTTCTGCAAGAATGAAGGCATCTGCCTGATGGACGGCTTCATGTGGCCGCACCATCCGCGCACGGCGCGCATCCGCAAGCTGCTCGACAGCGGCGCCATCGGCGCGGTGTGCCGCGTCAGCACTGCTTTCACGTTCCAATTGCCCATGGACCCCGGCAATATCCGCCTGCAGTCCGGCATGGCCGGCGGCAGTTTGCTCGATGTCGGCTGCTATCCCATCTTCGGCATCCGCTGGGCGTTCGGCGCCGAGCCGGTCCGTGTCTTTGCCACGGCTGTCTTCACGCACGACGTCGATGTCGAAATGAATGGCATCCTCTGGTTTGCCGACGGCCGCATGGCCACCTTCGATTGCGGTTTTACCTTGCCGCTGCGCGGGTGGCTGGAGATCACCGGCAGCGACGGCGTGGTGCGCATCCCGGATCTCTGGGTGCCGGGCCGACGAGCGACCTTCGTCGTCGAGCGCGAGGGCAGGCCGGCGGAAGAAGTAGTTATCGAGGGCGAAGACCAGATCCAGCACATGATCGAGGACTTTGGCCGGTCCGTGTTGCAAGGCATGCCGGTCCGTCCGGCGCCCGAAGAAGCAGTGCGGACCCTGCGCGTGCTGGACGCACTGGCGCGGTCGGCACGCGAAGGGAAGGTCGTCGAGGTCTAACGACGGATGCCCCATCCGTCGCTTGCGCGTCCGGCTATACTTCGCGCGTTAGAGAATGGTTGTGTTGGGTGGGCCAGACACTCTTGTCTGGCCGGCCAGACAAGAGTGTCTGGCCCACCTTGCCAGGTATCAAATTGGCCCGCCTGCAGTATAACAATCCCTCGCGGGTACGTTCCTCATGCAACAGCGCATCACCACTCTCCTGTGCGGCCTGATCGTGGTCGCCGGCATCGTCGGTATGGTCCTTTGGTTCGAGCCGACACGCATTGGTTATGGCTGGCTGCGCGGCGAGAGCTTCCACGAAGGCCGGCCGACCAGCTACTGGCGCAAGGCGATCGTGACGGAGGACGAACCCACCATCACGACCCGGCTGGGCAACGAAGCCGCCGTCCCGGTGTTGGTCGAGGTGCTGCGCGACGAGCCCCAGCCGCTTGTCCGGGCGCGGGCGGCAGCACTGCTAAGCAAACTGGGCCCGAAGGCAAAGGCCGCGGTGCCAGCGCTGCTGGAAGCCATCAAGGACGAAGACGGCACCATCGATCCTGCAATCATCAACTCGCTGCGGACCGTCGTGAAGTTTCGCAAGGAGCATCCGGACGCCGCCATCGAGCTGGAGAATTTCAGCAATGCCGAGGCGGCGCGGTTTGCCGCAGCCGAGGCGCTGATGGAGATCGATCCCGAGGCCGCGAAGCAGGCTGGCCTGCCCTGAACCCTTTCACTTCCGACTACAGACGCGTAAAATACTGGCGGCCGCTGGCCAATCCTTGTCCACCGCTGGCGACCGGATGGGCAGCAATGCACCAACTTCCCTGCGAAAAGGGCTCCTTTCCGGATCGGCATCAGGTTTGCTGCGCGTCGATCCCGGAACTATCTTCCCTTTCCAGGAATAGCGAGGTCGATCCATGAACCGGCGACAAGTCCTCGGCGTGACAGCGGCTGGCCTGTACGCCTTTCTGCGCTCCCGTCAAGGCGCGATCGCTGCCGACGCCGTCGGTCCGGACGCCAAGGTCTGGAACGGCATCGTCGACAAGGCGATCGCCTATCTGAAGACCAGTCAGGATTCCAGCAACGGCAGCTGGAGCAAGGGCGGCGAGGGCGGCAAGAACCTCGGCGTCACTGGCGTCGTCGTGACCGGCCTCCTGCAAACGGGCCGGGTTGCTCCCAACGAGGCGCCGGCGGCGAAGGGCATTGAGTTCATCGAATCGCTGGTCAACAAGAAGGACGGGCACATTGCCGGGCAGGACGCCAAGCCGCAGTTGCTCAACTACGTCACCAGCGTCAACGTGATGGCGCTCAAGGAAGCCAATCGCGACAAGAAGTACGCGGCCATCATCGGCAAGGCGAGCGACTTCCTCAAGAAGCTCCAGTGGGACGAGGAAGAGGGCAAGAATCAGGACAACGATTTCTATGGCGGCGCCGGCTACGACAGCAACTCCCGGCCGGACCTATCCAACACGCAGATGTTCCTCGACGCGCTCAAAGCCGCCGGTGTGCCTCCGGACGATCCGGCGTTCAAGCGAGCTGTCATCTTCGTCAGCCGTTGCCAGAACTTGAAGGGCGAAGCGAACAAGGCGCCGTGGGCCGGCAAGATCAACGACGGCAGCTTCATTTATAGCGCTGCCAACGGTGGGCAGACCAAGGCCGACACCCTGAAGGACGGCGGCCTGGTCGGCTACGGCAGCATGACCTACGCGGGTATCAAGAGCCTGATCTACTGCGGCGTCTCCAAGGACGACGAGCGGGTCAAGAAGGCCGTGGCCTGGATCGGCCAGCACTATACCCTCGACTTCAATCCGGGAATGCCGAAGCTCAAGGGCCATCAAGGGCTGTACTACTACTACCACACGATGGCCAAGTGTCTGGAAGCCGTCGGCCTGGACACGATCGAGGACGCCGACAAGAAGAAGCACGACTGGCGCGCCGAGATCACCGACGTGCTGGCGAAGAAGCAAAGCAAGGATGGCTCCTGGGTCAACGACCTCGATTCGTGGATGGAAGGCGACCCGAACCTCGTGACCGGTTATGCGCTGATGGCGCTGAGTCATTGCAAACCGAAGAAATGACTGGGGATGACAACGTGACAAGGTGGCAAGGTGACAAGGTGGCAAGGTGACAAGGTGACAAGGTGACAAGGTGGGCCTGAAGTTACATGTGTGTGGCTGTGCCTCCTTTTGCCGGCTTCAGCCGGCTCCCTGTCTGCCACCACCTTCAGGTGGTGGGAACAGGATCCTGTTTCCTCCCGCAGCCGGCTTCAGCCGGGCTTCCCGACCCTGCCTTCAGGCCGGCATGCCTAGAGGCCGCAGATGACAAGGTGACCCGGATGGTCAAGGACCGCGCCATGTTCAACACCCGCAGTCGATTCTCGCCTGGTCACCTTGTCGCCTCGCCACCTTGTTACCTTGTTCTCTGTCTCGCTGTCCTCGGCTTGGGCGCCCCCGTCAGCGCCCATCCCGTTCCCAAGAAGGCTCACGATCGCGCCATCGTCGTCCGCTTGACGCCGGAAGCAGCCATTGTCGAGTACCGTCTGGAGTTGGACGAGTGGACCGCCGTCAACGACCTGGTCGCGGTCATCGGCAAGGAGGACCTGGCGAAGTTGACGTCGCCGCGTGAGATCTACGCAGCCTTCACGCGCGCCTACGCCCCGCTCCTGGCCGCTAACCTGAACGCCAAGCTCGACAAGCAGGAGCTGGAGTTCAGCTGCGTCAAGCACGAGCACAAGGTCCTCGACCATCTGCGCTGCGATTTCGTCTTTCGTGCCCCGTGGCGGCCGTCGCTGGATCGCCGCTACCAGTTCACGTTCCGCGAAGGCAACTACGAGCTGGAATCCGGGCGAATCAACCTGTCGCTGGTTGTGGAACTGCCTGCGGGGCAGGTGGAGAAGATACAACCTGACGAGGCGCTCAAGGCCCGTGCCCCGGCGGACCTCCTTCCCGGCGACGACACCAGGCTTCGCAAGGCATCCGCCAACTTCACGGTCATGATGCCGCAGAGCGTCGTCTCGTTCCTGAAGACGACCTCGCAATTGTGGAACATGGCCTCCACATGGGGCGAAGCATTCGCGGCGCAACCGGCCCCGCCGCCGGAAGAGCCGCCCGCGCCGCGCACGCTTCTGGGCCTGCTCCTCGATTCGCGGCTCGGCATCTGGTCGCTCCTGGGCTTAGCCGCGGCGTTCGGCGCGGTCCACGCATTGACGCCGGGGCACGGCAAGACGCTGGTGGCGGCCTATCTGGTCGGCGAACACGGAACCGCCTGGCATGCCCTACTACTGGGTTTGGTTACGACCTTGACGCACACCGGCGTGGTGATGGTCCTGGCGGTCGGACTGATGTTCGTTCCCGTGGCAGCGCCGCTGCTCAGCTTCCTCAGCGGCCTGATGGTCGCCGGCCTGGGCTTCTGGCTGCTGTTTCGCCGTCTCTCTGGCGGCCCCGATCACGTTCACATTGGCGGTCATAGCCACCACCATCATCACGGCCCCGGTGCCGACCATTTTCATGACGAGCATGGCCACACGCATCCGATGCCCAAGCCGGCGGAGGCGCTCAGTTCCTGGGGCCTGATCGTGCTGGGTATCAGCGGCGGGATCGTGCCGTGCTGGGATGCCATCGCCATGCTCGGTTTCGCCATTGCGGCGCAACGCATCTGGCTCGGTTTGCCGCTCGTGCTGGCTTTCAGCGCCGGCCTGGCCGGCGTCCTGGTCGCGATCGGTCTCCTGGTGGTTTACTTGAAAGGATTCGCCGAATCGCGCTGGGGCAATAGCCGTGCATTTCGCCTGCTGCCGCTGGTGAGCGCCGCCTTGATTGCCGCAATGGGTCTGTGGTTGTGCTACGACAGCCTGCACCTCGAGCCGGCGCACACGCATGCCGCGGAGGTATCGTCCAGGCCGCGGCCCTGAGCGGCATGCGGTCGTTCACTTCTTCGTGCGAATGCACCACAGGTGCTTGTGCGAGCGCAGGAAGATCTCGCCATCGGAAATCGCGGGCGAAGCCAGCACGCGCTCGCCGATGTCATTCTTCGCCAGTACTTCGAACTTTGGGCCCGCTTTCAGCACCAGCGTCACGCCGTCGAGGGTTGGCACGTAGAGCTTGCCGTCCGCATGGACCAGGGAGGCATACGCACGGCCGGCGATGCCGCGATGCTGGTCCCAGAACTCGGTGCCTGTCTGCAGCTCGTAACGCTGGGCGAAACCTGCTTCGGTCACCGTGAAGATGTGATCGCCAATGGCGACCGGCGAGCCGATGCGTTGCGGTTGTTTGAGCCGGTTTCGCCAGACTTGATGGGTTGCGGTCACGTCGCCCTTGCCGCCGACCTTTACGGCAATCGTGGCGCCGTTGCATCCCGCCATGGCAATGACCACGCCCTTGGAATGCACCGGCGAGCCGTATACGCAGCCTCCAAGGCCGCCGCACCACCACAACTCCTTGCCGGTCCGCGGGTCGAAACCCTTGATGGCACCCGGCACGGGCAGGACCAGCTCGTCGCGCTCGCCGGAACGAACCACAAGGGGCGTCGCCCACGTTCCCAGCCAGTCGTCCGGCTCGTCGTTGTCTTCTGGTTTCTTGCGCGGCTCGGCGTGTTCCCAGACCTTCGCGCCGGTCGTTCGATCCACTGCCATCAGGGACTGGCGTTCGCCCGGCCCGCACCAGAGGATGACGAGCTCACCGTACAAGACCGGCGATGATGCATTGCCCCACAGGTGGGTCAGCTTGCCCACGTCCTTCTTCCAGAGCAACTTGCCAGCGAAGTCGTAACAGACCAGTCCGGCCGAGCCGAAGCTGGCGATCACGCGCTCGCCATCGGTGACCGGCGACGCGGAGCAGTACGGATTGCTTTCGAGGTGGCTGGGCTCCTTGTCCTTGTACTCGGTATCGCGTTGCCAGAGGAGCTTGCCGTCGCCGCGACCGAAGCAAAGCACGCTGCGGACTCGGCCCCTGTCGGTCGCCTGGGTGAGAAAGATGCGCTCGCCCCACACGACCGGAGTCGAGTTGCCTGGGCCAGGTAACGGCGTCTTCCAGCGCACGTTTTCGGTCGCGCTCCAGTGCGTCGGCAAGTTCTTCTCTGCACACCGCCCGTCACCGGTCGGGCCGCGCCAGGCGGGCCAGGGATCGGCGAACGCGGCAGTGCACAGCCAGAGGACGACAGCGGTGGATAGCGGCTTGACCATGGCAACATCTTAGACGGACTAGCAGGCCGAAGAGATGCGAATATTACCTCGGCACTCAAGACACGCAGCAGGCAAGACGGGCTTCCTGGCCCGAACCGACCACAAAGGCCCAGTGAAAGCAAAGGGTAAGGCTGGTAAGCTTCGATTGACGTCGTGGTAGAATGCAGCAGAAAGGGAGGACTACTTACCATGCCAACGATTACCATTCAAGAAGCGCAAGCCACGTTGAATGTTTTGATTCACCGCCTGACACCGGGAGAAGAGGTTGTGATCACGGAGAACGACCGGCCGATCGCCCGTCTGATCCCGACGCCGCCCGAGCCAGCGCCAAAGCCACGGCAATTTGGAACGCTGCGAGGAACGGTGTTATCGATGGAACACTTCGACGATCCGTTGGAAGAGTTTGAGGAGTACATGTAGTGAGGCTACTGCTCGATTCGCACACATTGATCTGGGCGGCGGACGAACCGGCCAAGGTTTCGGCTCCAGCCATGAGCCTGATGACGAATGCCGCGAACGAGCTGCTCATCAGTGCTGTCACGATCTGGGAAATCGCGATCAAGGTCGGGAAAGGCCGACTGCCGCCTTCATTGCCTTATCGGCTGTGGATGGACAAGGCCGTCTCGGATCTCGGACTGAAAGTCCTCCCGATCACGGTCGCGGACGCCGAGCAGCAGGTCGGACTGCCGTTCCACCACCGTGACCCCTTCGACCGGATGCTGGCGGCCCAGGCCCTAGTCCAGGCAATTCCACTCGTCAGTGCGGATCCGATCTTCGACGCCTACAGCGTGAACCGCATCTGGAGCTGAATTGGGCGACGGTCATCACGTACCGCAGAGAGGGCAGAGAAAAGGCGCGAGCGGATCTCCGGCCCGCTCTTACTTTTCTCTGCCCTTTCCGGCGTCACCACGGTGTCCGTCACGGCCTGGCAATCACCGTGAATTTGAGGCTGCTCCGCAGCTGGCGAGAGCCCCATTCCAGCGTGTACTCGCCCGGCGTGGACAGGTCGCAGAGCAGTCGGAGGTCCACGATCACCTCGAACGGCTCGGCGAGGAGTGCATTGACCCTCGCGCTCGTTATCCGGTCAGCACGCATCTCCCGGACATTGCCTTTGGCGTCCTTGATTACAAAGACGGCGCTGTTGCGCAGCTGCAGCGTCGCCTTGACGTTGTCGAAGCTCATGTCCGCGTCCCAGTTCGGCACACCGCCGACGTACTTGAGCCGTGCCAGCATCGGGGCGTCGGGATAAAAGCTGCCGAGTTCGCCCTTCAACTTGGCGTCATTTCGGGCCCCGTCGGCAACGAGCGCAACCAGCGCCGCTTCCACGTCCGGCGTGACGAAGAGCACAAACTCGCGGCTGCCTTGCTGGTCATTCTCGTTCAAGACCACGACCGAGTACTTGTCCTTGTCGTTGGCTTCCTTCTGAACGCAGACCAGGTGTTTACTGCCGCGGGCGAACCGCTTGCCGTCCAGCTGCGGTGCGCGTTCACCGCCGTCCTCGCGAAGCAGGTAGCCATACTCCCCGGAGATCAAGTAGTGGACCGACGTCTGCTTTTCCGTTTTGCCCTTGAGCGGCGCCGTCACCTCGTAGACGACCTTCTTCGCAAACATGCCCACGAAGCCCGGCCAGGCGGCAGCCGTCAGGTCGGCCTCCACCACGCGCCCGATGAACACCACATCGGCCTGGGCATAGGCGGCCACCAAGGCTTGCTTGTCCAGCGGGGAAGCAGGCGCGGCTTTCGCTTCGCCGGTCGGCGTGCTTGCACGGGCCACGGGCGGCTGGCCGGGTGTTCCGGGCCGCCATGTCAGGATGCCGATGCCGGCGCCAAGGATGCCAATCACCAGGACCGCCACGGCCACGAATTTGAACTTGGACCAGAACATCGTCTGCATCACTCCTTTCGCGAGGGCCGCGACCGGTGCGGAGCAGGGCCCCGCGATCGCTGCCTGTACGGTAGTTGTCAAGAGAGGCTCCGGCGCTGCGGTGACGACACCTTGCGCAAGGAGCACGGTCAGGACGCCGGCGGGCAGCGGCACGCCGCGCCGCGAGAGCCGGCCGCGCAGCAGCTCACGTCCGCGCTGCAGCCGGCCCTTGACCATCGTCCACGTCCAGCCGAGCTTTTGAGCGGCTTCGTCCACGGTCAGATCTTGCAAGCAACAGAGCAGAAGCGGCAATCGGTACTTCTCCGGCAGCCTTACCAGCTCCTCATCCAGCACCTGGCGAACCTCGGCCCAGCCGTCATCGGCCGCGATGGCTGGTTGGCTGACGAGAGCTGCCTGCTGTTCGTAGCGCCGACGCCGCGCCGCGCCGACGCGCATCTTCGACGCGGTGCGAAACGCGACCGCCGAGAGCCAGCCGGCCACCGACTCGCGCCAGAAGGACGCGCCGGCTTTCCGGGCGAGGACGAGGAATGTCGCTTGAAAGGCATCGTCGGCGTCGGCAGCGCAAGAGAGGACGCGCCGGCAAATCCCCAGCACCATCGGCCCGTGTCGGCGAACCAGTTGCGCAAACGGCTCCTCGTCGCGGGTGATCGCAAAACGCTCCAGGAGCTGGCGATCCGTCTGATCGGTGCCAGGCGCTACCAGATGCCGTAATCGGCGCAGGGCTCGGGTAAATTGTCCGTGCGGCATGGGTTCCACCCCGAAACTGACGGCCTACAAGAGCAATGCCCGGAGGACCACCCAACGGAACGGATTTTTTCGGAGCGACGGGATTTCACGCTTCCGGAACCAGGGCGACGGCCCTGCACCAGCCGGCGCTGGCGTCCTTGATCTTCACCGGAAGGCAGGAGACGTGAAACCCGCACGGCCGGCCGATGCGATCCAGGTGGGCGAGCTTCTCGATCTGGCAGTATTCCCGCGTCAGCCCGGCAAAGTGGGCCGGCCAGATGGAGCGGCCGTCGCCGGTCCGCCGATAGTCGGCCACCATGCTGGCGAAGGGACGGTCGAGCGTGTAGGCGTCGATGCCAATGACCTTCACGCCCTGTTCGGTGAGCCAGAGTACGCCTTCGCGGCCCAGGCCCGGCTGCGCGAAGTAGTCGGGCGAGTGCAGGCGTTGGTCCGCGCCGGTTTGCAGCAGCACGATGTCGAGCGGCTGCAAGCGATAGTGGATCCGCTGGAGCGCACTCTCCAGGTCGGCGACGGTGATGAAGTCGCCCGCCGCCTTGTGACGCATGTCCAGGATCACACCCGGGGCGAAGAACCAATCCAGCGGCAGCTGGTCGATCGTGCGGGCCGGCTGGCCGGCCGCCGTGGGACCGTAGTGATAGGGCGCATCGACGTGGGTGCCGGTGTGCGTGATGGCCTGGATCTCCTCGATGGCCCAGCCGAGGCCGTTCGAGTAGACGAGGTCCGCCGGATTCACGCCGAAGAACTGCTGCATCTGGCGAAGGCCATCGCCGTCGTGCGTGATGTACCGGATGCGCGCCGGCATCGGTTCGCTGACCGCCTCGTGCTCCAGCGGCACACTCAGATCAATCACGCGGCAAGGACCGAACATGGCTCCGCTCCGGAAGAATGGCCGATGGCCTGGCGCATTCTGCGGGAGATGGCCTGGATAGGCAAGGGGTCTGGCAGGCGGGGCAGTGAACTTCTGTCGGGTGCGCGACGGGAAAGGAATGCCGGTGTTGAAATAAAGGAGCGTGTTCGTCGTCTATAAGAAGGACAGGACTGACACCGCTACGCTGACGCCCACCAACCGCTCCCCGCCTGCTTCCTCCCGCCTTGCCACCGCTCGCCTGACTTCGCCCGGAAAGGCAATCCTGCCATGCAAGCCCTCGCTCCCCGCGTCATGGAACGCCGCGCCTCACCGCGTGTTCGCGGCAAGCAGCACGTGTTCATATACGACCCCGTGGATGCCCTGGAAGAGGTATATGGCGGCTGGATCCTGGACCGCTCCCGAGGCGGCGTGTGCCTGTCGGTGAAGCGAGCAGACATCGAGACCGGCAATCTCCTGGTGCTTCGGCCCACTTCCGCGGAATCTCCAGGAATCGCCGTCCGCGTCAAGAACTGCCGTCCGCAAGACGGCATCGTGCTTCTGGGCTGCCAATTCGTGCGGTCGTGATTTTCGACCATTCGTTCGCACCACGCGCACTGTTAGCCCGACGCGCAAGCGAGGGACAATTCATCACTCGCTTGCGCGTCGGGCGAACGACTGAACGTCCGCCAAACGACCGAGATGGCTACTCCCAGCGCAGCACGTCGAGCAGGTTGGAGTAGTCGTCGGTCCAGGTGCGGTGCTTCGGGCTGCCCTTGAGGATCTCCCAGCGCTGTTTCTCCTCCGGCACGGTCGGGTCGGAGCTGCGCAGGCGAGAAAGCACGTCCATGTTCTTGGCAATCACCACCCAGTCGGACGTGTTCTTGCCGGACGCACCCTCGTCATTGTCGTACTGCTTGACGCCGGCAATCCCCAGGTCGCGGACGATGTTGCCCAGCACCGGTCCCAGGCGCAAGTGCCGGTTTGAAATGTGGATCGCCACCACGCCGTCGGGCGCCAGCTTGTCCACGTACATTTTGAGCGCTTCCTTGGTGATGAGGTGGATCGGGATCGCATCCGAGCTGAACGCATCGACGACAATCAGCTTGTACGTGCCGTCCGGGGCATCGCGCATCTTTAGGCGGGCATCGCCTAGCGCGATCTTGTAGCGCCGACCATCCTCCTGCAACTCGCCGCGGCAGTCGCGCAGATAGGTGAAGTACTTCGGGTCCTCGGCGATGCGGATGATCGCCGGGTCAATCTCGTAGAAGGTGCCGTGCTGGCCGGGCTCGACGTAGCTGGCCATTGTGCCGGTGCCCATGCCGATGAAGGCGACTTCGACCCGGTTCGTCCAGTCCCACGGCCACGACAGCGGCTTGCCGGAAAGGACCTCCAGGTCGAGCTTCGCCCAGCTATTGTTGAGCGTCGGCGCACAGTACTCGGCATACGCCTGCCCGACCGGACCGGTGCGGTGATAGTACGTCAGCGGTTCGAGCCGCCGCTCCGTCGATTCCGCCGGGCCGTAGAGCGTCTTCCAGGCCATGTCAAAGGGATCGGTGCCGGACAAGGGCAGGAGCTGTAGGGCCAGCGAATCGCCGCGCTGCATGCCGTGCAGCGTGGTGCCGTGCAGCAGACGGTTGTAGTTGCCGTAACGCTTCTCGACCTTGAGCACGCCGAAAAAGCTGCGTTCCTGGTGCAGGACGAACGCCGACTCGTTCGAGTTGAAGAGGCCCGCCAGGAAGATGGCGGCCACGCCCAGGCCGAAGCGGATGGGTTGCTCGGCAAAGCCGTAACACAGCGCTACCGGCAAGCCAAACGTCAGCACCTTCACCATGCGGTCCGGACTGACATCCATGCCCCGCGCCATCGATTTCACGATCTCCCAGCGGGCAAAGGGAGAGCCGTAGATCAGCTGGGCCGTCAGCAGGCCCAGGGCGATGGGCAGGCCGATGTCCAGCCAGCGCGTCATCCGCTGCTGCGGCCGGGCAACCAGGGCGTAAACCACCAGCATACCCAGGATGGTGAAGATGACAGACCAGGCCCAGAACGGTGAATGAATGCCCGTGATGGCAATGACGTCATCGAGTTCATGCGTGCCGATTAGCTTGTAGACGGCATAGATGGCAGCCATGCCGAGCGCGACGGCCAGGCCGATGTCGAGGTAGAAGTTCAGCGGGTTCGGCTTCTCCGAATCGAACGGCGGCAGCAGCATGCATGCCATGACCAGGACCAGCGAGTACTCCGCGACCGAGTCGAAGACGACCGGCGCCACCAGGGCGTTGAAGATGCCGCCGAGCACGCCGCCGAACGACATGCACAGGAAGAAGCCAGTCAAGTAACGCGTGGACGGCCGTTTACGCGCCAGCTCGCCGTGACAGACCATCGATACCACGAAGAGTGCCGTCAGGTGCAAGAGGAACGACCAGCCGATCCAGGAGATGCGGATCTCGGACACCATCAGGAACACGAGCAAGAGGACGATCACCGGCATGGCCAGGACCATCGCCGTGTGGACGATCGGCGGTACACGGCTGAAGACGATGATGAACGTCAGCAGATAGAGAGCGAGCGGGGGGATCCACAGCAGCGGGATGGACGCAATGTCGGTCGTCAGGTATGTGGTCACGCCCAGCATCAAGCTGCTGGGGATAAAGGCCAGGGCGATCCAGTGGGCGACGTTCCAGATCGTCGGCGCCCGTTCGGTCAGAGGCTCACGATCGCGGCTGAAATCCATCTCGGGGGCGTCGTCCCGGCGGCCCGTCGTGAACGCGGTCGAGGACTTGGCTGGCGTCCGCGTGATCGATTCCTTCCAGCCGCCGGATTTGCCGCCTTTGCGTTTCTTCTTCTTGCCGCCCTTGGAAGGAGCGTCTTCAGTCGTG
This sequence comes from Gemmataceae bacterium, assembly GCA_019752375.1. Taxonomy (GTDB): domain Bacteria; phylum Planctomycetota; class Planctomycetia; order Gemmatales; family Gemmataceae; genus JAIEMG01. Next base: position 8,305 of record JAIEMG010000128.1, on the reverse strand, counting down.
GTGGCGCTGCCGACGGGGGCTGTGGCGGTGACGGCGGTCTCCGTCGCCTCCGCTTCCCCGTTCTCACCGTTTTCGCTGTCCGACGGAGCCAGGGCTTGGGGGGCCGCCATTGCCGGCCTCGACTCCTCGGCGGACGGGGCTTCCACATCCTTTGCGCCACGGGTGGCTGCTTCGGCCTCGGCAACTGCCGACGGCGCATGCCACAGCCGGTAGCCACAGTAGCCAACCAGGCCCAGCAGACCGATATAGCCGACTGCCCAGGTCCAGCTCTGCGCCATGATGGTCAGCACCGGCTCCACCAGGATCGGGTAGCCGAGCAGGGCCATCATGCTGCCGACGTTGCTGGCTGCATACAGGAAGTACGGGTCATTCGCCGACGGATCGCCGCTTTCCGCAAACCACTTCTGCAGCAGCGGAGCGCTGGTCGAGATGACGAAGAACGGCAGGCCGACGGTGGTCAGCAGCAGGCCCAGCACATAGGGAATCGGGTGCGCGTCGCCCGGCGGCGCCCAGCTCTCCGACACGGTGATCGGCAACAAGATCACGCAGAGGACCAGCAGCACCACCTGGATGATCACTTGCGTGCGGAGTCGCAAATACGTGGTCGCCAGGTGGGCGTAGGCATAGCCGGCGAGCAAGGCGGCCTGGAAGAACACCATGCACGTGTTCCAGACGGCCGGCGTGCCGCCGAACTTCGGCAGGATCATCTTGGGGACGAGCAATTCGATGAAAAACAGCAGCGTGGCACTGACGAACAGCGTGAAGGCGTAAACCACCACCGCATTGGCGAGCAAGCGCTTCAAAGGAGCACCTCATCGGTAAGCGCCGGGAGGACGGGCGCAAAATATATCCCCTCATCATAAGATCGCGATTGCGGCACGCAAGATGTGGGAGCGAATTCAAGGGCAAGCCCCTCGTCTCCTCGTGACCGGGCTTTGCCCGGTCACGCACTGCCCGGCAGGCTCTGCCTGCCGCATCGGTCGCGCGTTGCGCTCCGTGGAATTGCACCGGTCGTTCGCCCGACGCGCAAGCGAGGGCCAATTGATCCCTCGCTTGCGCGTTTTGAAGTTGCACGCTGGGAAAAACATGCTCGAGGGTCGTTAGCCGGACGCGCAAGCGACGGTCGGGTTTACGTTCCACCGTCGCTTGCGCGTCCGGCTAACGATGCCGGAGATTTTCCTTGGGGTTTTCGTAACGCGCAACTTCAAAACTTGCGCGTCGGGCGAACGACCGGTGCTCCCTTCTGCACGTGAAGCAGAGCCTCGCCGGCAGTGCGTGGCCGGGCAGAGCCCGGTCACGAGGAGAAGGACAATTCATCCCTCGCTTGCGCGTCGGGCGAACGAGCGGAGCCCGTCGGCTCGTTCACGAGATGATCTGCTTGCGCCGCTTGATGTAGTCCCAGACGACGAAGCGATCCAGGTCGCGCCCGGCCGTGAAGAAGACACGTCCACGCGTCGATTCGACCAGCTTGTACGCGAACTGCACGTCCTCGTGCGTCTGGTTCCACGTCTGCAAGAGGAACATGTTGATCGTGATGCCCTCCCGGGCACAGCACTGGCCTTCCTGAAGCGTCGCTTTCTCCGTGCGCGGGTCGGGCGGATAAAGCAGGAAGATGTTCTCCGCCTCGAAGTGAGCCGTCGGCAGGCCGTCGGTGATCAGCACGATCTGCCGGTTCGGCGTGTCCTGCACGGAAAGGTAGCGGCGGGCGAGTTGCAAGGCGTGCTGGATGTTGGTGAAGTGCGGTGGCAGCTGTAGCTCGCTGATCTTCGGGTTACTCATGTCCGCCTTGAGCCGGACAACGGGATCGTACAACGTCACCGGCTTGGGCATCAGGGCCGCGATCTCCGAGATGTGCCGGGGCTTGGCGAACGTGTACATCTCGATGAACTGAAGGAAGTCGCCGGGATACTCGGTCTTGATGAGGCCGTCCAGCGCCAGGCCCATGCGCTTGACGTTGACGTACTGGCCGTCGTAGCGCATCGATCCGCTCATGTCGAGCAGCACGCAGGTCGCGCACTTGGGATTGTTGCGCGTCTTGTGGATGACGATGTCTTCCGCCTTGAGGCGCACCGGCAATCCGGGTCCGTTGCGGATCATCGCATTGACCATCGAGCCGGGAATGTCCATGTTCGCGACCGAATCGCCGAACTCGTAGTCCTTCATCGATTGCATCTCGACGGCGCCTTCGCCGACGATCGGCCCCTGGTGCCGTCCTGAGCGCGACGCTTGCAACGCACTGAAGATCTCGGTCAGCAGGCACGACTGGAAGAGCCGAAACGCTTTCGGCGTCATCTGGAAGCCGCCGCCCTTGGCCTGCTCCAGCCCCTGGCGCTCGGCCAGCTCGCGCATCAGGTCCTGCACCTGCTGTTGCAAGGCGCTGAGCTGATCGATGTCGCCCGGTTCGAGGAATTCCGACAGCGCCTCCATGTCGACGAGGCCGATCTGGGCCGTTTTGGACGCCTCTTCCAGTTGCTTGAGCAACTCGTCGATCTTCTCGAGTTCTTTCTTGATCTCCAGGGCTTCCGGCACCGTCATCGGCGTGTCGCCGGTGAACGCGTACTTCGACGCCAGCTCGTCCACCTGGTACTTCTCACCGAGGCGCTCCACGAGTTGCAGCAGTCGCCGGGCGAACTTGCCGCGCTCGTCGCCGGTCTGATACCAGAGCCGCTCCAGGTCGCGCAGCTGCTCTTCCTTCACTGCCTTGTCGAATTTCCCCGACAGGTTGCTCGGCGGCTTCGCCTGTCTGGCCTGATCGTGGAAGTTGTGCCTGGCGAGCTGCTGAACGGTCTCGCTCTCGTAGGTTTCGAGGATCTTGCGCTTGCGCTCGCGGAGGATCTCCATGAGCGCGTCGAGGCTCGGTCCGAGGTTGCGAAGCATCGAGGGATCGAGCCGAATGGCGCGGGCCAGCTCTTCCTCGGTCAACCGGCGCGTGTTGCCGTAAAAGAGCAGATGCTCGAACGCCGGCGTGACGACGTCGGGCGGCGGTGCCGTCGGGCTGGGGAAGTGAACGGGGTCGTACTTCTGGTACGTGTGGATGATGCCGCCGACGGGATCTTGGGTGCTCATATACGCTCGGGGTCGTTGGGGTAGTCGCGGGCAATCGTCCACAGCTCTTGATACTTATCTTGGACAAACGGATTTAGCCGAGCGCCGAAGTCTTCCGGCAGGCGCAGGATTTCAATCAACTGTTGCACATCCACGAGGTCCTTACCGCGCCCCGGGTTGGTCATGCCGGATGCTAATTTGAGTTCGATGAGACGTGACAGTTCGAGACATCGGACACCGTCGATTTCGACGGCCGCATTGGCGGGGTCTGGGAATGCCACCGGTTTCGGCTTGCCGTCACCCGGGAAGTCGCCCGTCACCAGAAATTCGATTTTTACCCCAGACTCCGCGTCGCGCAGATGCTTGCTGCCCGTGAAGGGAGGCACATACCCCAATCCTTCAAGCTGTTCATGTATTTTCTTTAGCCCGTCCCGCGTCACCAGGATGTCAACGTCCTCGGTGAAGCGGCGTAGTCCGTGGAAGAACAGCGCCATGCCGCCGACGACCGCGTACGAAATGTCCAGATCCTTCAGACGGCGAGTGATCTTCTCCAGGCTCTTGTGGACCGCACTTTCCTTCTCGAAGTGCATGCTTCCCTCCCGTAGCGCCCACCGAATGTTCCGATTTAGTTGCTGTTCGTAGGTAATCATGCTTTGGCCCACCCAGGCTTACGTCTCGTACGTAATCCTACCATGCTTCTGCGCCCGCGAGATGCGGTCCTTGGCGTACAACCCCGCCAGCACGAACTCCACGCAAGAGGCACGCACGGCTTCGCTGGTCCCTGGATTCACCTCGAACGCCTTCTCCCAGGCCTTGGGTACGCGTTTCAGCCGGTCCGCGTAGTGCTTGGATGGCAGCATGTCGCCGACTTCGACCTTCACGCCCTTGCCGAACAGCTCGGAGATCTCGTCCAGGCCGTGTTTGTCCACGTATTCGTCGAAGACCTGCTTGATCGCGTCGGCCTGGATCGATTCCAGCACCTGGCGTTCGGACATCTGATGGCTGCCCATCATGTCGAGCTCCAACTTGCCCAGCGATGACGAGGCGAGATGGCCAAGGTCGCTGATGCGCGGCACCGCGGGCTTCTCGCCCAGGACGACGGCGCGGCGGCGGGCGCTGGCGACCATGGTGCGGTAGTTGGCGATCGAGAACCGGGCGCTGACGCCGGACTGGTGGTCGACGTACTTCGATTTGCGGGCACACATGCTCATCTGCTCGATGATCTCGCGCATGAAGTACGGCACCTGCACCGGCCACTGTCCATCCAGGTCGATGGCCGACTCCTGCTCCATGATCTCGATGCCGGTGGCGCGCTCGAGCGGATAGTGCGTGTGGATGACCGAGCCGATGCGGTCCTTGAGCTGCGGAATCACCTTGCCCGAGCGGTTGTACGTGGCGGGGTTGGCGCTGAAAAGGATGAGCACGTCGATGTCGAACTGCACGGGATAGCCGCGGATCTGCACGTCGCGCTCTTCGAGGATGTTGAACAGGCCGACCTGGACCAACTCGTCCAGCTCGGGAATCTCGTTCATGGCGAAGATGCCGCGGTGCATGCGCGGGATCAGGCCGAAGTGCAGGGCGTCCTCGGTGCTCATGCTGGTGCCCGATGCCAGCTTGGATGGATCGATCTCCCCAATCACATCCGCGAACTTCGTCCCCGGCGCGAGACGCTCGGCGTAGCGATGCTCGCGCGGCCACCAGGCGATCTTGACCTTCTCCGGCGGCAGGTCGGCGATCAAGCGCTTGCCGATGCTCGTGATGGGCTTGTCCGGGTCCTCGTGGACAGGGCAGTGCGGGTCGTCGATGTACGGGATGGCGTCGTCGAGGAAGCGGACCAGCGAGCGCATCAGCCGGCTCTTGGCCTGGCCCTTCTCGCCGAGAAAGAGCAGGTCGTGCCCGGCGATCAGTGCGATATTGACCTCGGGGACGACGGTGCTGTCGTAACCGATGATGCCCGGATAGAGCTTTTCGCCCCGGGCGAGCATGGACAGGAAGTTATCGCGGATCTCTTGCTTGACGGTCCTGGAAACCCAACCGCTGTCGCGTAGTTCCTTCAGGTTGGCCGGTCGCGCCCGTTCTGGCATTGCCCCTTCTCCTCGGTCATGGTGCGTCAAACAAGTTAATTATAGGAGGGGCCTGCATCGTATTCCAACCGCGGCGAATGGCACAGCCCAACACGGGGTGTGGCAAAATTTCCTGGTGGCCCGGAGGCTCTGCATTGCCGGGTTTAGTGGGCATCCAAAAATAACCTCCAAGTTTCCGGCATGCCCGTCTGAAACCTCTGGCTACTCCGAAGAATTGAACCACGGATTACACCGATCACACGGATAGAAATGGCAATGATTCCGGACCCGCCCCGCTCCGGGAGCGTTGCTTCGCGCAGGGGGCTTGATCCGTGTTATCCGTGCAATCCGTGGTTCATTTTCTTGAGGGAAATCTTGGAATTGGAAGTAGTTTTTGGACGGCTAATTAGTCGACGGAAGCCAACGCTTTCAGCGCAGACTCGCCGTGTCATTCGTCAATTCATTCTGCAGCGGAAACCTCTTGACTGTCCCTTGAGTTCAGGTATCGTGAAGGACGCTTTCCAGTACTCCCCAGGGATTCCCGGCCCGTTCCGAGCCCACCTCCGGAAAAGGGCCGCCCGCAGCAAACTCCCGCCTTTGCATCCGACTCACCTGCCAGCCTGGTTAAGGATGGTCTGCCATGACCCACCGCCTCTCCCTTGGGCTCATTGCCACTCTCGCGCTTACTTCACCCCTGTTCGCCCAGGCGCCATTGCACGAGCGCATCGATCAGGCAATCGCCGCCGGCAAGCCAAACTTTGAATCTGTGGCCGCGCCACTGGCTTCCGACGCCGAGTTCCTGCGCCGCGTCACCCTCGACCTGACCGGCACCATCCCGACGGCCACCGAAGTGCGCGCCTTCCTTGCCGACAATGCCGCCGACAAGCGGGCCAAACTCATTGATCGCCTGCTCGCCAGCGCGGAATACCCCCGGCACATGGCAAACGTCTTCGACGTGCTGCTCATGGAACGCCGCGCCGGCAAGCACGTGCCGAATGCCCTGTGGCACGAGTACCTGCGGGCGTCTTTCGCGGGCAGCAAGCCGTGGGATCAGCTGGTGCGCGAGATCGTTTCCGCCGACGGCATCGATCCGGCGCAGCGCCCCGCAGCCAAGTTCTACCTCGACCGCAACGCCGAGCCGCACCTCTTGACGAAGGACATCAGCCGGCTCTTCCTCGGCATGAACTTGCAGTGCGCCCAGTGCCACGATCATCCGCGCGTGAAGCACTATGCCCAGGACTACTACTACGGCATCTACGCCTTTCTGAACCGCAGCTTCCTGTTTACCGACGCCAAGGCAAAGCTAACCGTCCTTGCGGAAAAGGCCGACGGCGACGTGACCTACGTGTCCGTCTTCGATCCGGCCAAGGTGACGAAGAGCACCGGCCCGCGCATGCCGCGCGGTCCGGTCGTCAAGGAACCGGAACTGGTGAAGGGTGCCGAATACGTGGTCGCTCCCGCCAAGGACGTGCGGCCGGTGCCGAAGTACAGCCGTCGCGCCCAGCTGGCCGACCAGCTGACCGCGGCCGACAACGTGCAGTTTCGTCGCAATATCGCCAACCGCCTCTGGGCGCACATGATGGGCCGCGGCCTGGTGCATCCGATCGACTTCGACCATCCCGCCAATCCCCCTTCCCACCCGGAGCTGATGAGCAGCCTGGCCGACGAGATCGCGGCCATGAAGTACGACACGCGTGCCTTCCTGCGCGAACTGGCCCTGAGCAAGACCTATCAGCGTTCGAGCGAGCTGCCCGCCAGCATGAAGGAACCGGCCCCGGACAGCTTCATGGTGGCGAACCTGAAACCGCTTTCCGCCGAGCAACTGGCGTGGGCCCTGATGCAGGCCACCGGCATGACCGACTCCGAGCGCCTGACGCAGGGCGCCAAGCTGACCGAAACGAGCCTGTATACAAAGCTGGCCCCGAGTGCCGGGAGCGTGATCGGCATTTTCGCCGGGCCCGCAGGCCAGGCCGAGAACTTTCAAGCGACGCTCGACCAGGCCCTGTTCGTCGCCAACGGCAAGATCCTCCGTGCCTGGCTATCGCCGCGAGCCGGCAGCCTGCTGGATCGCGTGGCAAAGCTGAAAGAAGCCGACGAGATTGCGGAGGAGCTGTACCTCGGCACGCTGACCCGACGGCCGACGGACGAAGAGAAACGGGAGATTGGCGATTACCTGAAGAAGCGTCCGGAGGATCGCGCCGCGGTGCTGCTGGACATGGCGTGGGCGCTGCTGGCGTCGGCGGAGTTTCGGTTCAATCATTGAAGGTCCTGGTGAGCCGAGGGGCGTAAGCCCCCGGATGATTAAGCCCCCGGATGATACCGTGCCGCATCCGGGGGCTTACGCCCCTCGGCTCGCCGGGTGACCCACTACCCTGGGAGACTTGCCATGAACTGCTCGTACGCCTGTCAATCGCCGGAACACACGCTCACCCGGCGGCGCTTCCTTGCGTCGGCCTCGGCGGGAACGCTGGGCTTGCTCGGCTTCGGCAACATGGCGCAGCCGGCAGCGACCAAGGCGCTGGCCGCGAGCGACAAGCGCGTCCTGGTCGTCTGGCTGGCCGGCGCGTCCAGTCAGCTCGAGACGTGGGACCCCAAGCCCGGCACCGACACCGGCGGGCCGTTCAAGGCGATTCAAACTTCGGTGCCCGGCGTGCAGGTCTGCGAACTGCTGCCGTACACGGCGAAGCAGATGCACCGCATGGCACTCGTTCGCGGCGTCAACACCGCCAACGACGATCACGGCCAAGGCGAGGTCTTCATGCAGACCGGCCGGCGTCCCGACCCGGCGATGCAGTATCCTCGCCTGGGCGCTGCCGTGTCGAAGTTGCTCGGCAGCGAGACCCAGGCGCTTCCCGGCTACATTCACGTGGTCCCGCGCGGCGGCAGTGGCTTCGGCAGCCAGGACGCAGCCTTCCTCGGCCCGAAGTACGCGTCGCTCAACCTCGGCGACGGTAAGCCGCCGGACAACCTGCTCCGTCCCACCGAGTTGAGCGAGGAAGCCGACCGGCAGCGGCGCGAGTTCCAGGACCGGTTGAATAAGCGCTTCACCGAGCGCCGCCGCACGGCAGAGACGGAAACCTACACGCACAGCTACGAGCAGGCCGCCCAGCTGATGAAGCAGAAGCGCATCTTCGACATCAGCACCGAGGCGCCGCGCTACCTCGACCGCTACGTCAAGCACGACTTCGGCCGCCACA
>JAIEMG010000068.1 GCA_019752375.1 Gemmataceae bacterium | reverse complement strand
GAGCAATGCCGCCACCCCGCTGACGTTCAAGGTCGAGTTCGCTCTCGACGTCACGGACGGGTCGACCTCGACCACCTACTTGAAGCTGACGAACGTCGGCGCCAACTCGGTGACGCTGAACGGCAACACGTACTCGGTGGGCATCGGGCCGACCGGACAGTGGTTTGCCGCGCCAGGCCCGATCTCGGCTTCGCACGATGGTGCCGTCACCCTCCGCATCAACGTCAAGCCAGGCGGTGGTGAACCGCATCCGTCCCCGGAACCGTCCACGATGGCACTGGGCTGCTTCGGCCTGTGCTGCGTCGGCTTGGCCTCGTGGCGCAAGCGCCGCAACCGGGCTTCCAACCCGACCGAAGAAGTGACAATCTAAGCCAGCGCCCAGTCAGCGCCCGCGAAATGTCGCATTGCGGACAGATGGAGGCAACCGTCGTGACCGGACCCACGACGGAGGAACCAGGCAGGTATCGGCGCGCCGCGAGCGCGTCGATACCTGCTTGCCCCACGGTTGAAGCAGCTTCGCCGGATTGCCCGGCGAGCCCGCTGCCGTGTTCCTTGACCCGAATCGCCTCGGGCCTCCATGGATGGAACCCTCATGCGCAGAGTGAACGTCAAGCTTCTCCTCTCCCTCGCCGCCATCGTCGTTCTCACCGGCGGCGTCCTTTTCCTGGCTCACTGGTTGCAACGAGGCAGCGTGGCTCGCGCTCTGCTGACGCGGGCGGAGCGGGCCGAAAAGCAGGAACGCCTGGATCAGGTGGTCCGCTATGTCAGCCGCTACCTCGAATTGACCCCCGAAGACAATGAGCAGCGCGCTCGCCTGGGACGGACGCTCGCCAGCGAACAGCTGGCCGTGACGCCCAAGGCACGCACGCGCGCCATTTTCGTCCTGGAGCAGGTACTCGGTCGCGAGCCGGGCCGCCACGATCTGCGGATGCGGCTGACACGGCTGGCGCTGGAGCTCGATCGGGTCGACCTGGCCCAGCAACACCTGGCGTTGCTCCAGCAATCGCTGCCGGATAATGGCGAGGTCGAGGACCTGTGGGCGCAATGGGCCGCCGCACAGAAGAACTGGCCGGAAGCAGCTGCGTGGTACCGTAAGGCCATTGCCCATGCACCGCGCCAGGTGGAATCCTCGGTGCGCCTCGCGGACGTGTTGCGTCGTCAGCTGGGCCCGGACAAGGACGGCAGCCAGGCGCGCGACGCGGATATGGTCATGGACCGTCTCGTTGCCCATAATCTCGACAACTATCGCGCCCACCTGGCGCGCTGGCGCTACCGCAAGCAGTGGACGGGGATGGAAGCGGCCGCACGCTCCGCCGCGGAGAATGTGACCGCCGCACTGCGCCTCGCACCGGGCGAGGCGGACGTGCTGGTGGCGGCCGCGGAACTGGCGCAGGCGCAAAAGGACTTTGCCCAGGCCCGACAACACTTGCAGCAAGGGCGCCAGCTCCATCCGCAGGACGTGCGCATGGTTCGCGAGCTGGCCCTGCTCGAACTGCGGCAAGGACGCCGTGCCGATGCGGTTTCCTGTCTTCGTGAAGGTGCGAAATCACTGACCGGACCAGGCCAGGCAGAGGTGTTGTGGACCCTGGCCAACGTCCTCATCGATGGCGGTGAGGTTGCGCCTGCCCGCGCGGTTGTTTCTCAGATGGCCCGCGCCAACGCCTCGTCGGCGGCACTGGACTACCTCGATGCTCGCCTCCAAATCGAGCAGGGCAACTGGGCGGAAGCTGTCAAGCTCCTCGAGCGCACGCGACCGCTGCTGGCGGGTTCACTGGAGCTGTCCTCGCAGGTGGACATGCTTCTGTCGCAGTGTTTCGAGCAGCTCGACGATCCCGCGGCCCAGCTGACGGCGCTGGGACGTGTCATCGGACGCGATCCGTCGGCGCTGGCGGCGCGGTTGAACATGGCGGCCGCTCTGGCGGCCGCGGGAAAGATTGACGAGGCGCTTGCTCAGTATCGCCAGGTTTCGGGTCTTCCCGGCGCGCCGCCGACGGGTTGGATCGAGATTGCCCGCCTCCTGATGCTGCGCGAGCTGCAGCGCTCGCGTCGTGACGACGCAGCCGTCGCGGCTGGTCGGAAGCCGAAACGGAAGTCCCAGGACTGGACGGAAGTCGAAGAGGCGCTGGACAAGGCCGAGGCCACCAATCCGGGCGCCGCCGCCGTGACATTGCTCCGCGCGGAAGTCTTGCTGGCCAAGGGGCAGAACGACGCGGCCCGCGAACTGTTGACGCTTGCCCTCGCGAAGCACAAGGACCAGGTGCAACTCTATGCGGCCCTGGCCTCGCTCGCCGTGGCGACCGATGCCGCCAAGGGGCTCGACGAGGCTGCCCGGCTCATGGCGGAAGCGAAGACGCACACCGGCGACACGCTGGAGTTGCGCGTGATCCAGACGCGTTTCTGGGCACGGCAATCCGGGCCCGTGGCTGCCAAGGCCCTTGGCACGCTCGCGACCGACCTGGAGAAGTTCGATGCGCGGGCACAATCGCGATTGCTTGGCGAGCTGGCCGCCGCCCAGTATCGCAGCGGCAACACGCAGGAAGCGACCGCGCTCTGGAACCGGCTGGCGCTGGCGCCGCAGAACAAGAATGATCTCCGGCTGCGTTTGCTGCTGTTCGACCTCGCTCTGCGGTCGGGCGACGAGAGCGCCATGGAGACGGTGCTGGGAGAACTGAAGCGCATTGAAGGCGACCAGGGCACGCTCTGGCGCTACGCCTCCGCCGCTCGGCTGATTCGCCGTGCCCACCTGGGAAAGACGGAGGGGATCGACCAGGCACGCATCCTGCTCGATGCGGTGGCGGCGCGGCGGCCGGAATGGGCGACCGTCCAGGTCGCCAAGGCCGATCTCGAAGAGGCGCGCAGCAATTTCGACCAGGCGATCGCCAACTATCGCAAGGCGATCCAGCTCGGCGAGCGCAGTCCACGCGTGTTGCGCCAGCTCGTGCAGCTGCTATATCGTCAACAGCGCTACGAAGAAGCCGACCAGGAGATGAAGCAACTGCAAAGGCAGGCTCCAGACTCGACCGAACTGCAGGCGCTGCAGAAGCTCGCCGTCGATATTTCGCTGCAGAACCAGGATCCGGACCGTGCCGTGAAGTTGGCATTGGCGGCGGTTTCGTCAGACTCCCGCGATTATCGCGATCACCTCTGGCAGGGACAGGTGCTGGCCGCCACTGGCCAGCAAGACGCCCAGGCCGAGAAGGAATTGCGGCGTGCCGTCGAACTGGCGGATACCGAGCCGGCCGCGTGGCTGGGACTGGTGCAGTTCCTGGCGCGCAAGAAGAAAATCAAGGAAGCCGAGGAGTCCATCGCGCTGGCAGCACCAAAGCTGCCCAAGGACAAGGCCCCCCTGGCGCTGGCTCAGTGCTATGAGCTGGTCGGACAGATCGACAAGGCGCACGAACAGTACCAGCAAGCCCAGTCGGCCAAGCCCGACGACGTACTCGTGGTTCGCAGTATGGGGGCTTTCTATCTGCGCATCGGCCGTCTCGCCGAGGCGGAGCCACTCCTGCGCCGGGTGATCGACCGAAAAGTCGAAGCAACTTCCGCGGACGTCAGCTGGGCACGCCGTCATCTGGCACTGGCACTCGCCACGCGCACCGATCATCGGCGGCTGGCCGAAGCATTGAGCCTCGTCGGCCTGCGTCTGGAAGCAGGCGGTCGCATCAACGAAGACCCTGCGCGGAAGAGTGAAGATGTGGACGAGCAGCGGGCACGGGCGCGCGTGCTCGCCACCCAGTCCTGGCGCGAACCGCGCAAGCAGGCCATCGCTCTGCTGGAACAACTGAGCAACCGGCAAGCGCTGGCGCCGGACGATCAGTTCCTGTTGGCCCAGCTCTACGAGGCCGACGGCAACTGGCCCAAGGCACGCGACCTCATGCAGCTGGTGACCGGTCCGGCAAAGAACGCCCTGTACCTACACGCCTACGCGCAGAGCCTGCTGCGGCGCCGCGACCTCAATGAAGCGGAACGCTGCATCAACCGTCTGGAACAGATCGAGAAGACGCGCCGGCTCGCGGTGGGGACGCTGGGCTCCGTCGAACTGCGAGCGCAGCTCCTGGAAGCCCGCGAGCAGGGTGACAAGGCCATTCAGCTCCTCAAGGACTACGCCGGCCGCGAAGACTCGCGACCGGAGCGGATCTTCCTGCTCGTCGGCTGCATGTCCCGGCAGAAACGCCATGCCGAGGCGCTGGCCCTGTGCCAGAAGGCACGCGAGTCGTTCCCACCGGAGATGGTCGGCGGAGCCACGGTGGCCACGTTACGCGCCATGCAGCCCAGCGAAGCGCAGTTACAGGACTCCGAACGCTGGCTGAAAGCCGAGTGCGAGAAGAAACCGAAGTCGGTCGCCCTGTGGATGCAGCTGGCGGAGCTGTACGATCAGCAGGGACGTTACGCGGAGGTCGAAACCGCGTGCCGAAAAGTCCTGGAGCTGGATGAGCGCAACGCCCTGGTGATGAATAACCTGGCCTGGCACCTGGCCCAGAAGCCAGCCACGGCTCCCGAAGCCCTCACGCTGATCAACCGCGCGATCGAGCTGGCCGGCCCCCGCGCCGAACTGCTCGATACACGAGCCGCGGTCCACCTCGCCCTGAACCGCAGCGAGCTGGCCATCGCCGACCTGGAAGCGGCCATCGCGGACGCGCCCACGCCGCCGCGGTACTTCCATCTCGCCCAGGCGCAGCGCGGGGCCAACAACGCGAAGGAAGCCGCGGCGCTTTTGCGCAAGGCCACCACGTCTGGCCTGAAGGCCGAGCAACTGCATCCGGCCGAGCGTGTCGCCTTTCTCAAGCTGATCAAGGAACTGGAACAACGGTAGCTTGTGACCGGTCCACGTCCCTTGCCGCAACAAGAGACATGGCGCAAGTTACAGGCGACGAAGAGGAGTAATGGATGACCCTCGAATTGTTGGCACCCGAGTCCCTGGCGGAACGGCTGCGGTCGCGCATCGAAGCGCGCACGGCACGCGTGTGCGTCGTCGGCCTCGGTTACGTCGGCTTGCCGCTGGCGGAGACGTTCGCGTGGGGCGGCTATCCGGTCGTCGGCTTCGATATCGACGACGACAAGGTCCAGAAGCTGCAACGCGGCGAGAGCTACATCGGCCACATCTGCGCGGAGCGCGTCGGCGAGCTGGTTCGCTCCGGTCGATTCGAAGCCACGACCGATCCGCGCCGCTTCGACGACGCGGACGCGATCATCATCTGCGTGCCGACGCCGCTGACGGCGGCGCGCGAGCCCGACCTGTCGTACATCATCGGCACCGGCGAGGCGCTGCGCCCCTACCTTCGCCCCGGGCAGCTCGTCGTCCTGGAGAGTACGACGTATCCGGGCACGACCGAAGAGCTGCTCCGTCCGCTGCTGGAGGAATCGGGACTGCGCGCGGGCCAGGACTTCTTCCTGGCCTACAGCCCGGAGCGCGAAGACCCCGGCAATCGCGACTTCGCCACGCGAAACATTCCGAAGGTGATTGGCGGCGTGAATGCGCTGAGCCGCGACCTGGCCGTGGCGCTGTACACGCCGGTGGTCGATGGCGTGGTGCCGGTCTCCAGCACCCAGGTGGCCGAGGCGTGCAAGATCCTGGAGAACACCTACCGCTGCGTGAACATCGCCCTCGTGAACGAACTGAAGGACGTGTTCTCCGCGATGGGCATCGACATCTGGGAAGTGATCGGCGCCGCCAAGACGAAGCCGTTCGGCTTCCAGGCGTTTTATCCGGGGCCGGGACTGGGTGGGCACTGCATTCCGATCGATCCGTTCTACTTGACGTGGGCCGCACGGCGGTACGGCTTGCACACGCGATTCATCGAGTTGGCCGGCGACGTCAACGCATCGATGCCGCAACGCGTTGTGGCGCGCATTGCGGAAGCGCTCAATGCGCAGGGCAAGCCGGTCAAGGATAGCCGCGTCTGCGTGCTGGGCGTGGCGTACAAGAAGGACGTGGACGATCCGCGTGAATCGCCGGCGTTTCCGATCCTGGAGACGCTGCACCGGCGCGGTGCGGTCGTGTCCTACAACGATCCGCACGTTCCGCAACTGCCGGCGATGCGCCATCACTCGATACGCCTCGATAGCGAGCCCCTGACGTCCGAATTCGTGGCGCAGCAGGACTGCCTGGTCATCGTCACCGACCATTCGGCCTATGACTACGACTGGCTCGTGCAGAACGCGAAGCTGATCGTCGATACGCGCAACGCCACGGCGAATTGCGTGCCCGTCGATTGCCAGGTGTGGAAAGGGTAGGGCGAGCTGCCGTTTGTAGTTTGTAGGGTGCGTCAAGCGTACTCGCGCGGACGCACCGGTCCCGCGCGGAATCAACACGTCCTTGCAAGGGCCGGTGCGTCCGCGCGAGTACGCTTGACGCACCCTACAAGCTGGACTTTTCGTCATTGGGTATTGGTCATTGATTCGTCATTCGGGCTTCGTCATTCGTCATTTTCAACTGGGGGCACGTCATGGCGTTGTGTCTGGTGACCGGCGGCGCGGGATTCATTGGCTCGCACCTGGTCGAAGCGCTGCTGGCGCGTGGCGACCGGGTGCGCGTGTTCGACAATCTCAGCACCGGCAGTCGCGCCAACCTGGCTTCGTTCGCGCCCCGCGCCCAGGTGATCCTCGGCGACGTGCTCGACCTCGAGTTTCTTCACGACACGATGCGCGACGTGGACGTGGTCTATCATCAGGCGGCGCTGGCGTCGGTGCCACGCAGCATCGCCGATCCTTGGGCCACCCATCAGGCATGCGCGACGGGAACGCTTTGCGTGCTCCAAGCCGCACGGCTCGCCAAGGTCCGGCGCGTCGTCTATGCAGCGAGTTCCAGCGCTTACGGGGCGTCGGAGCGCTTGCCCAAGCGCGAGAGCGATCCGACGCTGCCTCTGTCACCCTATGCGGTCGCGAAACTGGCCGGCGAGCAATACTGTGCGGCATTCAGCAACGTCTACGGGCTGGAAACCGTGCGGCTGCGGTACTTCAACGTCTTCGGTCCGCGCCAGCCGCCGGACAGCCCCTATGCAGCCGTCATTCCGCGCTTCGTTCAAGCGATGACGGCCGGCAAGAGCCCGCTGATTCATGGCGACGGCCACCAATCGCGCGACTTCACGCACGTATCGGACGTGGTCCAGGCCAACTTGCGCGCCGCTGAAGCACCGGGAGTCAGCGGTCGTGTCTACAACATCGCCTGCGGACGACGCACGTCGCTCCTGCAACTGGTCGATCAGATCAATGCCATGCTGGGAACGCGGATCGCGCCGGTCCACGATGCACCACGGCCGGGAGACGTTCCGCACAGCCTTGCGGATATTTCGCCGGCGCAGAAGGACCTGGGCTACGAGCCGAAGATGGACGTGGAACGCGGCGTGCGCGGCTATGTCGAATGGTTCGTGTCGCAGACGGGCAAGCGCAAGGTTGTCGCGGCGTGACGAATCAGGTCGTTTCCTTGGGACAGCCCGCCTCGATGTACGATTGCAGCAAGAGCTGCGCCGCGACGCGATCCCGGCGATCCTTGCGGCGCTTGTGCGTGAGGCCGGCATTCCACAAGGCACTTTCGGCCTCAACCGTCGTGAACCGCTCGTCGTGGAACACCACCGGCAAGCTGGTGATCTCGTTCAACCAGGCGCCATAAGTTCGTGCCGCCAGCGCCGACTGCCCTTCCCGTCCGTTGGTGTGCATCGGCAGTCCCACCACGATCTCGCCGATTTCCTCTTCGATCACCAGCGCGCGGAAATACACGGCATCTTGCGTCGGACTGCGGCGTTGATAGGTCGTCAACGGCGATGCGATGCGGCGGTCGGGATCGCTGATCGCCAGCCCGACGCGGACGGCGCCATGATCTACCCCTAACAGCCGACGCGGTGCGCTCACAGGTACTTCTCCCGTCCCTGCTTCTTCAACAGTTCCACGATTTGCTTGACCGTTCCCTCGTCGCGGCGGTCGGCCACCAGCGTCACGTCTCCATCCTGGATGATGAGCAGATCGCTCACGCCCACGGTAGCGATGAGATGTCCCGCGTCGCCGACGATGACGCAGCTCCGCGTCTTCAATCCGACGTGCTGTGCCATCACCGTGTTCTCGTCGGCATCCTGGGGCTGCATCCGCTCCAGCGCCAGCCAGCTGCCGACGTCGTCCCAGCGATAGGGCGCCTGCACGGCCAGCACTTCGGGGGCATCCTGCATCACCGCGAAGTCGATGCTGATGCGATCGAGCGCCTCGAACTCGCGCCGCAGCACGGCTTCGCGTTCCGGCGTGGACCAAGCGGCCGCGATGCGCTGCACGGCATCGTGCAGTTTCGGCTGGCGCTGACGAAGCTGGTCGAGGATGGTCGCAGCCTTCCAGACAAAGATGCCGGCGTTCCAGAAATACTCTCCCGAGCCGACGAACCTCTCCGCCCTCTCCGCGACCGGTTTCTCCTCGAACTTCAACGCACGAAAGACGCTGATTCCTTGGCGCGTGGTGACGAGCGCCCCGCGATGAATGTAGCCGTACCCCGTGGAAGGAAACGTCGGCACGATGCCGAAGGTAATCAGCGCGCCAGGGTTCTCCTCGGCCATCAACTCGGCGACATGGGCCGCGCGGCGAAAATCCTGCACTGGTTCAATCACATGGTCCGCCGGCATCACCAGCATGACGGCCGACGGGTCCTGCCGTGCGATCAGTGCCGCGCCCAGGCCGACGCACGGTGCGGTGTCGCGCCCGCATGGTTCCCCGATGATGCGATCGCCGGGCAGCGCGGCCAGCTGAAGCTGTGCCTCGGCCCGGTGCATCCCGGCCGTGATGACCCAGGTGCGCTCCGGCGGCACTTGCGCTTCGATGCGATCGTGCGCCTGTTGGATCAGGGTGCGCTCGCCGGCCAGGCTGAGAAACTGCTTGGGCCGCTTCTGCCGGCTGCGCGGCCAGAACCGCGTGCCGCCGCCGCCGGCCATGATGAGTGCGTGGAGCATTGTCACCTCCGTGTCAGAGCGTACGGGGCAGCGTCGCTCCGTGATCGCTGATTTCGTTCAAAGGAAGAGCATCCACGTCCATGCCTGCGGACGCCAGCTCTTCTAACGCCTC
This sequence comes from Gemmataceae bacterium, assembly GCA_019752375.1. GTDB lineage: Bacteria > Planctomycetota > Planctomycetia > Gemmatales > Gemmataceae > JAIEMG01. The sequence continues at coordinate 16,756 of JAIEMG010000068.1, read as the reverse complement.
TTCAAGCATTTCGGCGAGTGGCATGGCCTCGAACATATCCGCCGCAGCCAACTCCGGAATGCCAAAATAAATCTCTCCAATGTCCATGTAATGGTCAAGCAACTCCTTGGGACCGAAATCTCCTCGCCCGAGATGCATAAGGGCATTGAGCATGAAGATCACGGAGGCAGGCAGCGTTTGGAGGAATGCCCGAAGTCGAAGTTCTTCCGCGGTGAGCGACGCGGTCATCGACGTGTAACTTCCCGAGGTGACGAGGGGAGAGTCGTCATCTGGACCACTAGTAAGGCGGGCCTGATTCGCCGCCTTTGCCAGCGTAATGACTTCCCGAACGATCTCCGATAGCTTCATCGTCGAGTCTCCAGAAATCCCTGGCCTCCGCACTCAGGGCTTGAATAGGTACGTTGGTCCGTCAATCTTCAGATTACAATCCACCTTACCGGCCAACTCCTCCGCATCCAGTGCGTACAGCGGACTGATCTCTAGCGGCACCGCGGCCGAACCGTTGGCGTCGCGCGGCACCGTGACGCCGGCCTTTGCCAACCAGTCCGCGGCCAGGTTGGAAATGGCTGCCTTCACCGTTGCCGGCGAATCGGCGCCGGTCGCGTTCTTGAGCGGCTCGAATTCCTCGCGGCGGCTTGTTTCCACGACGGTCCAGCGCTCCGCCATCGGCAGCACATCGAAGATGAACATCTCGAACTTGAGTGCGTTCTCGACCTGCGGCTGCACAAGCTTGCCGGTGGCATCCAGGCACGGCACCTTCTTGCGGGCGACGTGAAATGGAATGCGCAGCGCGCCCTGCGTAACGCGGCGCAGGAACTCGAGGCTGAAAACGTGGATCGCCGGGCTGCCGGCCCACAGACGCAGCTTGCCGTGCTCGTCGGTCTGCTTGGCGAGCGCTTCGGGCAAGTCGGAATACTCGATGATGGTGCAGCGGCCATCGACCAGCGCCAGGTTGCCGAGCTTGTCGGTCGGTCCGAGCTTGGCCACGATCTTCGATGACACCTCGGCATGCGCTTTCAAGTGGTGGCCCAGGAAGACCGGGTCGGCAACCTTGACCAGCGGGTTGTCCACCTGGAAATAGAAGATCTCCTTGATGCCCTGGCTGCTTAGCCGATCAAGGATGCCGTCGTCGGCGAGTGCCGTCAGCGTACCGCCGTGGCCATTGGGACTGGTGAAGAGCTTGCCCGGTGCATCCAGCAGCAGACGACCCGACTGGAGATCGAGGGCCGGCATGGTGCCCTGGCGAAAGAAGGTCACCTCGTCGTCGGGCAGGCCGAACCAGCGGTGGGCCGCGAAGAAGTCCTTGGTTTCCTGGTCGGTGGCGTCGCTGGTCATCACCAGGAACGGCACTGGATGCTTGTGCCGTCGGCGCAGCGCCAGCACTTTCTCCGCATGGATCTGGAACAGGCTCTTGTTCGACACCGGGCCGACGCCGTACATGCCCTTGGGATGATCGAAGCCCAGCCGGCTGCCCTGGCCGCCCGCGACCAGCAGCACCGCGACTTCACCGCGTGCGAGAGCCTCGGTTCCCAGACGCTTCTCTTCCGTCACATCGGCATTCAGTTGCAGCACCGGCACCGGCGCGATCTTCTCGGGCGACGGCACCGCGAACACCTTGTCGCGCTGGGCGTAGAGTCGCTGCATTTGCTCCAGGTCGATGGCGTTCAACTGCGCGAGCAGGCCCTGGCGCTGCTCGTCGGCAAGACGGTCCCAGCCGTCGATGACGTGTTCCTGTCCGAATTGTTGCAAGCGTTGGCGAAGCGCCGCTGGAATTGCGAGCATTGATCTCTCCCCTCGCTCGATGTCCGGTGGGCCAGACACTCTTTTCTGGCCGGCCAGACAAGAGTGTCTGGCCCACCGGAAAGACGTCAAAACTCGAAGCGGAGGCCGTCGTAGGCCAGCTCGACGCCGGGCGGCAGTCGACGGTTGGTCGCCTCGTGCTCCAACTCGTGGCTCATGTGGGTCAGATATGCCCTCTGAGGCCGGACCTGGGCGATCACCTCAAGGGCTTGATTCAGACTGAAGTGCCCCGGATGCGGGGCCGGTCGCAGGGCGTCGAGCACGAGGACGCGGAGGCCTTCCAGCCGCGGCCAGCTGCGATCCGGGATCTTGCTGACGTCGGTGCAATAGGCCACGTCGTCGAAGCGGAAGCCAAAGACCTCGAAATGAGCGTGCTCCAACGGTATCGGCAGCACGCGCTGGTCCAGCACCTGAAACGGCTCCTCGTTAATGCGATGGAACGTCATGCGCGGGACGTAGCCCAGCGGCAACTGCTGCGTATCGGCCTTGAACGCGTAGGAGAACGCGGTTCGGACTTTTTCCTCGACGCCGGCCGTGCAGTACAGCGGCATCGGACCACCGAGCTGTCGGCATAGCGGACGCACGTCGTCGAGGCCGAACACATGATCCGCGTGGAAGTGGGTGAAGAGAACGGAATGAACGACGCTCACCTTTTCGCGCAACAGCTGCAGGCGCAACTCCGGTCCGGTGTCGATCAGGATGTTGCCCTGCGGCGTCCCGATGAGGACCGAACAGCGGTAGCGTTGGTTACGCGGATTGTCCGACTGGCAGACGGCGCAGGTGCAGCCGATCATCGGTACGCCGACCGACGTGCCGGTGCCGAGAAAGGTGAAGGAACGTCCTGGCATCGTGCCTCGAAGTCGGGGTTGCGATGGCCGGGCACGGCGCCCGGAGATGAAGGGTATTGTAGCAAAGAAAACGCCGCTGGCGGCGTAGCACCCAGGAGGCTACGCCGCCAGCGGCGGGAGGATGAAATAGACTTTCACATCTCGGCGCCGACGCCCCCGGTGAATTTCTCGTCCTCGGCGGCGTGGCCGACCAGCACTTCGGCCTTGTAGCCGCCGCGCATCCGGAAATAGAGGATCAGGATCAAGTATCCCACGGCCATCATGGCAGGTACGGCCGCGGTCCAACTCAATGCCGACTTGCCGCCGAACAACCGGGCCTTGCCGATTTGCGGGGCGTCCTCCTTGGCATTTGGCTGGCCGACGGACTTCCACCACTCCAGGCGATCCGTCACCTCTTTCTCGGTGCGTTTCTCCTGGATAAGCACCTCCACGTCCTTTTCGAGCTGGAGTTTTGCCTGGGCATCGGTGAACGTCTCGTTCTTCTCCTTGGCTGCCTGCATCTTCTTCTGGATCGTTTCGTAGTCATCGAGCACGGCGATTTTGCCATTGTCCAGGCCCGCGATCTTGGGAAGGCCAGGCAGGGGGGCTTGTTCGGCAGGGGCTTTGTAGCGCTCGTAGGTGGGATCACTAATGCGGCGCAGCTCCTGCATGGCCGCAAAGTCCTGTTTGTAACCAATGCCGGGCCCACCCAGCAGTCCCGCGGAAATCATGCCGATGCCACCGGTCAGTCCCAGTCCGAGCGCCCCCGCTTTCGGGAATCGCTCCGAGACGACGCCGAGCATCGTCGGCCAGTAGAAGGTCTTGCCGATACCGTACACCGTGACCGCAAGCAGCCAGGTCGAGGCGCTATCCGTCCAGGTCATGCCGAGCATTGCCAGTCCGGCGGTGCCGAGCACGGCGCTGGCGAACAGCAGACCGAGCGGCGAGATCTTGTGCACGATCGGCCCGGCGAAGAACCGTAACGTGAACATCAGGACGTTGGTCCAAATGAATGCGAGCAGCGCGGTGTTCTTGTTAGCGAGCACCGTGTTGGTGATGTTGATGATCCAGCTGTCGGTGCCCAGCTCGACATAGCCAACCATGGCGTGCAGCAGGAACAGGAACAGCAGCAGCCCGGAAGCAAGGGCCCCGACCATGGTGGCCATCTCGACGCCGGCCTGGCTGGCTTCCGACTTCGGGAACGGACGTCCCAGCATCATCATGCCGTAGATCAGCATCGGCGCGAGAATGATCCCCCACTTCACTTCCCAGCCGACGCCGAGTTGATTTAGCCCCAGAGCGACCAATGCGCCCAGCACCAGGCCGCCGGGCCAACCGGCGTGAAGGATGTTCAACCAGTGCGTCTTATTGTTGGGATAGAGGGTCGCCGTCAGCGGGTTGATGACCGCCTCGCAGGTGCCGTTGGCCAGCGAGAAAGCCAGTTGGCCGGCGTACAGGCACCAGAACGCACTCGTCTTGCCTCCAGAGGCGTAGGCCACGGGCGCGAGCAAGGTGAGCGCCACAGTCAACATGTGCAGAAGGAAGGCGACGATCATCAGCTTGCCGTAGCCGAGCACGTCGGCGAAGAAGCTGAAGAAGATGATCGTGAAGCCGAAGCCGACCAGGCCCATGCCGGTGATCTCGCCCAACTCGGTCTGGGTGAAGCCGAATTGCCCGCCCCAGTCGGCGAGGATCTCGCCACGGATGGAAAAGCCCATTCCGGCGGCGATCAGCGTCAGGAAGCTGGCCCAGAAGAGCATCTTGTCGTTCAGACTTTTCATTCGCGCACGCTCCACACGGAAGGAGAGTAAAGGAGTCGAGGCTGGTCGAAAGAAACGGAAGATCCCGGAGACTTGACTGAAACCGCCCGGCCCGGGGCTGGACCATTGGCTCTTATCAGTTTATGAGCACGCAACAGGGTCGCAGGTGGGTCATTCCGCCATCGGGATGGGATTGTGGTATCATCTGCGCCGAGCGAAGTCAATTTTTTATTGGCACCCTAGCTGATCCACAGGCAGATAGTGCCGGCAAACACGGCACGCGCTGGCCGAGCGTCCGCGGGCGATATTGCGCCGATGTGGACTGGCACATGGCGCTAATCCGATCTAGACTACAGTGTCCCCAAGAGTACTCGCGCACATCTCCCCGGTGAGAGCCTGAACATGGTGGGCCGTGTCTTTCTGGGCCGCTACGAGGCCCTACGCCTGCTTGGCGAGGGCGGCATGGGCCGTGTTTACCTCGCACGCCAGCTCGATCTGGGCCGGTCGGTCGTCATCAAGGTCATGCACGACCACATCGCCGCCGACCCCAAGTTCATCGAACGCTTCCAGCGCGAAACGCTTCTGATGGCTCGGTTCCAGCATCCGTATGCCGTCACGCTCTACGATGCCTCCATCAACGACCCGCAAGGGCCGTGCATCATCATGGAGTACATCAAGGGTGTGACGCTCGACCAACTCCTCATGCGTAACGGCCGGCTCAGCCCGGTGCGCACGGGCCGGTTGCTCGTCCAGCTGTGCGAAGTCCTTCAGGCGGCCCACGGCGGCGGCATCATTCACCGCGATCTCAAGCCGGCCAACCTGATGGTCCTCGAGGCCGACACGCCCTACGAGAAGATCAAGGTCATGGACTTTGGCCTGGCCAAGCTGGTGCAGGGCAGTGCGGTGGACCTGAAGAAGATCACCGAAAGCAACATGGAGTTCGCCGTCGGCACGCCGGGCTATATCTGCCCGGAGCAGGTGCGCGGCGAGGAAGCGGACCATCGCGGCGACCTCTATTCCGTCGGCATTATCATGTACGAGATGCTGACGGGCCGACTGCCTTTCGCGGGGCGCTCGACCATGGACATTTTGCTGGCGCATGCCACCGAACCGCCGCCGTCGTTTGACGAGATCGGCGCTCGCGACTGGGTGCCGCCCACCATTGAAGCCGTGGTCAACGCCTGCCTGGCAAAGGATCCCAAGGATCGCCCCCAAAGCGCCCGCGACCTGGCCGAGCGCTACGAGACGGCCTTGGCCCACGTCGAGAAGGCCCTGAATGATGAGTTGCCGCCCGAGCACCCGCGGGCGCAGCTGGAAAAGCCCGTCACGCCGGCGCGGCCGGCGGAGAATTACGATCCTCGTGCCGTGGTCCATCATCTGGAAGCATGGATGCCGGAGAAGATTGCCGTCTACAAGCTGCGCGGCTTCGTGCAGGACGCCGGCGGCGCGGTCGTCGAGAGCACGCCAGGATTGATCCGCGTCCGGCTCGGCAAGCGCGGCAGCATTTACCAGGCGCCGGGCGTTTCCTGGTTCGGGTTCACCAAGGCGGGCCAGATCGACATGGAGCTGCGGCTGCAACAAGCCGACACGTCGCGCGGCAACAAGCTGCACATCACGGTCGTGCTGACCGTCGTCGGCCATAATGCCGCCGAGGATGCGGAGTGGCACGCACGCTGCGACCAGGTCTTCATCGACCTGCGCGCTTACCTGATGGGCAACACGGGAACACCATGAAGCCCGCCTGGCTGCAGCGCCAATCCCTTCCGACCACCGTGCGCAGTGCCGTCCTCGTTGTCCTTGTCGTCGCACTCATCTGGTGGCAGCGCGATCTGCTCTTCAATCCCGCCGCACTCAAGGTGGAGGATTTCGGCTGCTTCTGGGCCGGCGCCGTCCTCAACCGCAGCGGCGGCAATCCCTATTCGCTCGAAGAGCAGCTACCGCTTCAGCGTGCCATTGACCCGGAACTTCCCGACGCGATCATGCCCTGGCCGCCGCCGTGGTTTTTGGCCCTGGTGCAGCCGTTCGGCTGGCTGAGCTTCCCGACCGCCCGTTGGCTGTGGGGGGCAATGGAAGTCGTCCTGCTGGCCGTGGGCGCCTCGATGATCTGGGACCTCTATGGTGGGGCACGCGATAAGCGCTGGCTGTCGTGGTTGATCGCGTTCACGTATTACCCGTGTCTCCAGTCGCTGGGCCTGGGACAGACACCCCCCATCGTGCTGGCCGGCTTCGTCGGCTTCCTCTGGTTCCTGAAGCAGGACCGTGCAATCCTCGCGGGCGTTTTCGCCGGCGTGACCGCGATCAAGCCGCAGATGGCGTTCCTCTTCTGGTTGGCCTTGCTGGTCTGGTCCGTGGATCGCCGTCGCTGGTCGACATTCCTGGCAGCGACGGCCACTGTGCTCGCCTTGCTGGCATTTGTGTCTGTCATCAATCCGCCCGTGATGCAGCAATACCTGATCGCGTGGAAGGAACGGCCGCCGCGCGAAGGCATCTCCCCCACATTCGGCTCGTTGCTGCGCGTGCTGATCGGCACCCAGTATTTCTGGCTGCAGTTTGTCCCGATGATGGTGGGGATCGCCTGGCTGGCATGGGAATATCGGCGTCACCGCGCCAGTTGGGACTGGACCCGGCGGATGCCGTTGCTGCTGTGCGTGACCTACCTCTCCGCGCCCTACGGCTGGGCCTACGATCTGACGATCTGGCTGGTGCCGATCCTGCACGTCACAATTGGACTTGTGGATCGTCGCCGCACGGTGCAGGTGTGCGCACTGCTGTTTCACGGCGCGGTGAATGGCACCGCGTTGGCGATGAACGTGATGGAGCGGAGCGAGTATGAGTTCTGGTGGATGGCTCCGACCTTGTTTGCAGCCTACGTGCTATTGCGGCCGCGAGCGATGGGCGAATACCCTGCTGAGCCGGGAGCGTCAGCGACTGGAGTTCTTTAGGCTTCTGAATGCTTGAAGAACTCCGGTCGCTGACGCTCCCGGCTCGCCAGGTATTTAACGAATCCGTACCTGAAAGGTCACGGTTCCGCTCTGTCCCGGCAGCAACGTTTCACCGATCTCCCAGCGCAGGACCTGCGATCCCACTTCGTTGCCCAGCACGGTGAATGTCGCCTCGCGTTCCGACTTGGCGCTGCCCGGCACGTACTCCAGCCGCGCCGTCAAGCTGTCAGACACGATGACGTTGGTGATCGGCTGGCCGCCGGGGTTGGTGTATTTCAGCGTGAATGTCACCTCGTCGCCGATCTGGGCTTCCTTGCGATCGACGGTCTTGCACAGCACCATCGGGCATGGCGGCTTCTCCGCGACGTGCTTGCAAGTGCCGATCACCACCTGGCCGCCCTGCTCGCCGATCACCAGGCCGGTGCCATAGAGTTGCTCGATGGCGATCAATCCCTGGGTCTCGGTCAGGACGCTGGGTCGCTTGCGCGTCAGCACGGCTTCCGGCTGCTGCACCTGCTGAGCGATGATGCTCGGCACCCGATGAGCAACCAGGTACGGGGGCTGATTGACCGTGGTCGCAGCGACGCCCAGGATCATGTCGTAACCCAGCGGCATCAGCTCGGTGCGCACGATGGCAAAGCGCGGCACGCAGACACAGACGCGGTTGGAGATCGCGATGCGCTTCCGGCCGCAGCTATCCACGTATTCGGCCACCGTGTCGGATGGGTCCAGGCCGTGCAGCTGGCCGTCCGGACCGAAGCCGACGGGAGCGCCGATATCGCCGCCATCGTGCATGCACTCTTCGACCAGCGGTTTCGGACCGAGGAGCGGCTCGTACAGGCTAACGCAGGCCCACGGGATTGCCGGCGGCTGCGCGGGCGGGCCCAGGCATGGATCGCCCGGCAGCAGCATCGTGCCCGGGACCGACTTGGCCGCCAACTCCGGCGGCGTGGCTTGCCGTTCGCCAAAGCGGACGATCAGCAACGGCCGGCCACGTTCGCGGGCGGCGGCCATGATTTCGCGTTCGTTGCGCACCTCGGATTCGAGCGGCTGTTCGGGCTTGGTCTGCACCGCTGGCGCCTTCTCCGGATCTTCGAGGACAAAGACCTTGGTGATAAAGACGCCGTTGAGCGCCTTGTCGATGTCTTCCTGCGTGAAGTTTACCGGCACCGGGAAATTGGCCCCGAGCAACGGCGGCGGCATCTTCAGCGTGCCAATCACTTCGAACGTGGGATAAAGTGCCAGGTTCGGATAGCGTTCGAAGCCGCTCAGCTTGAAGCGATAGACGTAGCCGGGGCGCAGCCCGATGGATACCGGTGTGTCGAACTCGCGTGCGTCCCCGCACTGGAAAAAGGTCGCCTTGCTGCCGGTCGGCCCATAAATGCGTGTGAACAGTGCCGGTGCCGGTCCTGGCGGTGGACAGGCTGGCCCGCAGGGCGGCATGGCAGCGGCCGTTGCCGTCGCGCACAAGAAAATCAGCGTGGCGAGTCGGAAGTGCCGCGTCATGCGCTCCTCCGGATGAGTGAACCGGCTAATACTACAGCGCCGAATTGAACGGGATGCAAACGCACCAATGCCTAATTCTACAACGCTACGTCCACGGGAAGGATCGGCGTCCGTATCTGTAGCCGCAGGCTTCAGCCTGCGGAGTGGCGACTGCCGGCCCTGCGACGCACTTCCGCAGGCTGAAGCCTGCGGCTACAGACATTCATGACGAATCCTGCTTTCGTTCTTCGTCATTCGTCATTACGCCTCAAGGCTGAAGTGCAAAGCGGCGCTGTAGTGGTAATCGGACCGTTGTGCAGAGAGCCTCCGGCGAGCGCGTTCTTCGCACTCGCCGGAGGCTCGCGGATTATGGACAAGCATTACTTTCCCTGTCCCGCGAGCTGGGCGGGCGTCACCGGCGTGTACTTCACCTGCTGGACGGGATTGACGTCGGGCAGTCTGCCGATCGGGCCCTCGGGCTTGGCCGGCGGCGCCGCCTGCTTGGCGGGCATCGCGGGCACCGGCACCGCACCCGGAGGCAGCGGCGCACCCGGCGGCAGCATGATCGGGCCATTGCCCGGGCCAGCCATCATTGGGCCGCCTGGCATCATCGGACCGCCTGGCATCATCGGAGCACCTGCCATGCCACCCGGAGGAGCGTCCATCGGCGGCGTATTCGGCGCTTCCAGGTCGATATTTCCCAGACGCACGACGAGCAGGATGTTGCCGCGCTTGAGCGCTTCTTGAATCGGATCGACGCCCGGCTCCAGACGCGAGCTGACGATCTCATCCGGTCCCGTCGTCGCGATGTCCTGGTACTGCGGGAACGGCAGATAGATGACCTTCACGAGGTAGTTGCCGGCCGCCACCTGGTCGAAGTCCTCATCCGTGAAGTGGACCGGCACCGCGCTATGGGCAATGAAGGCATCGGTCTTGAAGCTCGACGGCACCACTTCCAGCGTCGGATAGAGATCGACGCCCGGCCGATTGGCGATGTCGCTCAGCTTGAGGCGATAGATGGCGCCTTGGAGGAAGTTGTAGCGTCCGGGCACTTCAATCTGGTTGCTGCCGAAGCCGGGCCGCCCATCGGGGCCCGTGCCGTACCACGCGACCTTCATGCCGGAAGGCGCGGCGAAGCGAATCTCGGTACGCTTCGATGCCGGGGCCGCCGGACCGCACGCCCCGGCGCCGAAGCCCGCACCGACCGCCGCGACCGCGCCCGGGATGGCCGGCACCGGCATGCTGCCGTGCGTTTGCATGATACCGCCCGGTCCCATCGGCGGCGGCCCCATCGGCACGCCCGGAGGCGCCATCATGCCGGGAGCGGGGGGCATGGAGCCTTGCAACTCGTTGCCGCTGCAGCGCTGGATGCCCGAAGGCGCGCCCGGATAGGCAGTGTAGCCCGCCTGAACGACGCCCGGATCGCCGGTCATGCCGGCAGCGCTGGCTTGCACGATGTCCTTGGGCAAGGCCTTCTGCTGCTGCGCGACCAGGTCGAGCGGCACGCTGTTGGCCATCATCTGACGGGCCAGGTCCGCGCCGGCGGGCGGCTTGGCCGAGTAGGGATACGCCATCGCCACCGGCGTGCCCCACGGCCCCTGAACGCCCGGCACATTGGGAGGACTGCCGCCGCCGCCACCGCAACACCGGCCAGCGCGCATGCCAGCCATGTTGGGGCCGCGTTCGGCCGACATGCAGCCGCCCAGGACGGCCAGCAGCCCGAACATGATCGCGGTACGCTTCATACGCACTCCTTCGGCCGGTTCGCCTTTTGCCTTCGCTCCGTCCGAGATATAGTCGGCGCGTGCACGGTCGGAACTTTCGACAAATCCGGAAAAGCTTACCAATGCGCCTCTACCGTTTCCTCCCCTTGCTCGTGTTGCCAAGCTTGACCGTCTTCTTCTCCGGCGCCCTGTCGCTCCAGTCACCCGTGGTCGCGGATCCGACGGCACCCGAGCCGATCTTCCCCGTCCGCGCCGACCCTGCTGCCGTCGCGGTCCTGGATCGCGCGATCGCCGCGCTTTCGTCGGAGGCACAACCCTGGGTCAAGACGCAACTCTGGCAGCAAGTCAGCGTGCCTCCCGTGAACTTCCAGGCCGAGGGCACTTACCTGGGCGGCCCCGCTCACCGGCTGCGCTTGAACCTGCAAGTGCGCCGCGATCGATCCACGAGCCAGTTTCAGCTCATCAGCGACGGACGGATCCTGTGGCAAGTCGAGGAGGTGGCGGGAACCAAGCCACGCGTGTCGAAGGTGCAATTGAGTGCGGTACTGGAGGCAATGAAGGCCCCAGAATCGGCCGCGGCACGCAGCGAGTTCTATGACACGCAATTTTTCTTGGGCGTGGCGCCGCTCTTGCGCAGCTTGCGTCAACAGGTCACGTTTTCCCGGCGCGACGCGGTTCGCTGGTCCAAGCACGATGTGGAGTTGCTGACCGGCGCCTGGGCTGCTCCGCCCGCCGACCGCGCCTGGCCCGCGTTCTTTCCGCGCCAGTGCCGGGTGTTCGTGGATCGGCACTCGAACTGGGTGCATCGCGTGGAGTGGTGGGGACCGACGACGCGTCGGCCCGGCGACAGTCTGATTTTTCAGATGGAGTTTCGTAACCCGGTGTGCGGTCAACCGTTGGCCGAAAGCGAGTTCGCCTACGATCCCGGCAAGGCGTCCGTCGTCGATCTGACGCCGCGCTGGACCGAGTCGTTACAGGCGCAATAAAAAAATCGCCGCTTGCGGCGTAGCACCTGTGCTACGCCGCAAGCGGCGAACGTCCTCAGCTCGAAAGCTTGTCGCGCACGTCTTCGCGCTCGTCCTGTAGCTCCTTCAGAGTCGCTTCAAACTTCTTCTGCCCGAATTCGTCGAGCTTCAGTCCTTCCACGGCGCGGAAGACGCCCTGCTGATCGCGTCGGCACGGATAGCTGAAGACCAATCCCGCCGGCACGTTGTACTCGCCCTTCGAGATCACCGCGGCACTGACCCAGTCATTCGCCGGCGTTGGATGCAGCCAGCTCTTGACGTGATCGATGGCGCCGTTGGCGGCCGAGAGCGCCGAGCTGAGGCCGCGTTTCTCGATCACCGCGGCGCCGCGCTTCTGGCACTGGGGCACAAAGGTGTTTTCCAGCCAGTTGCGATCGGTGATGACGCGCGTGGCCGGCTGGCCCTGGATGCGGGCGTTGGTGAAATCGGGATACTGCGTGTTGCTGTGGTTGCCCCAGATGGTGACCTGGGTCACTTCCTCGTTGCCGACGCCGGCCTTCTTTGCGAGCGCATTCTGAGCGCGGTTGTGGTCGAGGCGCGTCATGGCGGTCCAGCGTTCGGCGGGGATGTCGCGGCCGTTGTTGTAGGCGACCAGGCAATTGGTATTGCACGGGTTGCCGACGACGAGGATGCGCACGTCCTTGGCCGCGTTGGCTGCCAGCGCCTTGCCCTGGCCGACGAAGATGCCGCCGTTGATGCTGAGGAGCTCCTTGCGCTCCATGCCCTTCTTGCGCGGGAACGAGCCGACCAGCAGTGCCCAGTTGCAGTCGCGGAAGGCGCGGTTGGGATCGTCGGTGACGACGATATCCTGAAGCATGGAAAAGCTGCAATCGTCCAGCTCCATGGCGACGCCTTCGAGGCTTTGCATCGCCTGCGGAATTTCCAGCAATTGCAGGATGACCTTGCGATTGGGACCAAAGACTTCCCCACACGCCAGACGGGCGAGCATCGCATAGGCCACGTTGCCCGCCGCTCCCGTCACCGCCACGCGAATCGGGTCCATGAAGCTCTCAGCTTTCAACAGTCAGCGATCAGCCGGAAGGAATCGGTGCCGGTACAACCCGAAACGGCTGTCACCCCTCGACCAGAAGCCGGCAAAACCATATTTCATACGGTATGGATGCGGAGTTTCGTCGGCTATCAGCGTTCCGTTGAGATTGTCCGGTGGGCCAGACACTCTTGTCTGGCTGGCCAGACAAGAGTGTCTGGCCCACCGCATCTGACATACGAGCGAAGGAGCTTCCGATGGCAGTGAAAGTGGGCATCAATGGCTTTGGCCGTATCGGCCGACTGGTTTTCCGTGCCCTGGTCGAGCAGGGTCTGCTTGGCAAGACGCTGGACGTCGTTGCCGTCAATGACCTGGTGCCGGCGGACAACCTTGCATACCTGCTCAAGTATGATTCAACGCAGGGACGCTTCAACGGCACCGTCAGCCCGGAGAAGTCGTCGCCGTCGGTCGCCGAGGACGACGTCTTGGTGGTCAACGGCCACAAGATTCAGTGCCTGGCCGTCAAGGAAGGGCCGCAAGCGTTGCCGTGGAAGCAACTTGGCGTGGAATACGTCATCGAATCCACAGGCCTCTTCACCGAGGCGGAGAAGGCGAAGGGCCACATCAACGCCGGCGCCAAGAAGGTGATCATCAGCGCCCCCGCCAAGGGCGAAGACATCACCATCGTCATGGGCGTCAACAACGAGAAGTACGATTCCGCCAAGCACAACATCATCTCCAACGCCAGCTGCACGACGAACTGCCTGGCGCCGGTGGTCCACGTCTTGCTGAAGGAAGGCTTCGGCATCGACGAAGGCCTGATGACGACGGTCCATAGTTACACCGCGACGCAGAAGACGGTGGATGGCCCGTCGAAGAAGGACTGGAAGGGCGGCCGGGCCGCGGCGATCAACATCATCCCCTCCGGCACCGGCGCCGCACGAGCGGTTGGCCTGGCGATTCCCGAGGTGAAAGGCAAGCTGACCGGCATGGCCTTCCGCGTGCCGACGCCGACGGTCTCCGTCGTGGACCTCACGGTGCGCACGACGAAGGAGACGAGCTACAAGGACATCTGCGCCGCGATGAAGAAGGCGAGCGAGACGTACTTGAAGGGCATCCTCGCCTACACCGGCGACGAGGTGGTCTCCGGCGACTTCATCCACGATCCGTCGTCGAGCATCTTCGACGCCGGCAGCGGTATCGAGCTCAACAGCCGCTTCTTCAAGCTGGTGAGCTGGTACGACAACGAGTGGGGGTACTCGAACCGCTGCGTCGATCTGTTGCGGTTCATGGTGGGCAAGGACAGGTAGGCGTCTCTCGGAATGGTACAATGCAATGAGCGCCTGTGCCTAGTCGCCTGGCCCGTGGGGTGAATGTCTCGACTTGACCTGCCGCCGCCAAGGTGGGCGTTGTCAATTCGTAGGCGGTCCCTGGGGCCGAACGGCCTGTCGCTGTGTGGCTGCACAACCGTCGCCAAGTCGTTTTTCGCAGGAGGACCTCGCTGTGGAAGACGCCCTCGAAGTCTACCGACGTATCATTGCCGAGCAACCAATTTGTGAGTCTTCGTCGTTCGCGGATGCCTTGGCCAGGTATCGCGCGGGAGATGAGATGGGCGCCCGGACTATCTCCGCCACCTGTCTGCGGATGGCTTTACAGATTGCGGAGCGGCGTGCGCAATCGTTTGCTGCATTTTCCCTACTGGATCTGGCGCAAGAAGCCAACGTCGGGTTGATGGGTGCCATCACCACATTTCCTGGCGACAGCCTTGAAGAGTTTCTGGTTTTCGCCGAAGAGAAGATCAATCAGCGATTGGCGCTCCTTGTTTGACCCAATTTGAGTTGGTGGCTCGGCATGTCAAAATCGACTCTCGCAGATCTGAAAATTCGGCCCAACCAGCGCGTCCTGATCCGCGTCGATTTCAACGTCCCGCAGGACGACACGGGCAAGATTACCAACGATCGCCGCATCCGCGGTGCGTTGCCGACGATTCGACACGTCCTCGATGCCGGCGCCTCTGCCATCGTCATGAGTCACCTGGGACGTCCCAAGGGCGATCCCAAGAAAGACGCCGTCTTCAAGCTCGATGGCGTCGCCGCTCGACTGCGCGAACTGCTCGGCACAACGATACACAAAGTCGATGAAGTGGTCGGCGGCCAGGCGAAGTCCGCTGCCCAGGCCCTCAAGCCCGGTGAAGTGCTCGTTCTGGAGAACTTGCGCTTCCATCCGGGCGAGCAAAAAGGCGACGCCGATTTCGCCTTGCAGATCGCGTCATTGGGCGACGTTTACGTCAACGACGCGTTCGGCACCTGCCATCGTAAGGATGCATCGATGGTTGCGGTGCCGCAAGCGATGGCGGGCAGGCCGCGCGTCGTCGGCTTCCTTGTCGCCAAGGAGCTCGACATCCTCGCCCAGTTGCTCTCCCAGCCGCTGCGGCCGTTGCTCGGCATCCTCGGCGGCGGCAAGGTTTCCGACAAGATCGGCTTCATCAAGAAGATGCTTTCTCTCGTGGACAAGGTGCTGATTGGCGGCGCCATGTCTTACACGTTCATGAAGGCCCAGGGCGTCGGCGTCGGCGGCTCGCGCGTCGAAGCCGACAAGCTCGACGTGGCCCGCGAACTGCTCGAACTCGGCAAGGGCAAGATCGTGCTGCCAGTCGATCACCTGGTCGTGGACAAGATCGATGCACCGCAGACGGCACGCGTGATCGAGGGCGGCATCCCCGACGGCGGCATCGGCGTCGACATTGGCCCGAAGACGATCGCGTCCTACGGCGCCGAGATTCAGAAGGCCGGCACGGTAGTCTGGAACGGTCCGATGGGCAAATTTGAGGACGAGCCGTACAGCAAGGGCACGCGCGCCGTCGCCGCGGCGATGGCTGCGTCGAAAGCGGTGACCATCGTTGGCGGCGGCGAGACGGCGGAGGCCGTCGAGGAGTTCGGCCTGGCCGAAAAGGTGACGCACGTTTCCACCGGCGGCGGGGCATTCCTCGAATACGTCGAGGGCACGCCGTTCGCTGCCCTGGCTCAGATCGACGATCGGCAATAAGTCTTGACGCTTTTGGCAATTGCGGTTGAAATGTAGGCGCCCGGCCCGGTCAGCAAGCCATCGGGCCGGTGGTGTCTCAAGGGGATGGCCCGGTGACCGAGCGATGCCCAAATCCGAATGCCTCCCAACGACGTCGCCGGATTTGGGAATTGGTCATTGTTTCGTCATTCGTCCTTGGACATTAGACATTCCCGCCTCAGAACCATTCGCGAGGCGAGATCAGGAAGGGCGGGCGATGGAGTCGCCGAACAAAATGTCGAGTGTGCAATCGATGCGGCCGAAGCGCGGCGTGCCCGAGGGGCTGTGGATTCGCTGCCCCCAGTGCAAGGCGACCATCTTTCGCAAGGAGATGGAATCGCGCCTGCACGTCTGCCCGGAATGCGATTACCACTTTCACTTGCCGGCCCGCGAGCGCATCCGCCAGCTGCTCGACGAAGACAGCTTCGAGGAGTGGTTCACCGATCTCCGGCCGCGCGATGAGCTGAATTTCAAGGACCGCGTCTATTACGCCGATCGCCTCAAGGCGGAGCAGGCCAAGACCGGCATGCCCGATGCGGCCATCGTCGGCAAGGGCTACGTCCGCGGCCGACCCGTCATCTTCGGCGTGACCGACTTCGCCTTCATGGCCGGCAGTATGGGCTCGGTGGTCGGCGAGAAGCTGACCCGCGCGGCCGAAGCGGCGACGCGGTTGAAATTGCCGCTCATCTTCGTCAGCGGCTCCGGCGGCGGCGCCCGCATGCAGGAAGGCATCCTGTCGCTGATGCAGATGGCCAAGATTTCCGCGGCCCTGGGCCGTTACGATCAGGCCGGCGGCCTGTACATCGCAATCCTGACGAACCCGACCATGGGTGGCGTCGCAGCCAGCTTTGCCCTGCAGGGCGACATGACCTTGGCCGAGCCCGGCGCCCTGATCGGCTTCGCCGGCAAGCGCACCATCTGGAACACGGTGCGCCTGGAGCTGCCGGAGGGATTCCAGACCAGCGAATTCCTCCTGCAACACGGCTTCATCGACCGCATCATCCATCGACGCGACCTGCGTACCGAAGTGGCGCGGATCATTGACTATTGCGAGCACTAGGGGAGAGTAGTTAGTAGCCAGGAGTCAGGAGTCAGGAGTCAGGAGTCAGGAGTCAGGGACCATACGACAAGCCTTCTGGTCC